>JBEKTJ010000021.1:0-50432 GCA_049516155.1 Bryobacteraceae bacterium
TCGATCCGGCTAAGATGGCCGTAAATCGATTGCAGTCCATACCCGTGGTCGAGCACGATGCAGTTCCCATAGATGCCCAGGTCCGACGCCCACACCACGCGCCCGTCATTCGCCGCCACGACTGGCACATGCGCGGTTACTGCCAGATCGAATCCCAGGTGTACCTGCTGGTCCACTTTCTTGCCTTTATAGATGTAGCTGCGCACATCCGCGAAGTGCGCTTCCACCTGCGAATTCGCAAGCTGCGAGAACGGGCCGTTCCACAGCACCCGCTCTTCGGTCTTCAGCCGCAAATCCGCCAACGCCTGATTGTTCTGCTTGCGCAGATCGCGGTTGATGTGCAGGAAGCGCGTGAGCAGATCGCCCGAGCCTCCCGGATCGATCTGATTCACCACTTTATCCAGAAACGCGTCCGTGATTTCCAGGTCGCGCGTGCGGAATGGCTTGGGAAAGATCTTGAACCAGAATCGCGCGGTGACTTCCGTGCCCGCCGCGTTGCGCGCATAGACGTGCGGCACGGTGTCCACAGGAAGATCCCACGCGAAAGCGAAGAGCGAGAATCGCTCGTTCTTAGGCCGCCCCGGCATCGGAAAGCTGCGGAACGTGTACGGTCCCACCTTGACGCCCGCCTCGCTCCAGTCGCCTGTGACAGTGAATGTAACCAGCTCGCTGCCGCCCTGGTTGATGTAATGCTGCGCCTCATCCACGGCAAGGCGCGGCGGTTCCAGGACCACATCCAGATCGAAGCTCGCGCTGGTCGTGCGGCCCAGGAAGTCGTTCGATTGCGCTTCCACGATCAGGGTGGCTTTCCCCGCCTTTAGCGCCGGCGCCTGCTGCTTGCCCACCGGAAAGCTAATCGCGTGAGGGGCTTCGCGCAGCCGCATAAAGAGCAGCCTGCGCGCGGGATTGTGCTGGTCGTAAACCGGGTAACGCGCGCCGTTTTGTTCCAGGACCGCAGTGATACGGCGGAGTCCGTAGGGGCCGGTGATTTCCACCTTCACAGGCGTACTGGCGCCGATAGCCTTTACCGGCGGGTCCATGGAGATGGCGGGGGTCGCGGACAGAGCCGCAAGCACCACCACCGCCGCCACCACCAAGACAGCTACAAGCGCAATAATGAGTTTCACTTTTTAGTCCAGGAATCGATCCAATCGATGAAGGTCTTGTACCACAGCAGGCTGTTCTGCGGCTTCAGCACCCAGTGTCCTTCATCGGGAAACAGCAGCAGCTTGGAAGGCACCTTCTGCAGTTGCAGCGCGGTGAACAGTTGCAGACCCTGGCCCACCGGCACGCGATAATCGAGCTCACCATGGATCACCAGCGTGGGCGTGTGGAACTCCTTCACGAATAGACTGGGCGACCAGCGGCCGTAACTCTCGGGATTGTCCCACGGCGCGCCGCCGAATTCCCAAAGCGGGAACCACAGCTCCTCCGTTTCGCCGAACTCGCTGCGCAAATCGTACACGCCGTCGTGCGAGACCAGCGCCTTGAAGCGCTGCGTATGGCCGAGAATCCAGTCGATCATATATCCGCCGTAGGAGCCGCCGGCCGCGGCCATCCGGCTGCCATCCGCATAAGGCAAGCTGGTGACCACGTGATCGGCCACCGCCATGATGTCGTCGAACGCGCGGCCGCCCCAATCGCCATTGATCTCGTCGATGAACTTCTGCCCATAGCCCGTCGACCCGCGCGGATTGGGCATTACCACCACGTATCCGGCCGCGGCAAACACCTGCGCGTTCCAGCGATAGGTCCAGCTATGCCCCCACGCGCCTTGCGGCCCGCCGTGAATCAGCATTAACACCGGATACTTCCCGTCTTCCCGAAAGCCGTAAGGCTTCACCACAAAGCTCTGCACGCGCGCGCCGTCCGCGCCATCCACCCAGAACTCTTCCAGGGGCGTCGTCTCGTGGCCGTTCAGCAGGGCATCGTTGAAGTGTGTCAAGGCCACCGCTGCGCCCCCACTTTCGGACGCGCGGTAAATCTCCGCCGGTTGCGTGCCGCTTTGTTGCGTGTAGATCAGCGTTTTGCCATCCGGCGTGAACTGCATCTCGTCCAGGTGGTTGTCGCCGTTCACTGCCACACGCGCCTCGCCGCCCTTCACGGACTTGAACTGGATCGCTTGGCGTCCGCGATCCTCAACGGTCCATGTTCTCCGTCAAGTCCACGACTCTGCCGGTAGTTCGCTCCATCACCCACAGCCGCCAGCGGTCACTTTCATAACCCGGCCGGATCTGCGCGCGCCAAGCCAGATACTTGCCATCCGGGGAGTATTGCGGCCCGCTGTCCGCGCCCGGATTGCTGGTGATCTTGCGCGCCGCGCCGCCGGCCATCGAAACCGCGTAGAGGTCGGAATTGGTGCTGGTAGCGGGTACGGCATCGGCGTTCGCCGAATAGCAAACCTCGGAGCCGTCCGGCGACGGAGTCAAGTCTTTGGGATCTCCGCCCGTAACCGGAACTACCAACAAATGGCTGCGGCGCGCGCCTTGCCACCGATTCCAGTGGCGGTACAGTAAGTTGGCATAGATGCGCGCCTTCACTTTGCCGTTTTTTTCGTCGTCCAACGCTTTCTTGTTGCAGGCATCGTTTGCGCCGCATTCGGGGTACACGTCACTCGTGAAAACCAGGTTCTTGCCGTCGGGCGAAAATAGAATCCCGCCCGCTTCGGTCGATAGATTGGTCACCTGCCGCGGGTTCGATCCGTCCGCGTCCATCAGCCAGATCTGCGAAGCGCCAGCGCGGTCCGAGACGAATGCGATGCGCCGCGAATCGGGCGACCAGCGCGGCCGCTCATTATCCTGCCCGGCTTGCGTAAGCTGTCTCGGGACACCGCCCGCGACCGGCGTCACATAGATTTGCGTGATTTTCCGGTTGTTGGGCACATCAATGGTCTGGACCTGGAACGCCACCAGGCGGCCGTCGGGAGAGACTTGTGGATCGCCGATGCGCGCCAAATCGAGCAGCGCTTGCGCGTCGAAGGGAAGCTTCTGCGCGAACAGGCTGGACGCCGCGAGAAGCGCGAGGAAGGCTCGATGCATAACCGAATTGTAGCGCCCCGTGTTAAGCCGGTTGTCATCCCTCCGGTGAGCATCGACTAGCGTGTCGATGCATCTCTTAAATGGAAACGCAACTTGATTTGCTTGGCAGCTTACGGCGTACGCACACCTGTGGGCAGTTGCGCGGGGCCGACGCTGGCGCGCGCGCCTTGTTAATGGTCTGGGTCCACCGTCACCGCGATCTCGGTGATCTTCATCCATCTGCGGGACGGCGTCACGCAGATTGCGATTCACGCCGATGCGGATGAAGCCGCGCACCGCAGAGCCGTGCAGGTCCGTCCGGAGTACGCGATCGCGGTGGAAGGCACCGTCGCGCTGCGCAGCGCGGATGCTGTCAATCCCACGCTGGAGACCGGCGCAGTCGAGCTTTTCGCGGAAAAAATCTGGATCCTGAACGAATCCCGCACGCCGCCTTTCCCCATGGAAGAGACCGTGGATGTGGCTGAAGAGGTGCGGCTGAAATACCGCTACGTGGATCTGCGCCGCCCGCACATGCAGCGCAAGATCATCCTGCGGTCGAAGATCTCGTTCGCCGTGCGCGAATGCCTGAACGGGCAGGGCTTCCTCGAAATCGAGACGCCTTTCATGACCCGCTCCACGCCGGAAGGTGCGCGCGATTACCTGGTGCCCAGCCGCGTGCAGCCGGGCACTTTCTACGCTCTGCGGCAATCGCCGCAAATCTTCAAGCAACTGCTGATGATCGCGGGCTTCGACAAATACTTCCAGATCGTGCGCTGCTTCCGCGATGAAGATTGCGCACCGACCGCCAGCCGGAATTCACGCAGATCGACCTGGGTGTGCCAGGTGGCGGGGTTCCGGGTCGAGTTTCCATTCCCGCGACTGACCTATGCGGAAGCCATGCGCAGCTACGGCAGCGATAAGCCCGACCGGCGCATTCCCCCCATGCACTCCGTGGAACATCTATTTCCGGAAGGCAGCCTTACCGTGAACGGATTGCCGCTAGTGGCCATCCGGATTCCCCAGACCGGCGTGCTGAGCCGGCGCGAGCGCGACGAACTGAAGGCCTACGGCGTCGAGCGCGGTCTGCGCGTTTATGACGATCCCAAGCGCGTGGAGCGCGATCATCCGGAGCCCATGGCGCGCGTGCGCGAGCTGACCGGCGCCGCCGAAGACGATTTATTGATGCTGGCCGCATGGGCAGGCGAACCGATGGGTATCGCGATCCGGCGTCCGCAGTAACGTGGGCAGCCTAACCCGGCTTCCGCGCCAGGAACCCGACATGCGCTTTGGGGAATCGGAATCGTCCATACCCGCCCAGCATCCGCGCCTCGAAGCCCGCCCGGTTCAGTTCGGCGAGCAACTCGGAACCGGAGTACAAATGCAAACGGTGTATCTCTTCGCTGCGCCTGTAAAGCTTTCCCATGCGCCGGAAGCTCGCGATCTGCCGCGTCAGCGTTCTGCGCCTGCGGTCCTCCCGCACTTCCAGAAGTATCGCCCAGTCGGGTCCTTCCAGGAATTTTCTCTGGGGCGTCCCCTCCGCGACCACTCCGGGTTCCACGATGTCGAAAACCAACACGCCGCCGGGGCGCAGTGCCCCGTGCACGCGATGGAAAAAGTCCGCCAGCCCTTTCTTGCCGCTCCGCCGGTCGAACGCATAGTTGACGCATTCGCCGATCGAAGTCACGGCGTCGCAGGGCGGCAGCTCGGCGCTCAAGAACGACCCGATTTGAAACTTTGCCGCCGGCGCCTGCTTGCGCGCCAGCCGGATCATGTGGGCCGATACATCGATCCCCAGGACGTCATAGCGGCGTTCGCTCAGTTCGCGCGCCCAGACGCCGCTGCCGCAGCCCGCATCCACTACGCACCCACCCAGAATCCGGTTTTGCCGCAGCAGGTGCAACAACCCCGGCGCGGCCTTCTTGATGAAACCGGTGAAGCCCGTGTCGTGAATATAAGCCAGATCGCGATCGTACGCCATCGTGGGTCACTTATCGGAGAATTCTCGATCGATCTTGGCCGCGAGAATGAAATCGCTCTCCGTCAGCCCGTCGATCTTATGTGTATATGTCTTGACGTCCACGCGCCCCCAGGTGAGCAATAGGTCGGGATGGTGCCCCTCGGCTTCCGCTACCGCACCCGCGCGATTCACGAATGCCAGAGCGGTCTTGAAGTCCGGAAAAACGAAGGTCTTAGCGAGGTGATGCTTGTCGATCACCTTCCAATCGGGCACTTGCGCGGATAGCTGCTTCAACTGCTCGCCCTGCAGCGGAGGCACGCCTCCTTTGCAGGGAATACAATGCTTGCCGGCCAGGCCGGCTGCGGATTCATCCATATTTCTCCTTATTCTACTGCGGCAAGTTCACCGGTAAACGATTTATTTTCGAATATTCTTAATATTTTAATTAATTCGATAGATTGGGTCCGGGAAATCGGCTGATTTCAACGTTATTATGTTACACATGTTACGGCGGGTGGTCCGCCGCTACGTTGCGTGGCTGGGCACCGCCGTGCCATTGTGCCGCGCGGCGCGCTGCGGACGACCGATACCGCAGTAGTCGAACCCCGCCTGCCGTGCGGCATCCGGATTGAACAGATTGCGGCCGTCCACCAGGATCGCGCGCGCCATGCGCTTCGCGATGCCGGTCAAATCCAGGTGCGCGAACTGCTTCCATTCCGTCACCAGCACCAGCGCGTCGGCATCCTGGGCCGCATCCTCCGCCGATTCGCAGTACTGAATCCGCAGCGCCGGATGGTTCTCGCGGCACGCCTGCATGGCGATCGGATCGTAAGCCTTCACCCGCGCGCCCATTTGCAGCAGCCGCCCGGCAATCTGCAGGCTGGGCGCGTCGCGCAGGTCGTCGGTCTCGGGTTTGAACGCCAGGCCCAGCAGCGCGATGGTGCGGCCCTTCAGGATGAACAACTTCTCCTGCAGCTTCTGGATCACCAATTGGCGCTGCGCTCGGTTCACCTCCAGAGCGGCCTCCAACAAGCGGCTCTGATAGCCGTACTCGCGCGCGGTGTGCAGCAGCGATTGGATGTCCTTGCCGAAACAACTGCCGCCCCAGCCCAAGCCGGGATTCAGGAAGCGCGATCCGATCCGCGCGTCCAGCCCGATGCCCGCCATCACTTCGGGGGCCTCCGCGCCGACTCGCTCGCAGATATTGGCCACCTCATTGGCGAAGCCGATCTTCACCGCTAGAAAAGCATTGGCGGCATACTTGATCATCTCCGCGCTGGTCAGCGTCGTGGTGACGACTGGAACCTGGGTCACAGCCGCCGGGCGCGGCAGGAATTCGGGCGCTTCGAAGCTCTGCGCCACCAGCGGCCCATACAATTCGCGCAGCACCTGCAACGTGCATTCTTCTTCGGCGCCTAGTACGATGCGGTCCGGATACAGCGAATCCGCGATGGCGCTGCCTTCCCGAAGGAACTCCGGATTGCTGGCCACACCGAAGCGGATGCTCTTCCGTTCGCCCGGGTGGGTGTCCCCAATACCCTCGCGCACCAGCGTCTCCACCAGGTTGCCGCTGCCCACCGGGACTGTGGACTTATTCACCACCACGCGGAACTTTCGATCGTCCATGGCCGCCCCGATGCTGCGCGCGGCTGCCTCCAGGTAGCAGAGGTTGGCCTCGCCCGTCGCGAGCGGCGGCGTCCCCACCGCGATGAATATCACGTCGCTTTCCGCGGCCGGGGCGGCCAGTTCGGTGGCAAAGTCGATGCCGCCGCGGGCCATCGCCAGTTGCAGCAGTTCCTCCAGGCAGGGCTCATAGATGGGCATTTCGCCGCGGCGCAGCTTCTCGATCTTCTGCGCATCGGTGTCCACGCACGTGACGCGATGCCCGCAATAGGACAAGCAAGCGCCCGTTACCGTTCCGACGTATCCCGTGCCAATGACCGTGACCCGCATGTGAAATCTGCCGTGCCCTTTATTGTCGAGCTTACCATGCGTAGTTTACAAAGTCTGTAATCCCGTTTAGATACAATAGATAACTTAGCCCGCATGCAGACCATTCTGGTGATCGACGACGACGAGAGCCTGCGCGATACTATCGGCGTGATGCTGGAGCAGGAAGGGTTTCGCGCCGTGCTGGTGGCGGATGGCCGGGCGGGCTATGAGAAATCCCTGCTGCTCAAGCCCGACCTGATCCTGGTGGATCTGCGCTTGCCGGGCATGAACGGCGTGGAGATCTGCAAGCAACTGCGCGCCGCGCAGGTGGTCACGCCCATCATCGTGCTCAGCGCCTTGGGCGACGAGATCGACAAGGTGCTGCTGCTCGAGATCGGCGCCGACGATTACGTGGTCAAGCCGTTCGGGACGCGTGAGTTGCTGGCGCGCATCCGCGCGGTACTGCGGCGAACGTCTCCGGAGGCGCGCAAGGTCGTACACTTCAGCGAAGTACAGGTGGACCTGGAACGCCGCATCGTCAGCCGGCGGGGCGAAGAGCTGAAGCTGACGCCCGCGGAATACAATCTGCTGACCTATTTCCTGCAGAACCCGGACCGGCCCCTGACCCGCGACATGATTCTGAATTCGGTATGGGGCTACGAGTTTTTCCCCAACACGCGCACGGTGGACGCGCACGTGGTGAAGCTGCGCCAGAAACTGGAGCCGGAGCCTAATGCGCCCCGGCATTTCCTGACGGTGCATGGTGTAGGTTACCGGTTTCTGCCATAACGGGCGCACGGCCTCGCGCGTGCCGCGTCCTATTGCTTTCCCATACAAACGGTGTTACAGTCTCTATGGGTAAACAATAGGACCGCCATGAACGAAAAAACCGATGTATGGCAAGGCACCCTGGCCCTGATGGTTCTGAAAACCATCGAGACCCTGGGACCTCTGCACGGATACGGCATTGCGCGCCGCATTGAGCAGACCAGCGGAAATCTTCTCTCTCTGAACTACGGCACGCTATATCCCGCACTCCTGAAACTGGAGCAGGAAGGCTCCATCGCCTCCGAATGGGGCGTATCGGAGAACAACCGCAAAGCCAAGTTTTACAAACTTACGCGCAGCGGCCGCCGGCAACTGGCGAAGGAAGCCCGGAATTGGCAGCAGGCGGCCTCGATTCTCGCGCGTTTTCTGCCGCCCTCGGGAGATATCGCATGAGGCGGCTTCGTGCGTGGCTCGTCCGGCTGGCCGGCTTGTGGTCCGGCGGACGCCGGGATCGCGATTTGGCGGATGAGATTGAATCTAATCTGCAACTGCACATCGCCGACAACCTGCGCGCCGGCATGCGTCCGGACCAGGCGCGCCGCGAGGCGATCCTGAAACTTGGCGGCGTGGAACCGGCGAAAGAGGCATACCGCGATCGCCGCAGCGTACCGGTTCTCGAAAACCTGCTGCGGGATACCCGCTATGCGCTCCGCCAACTGCGCAAGAATCCCGGCTTCACCTGCACGGCCGTGCTGGTGCTGGGCCTGGGCATATGCGCCAGCGTGGCCATCTTCGCATTTGTGGATGCCACGCTGATCAAGCCTCTGCCCTACCGCGATCCCGTCCGCCTGGTCGGCCTCTTCGAGACGGTCCAGTTCTGCCCGCTCTGCCCTCTTTCGTATCCGGACTACCTCGACTGGAAAAGGCTCAACAAGGTCTTCACCGCCGCGGACGCCTTCGAGGGTACTGGCTTCACCCTGCGCACCGGATCGGGCGCCGAGGTAGTAAGCGGCGCGGAGGTGACCGCCGGATTCTTCAAAACTCTTGGTGTAACTCCCGCGCTGGGCCGCGATTTTCGCACGGGCGAGGATTCTCCCGCAGCGCCGCGCACGGTCATCCTGAGCTACGCTGCCTGGCAGAAACGATACGCGGGAAATGCGGCCGTCTTGGGCCAGACAGTGACGCTCAACGGCCAAGCAAATACGATCGTCGGCGTGCTGCCGCGCGATTTTCATTTCGCCGCCACGGGACCCGCGGAGTTCTGGGCCGCGCTGCACACCACCGGTAGCTCTTGTTACCCGCAGCGCGGCTGTCACAGTCTCCATGGCCTGGCGCGGTTGCGCGACGGCGTTTCCGTCCAAACCGCGGACGCCAATATCAAACTGATCGCCGGAGAGTTGGAAAAGCAGTATTCCTCCAATCGCGGCCAGGGCGGCTCGGTGATTCCTCTCATCGAGTTGGAGGTTGGGCATATCCGCCCCATCCTGATCGTGCTGCTCTGCGGCGCCGGGCTTCTCCTGCTCATCGCCTGCGTAAACGTGACCAGCCTGATGCTGGTGCGCGCCGAAAGCCGCAAGCGCGAGATGGCCGTGCGTAGCGCGCTGGGGGGCTCCCGCGCCCGCTTGGTCGGCCAATTCGTCACGGAATCGGTGGTTCTTGTGGCCGCCGCCACCCTGCTCGCCCTGATTTCCGCCCGGTGGCTCATGCAGCTCCTCCTCAGTCTCATTGGCGCCGACCAACTGGCCGCCATGCCCTTCCTCCAAGGTCTCGGCATGAATTTCCGGGTGATGGCATTCGCGGCGGCGGTCTCCGTAGCCGTGGCAGCGCTTTTCTCCATCACCCCGGCGGCGCGATCCTTCTCCCCGGACCTTCGTGCGGGCCTCGCGGAAGGCGGCCGCGGTTCCGCGGGCACGACCTGGCGCAGGTTCGGCGCCAACCTGGTGGTGCTCGAACTGGCGATCGCCGTGGTGTTGCTGGTCGGCGCGGGGCTGCTGGGCAAGAGCTTCTACCGTCTGCTGCACGTGGATATTGGCATGCAGCCGGACCATCTGGCGACAATGCGGATAGCCGAGCCGGATTCCATCCGTGACAGCGATGCCAAAACGGTAGCGCTGGCCCGCGAGGTGACCAGCCGGGTCTCGAGCCTGCCGGGCGTGCAGTCGGTGGCGCTCTCCAGCATGCTGCCGGTCAACGGCGGCAACACCATGTGGATCCGCGTGATCGGCCATCCCTTCCACGGCGAGCACAATGAAGTCGGCTACCGGCAAGTGAGCGCCGGCTATTTCGCCACGCTTCGCGCGAAGCTGCTGCGCGGCCGTTATTTCACAGAGGCAGACGGCGCCTCGAAGCCGCCGGTCGTCATCATCGACCGCGCCCTGGCGGAAAAATATTTCCCCGGCGAGGACCCGGTCGGGATGCAGATGGCCTACTCTGGCGCAACTTCGCCGCCCATGCAGGTCGTCGGCATCGTAGAGGATATTAAGGAAGGCGCGCTGGACGAGACCACCTGGCCCACCTTATACGTGGCCTTCAACCAGGATCCCGACGACCATTTTTCCCTGGTCGTGCGCACCGCTGGAAACGAGCAGGCGCTGCTCCCCACGCTGGCTGCCGCCATTCACCGCATCGATCCGGGCATCGCCACGTTCGACCCGCGGACCATGAGCCAGAGAATCGACAACACGCCGGCCGCTTACCTGCGGCGTTGCTCGGCGTGGCTTGTGGGCGGCTTCGCGCTGCTGGCGCTGCTGCTGGGCGCGGCCGGACTGTACGGCGTGATCGCTTACTCGGTAAGCCGGCGAACGCGCGAGATCGGAGTGCGCATGGCGCTGGGAGCGCAGCGGGGCACCGTGTACCGGCTCATTTTGAGAGAGGCGGGGTGGCTGATCGCGCTCGGCATCGGCATCGGACTGGTGTGCTCGGTGGCCGCGGCGACTCTACTGCGCGACCTGCTCTTCGGCGTGCGCTCGGCGGACCCGGAGATATTGGCGGGAGTGGCTGCGGCACTCGGCGTCGCGGCGATTTTGGCCAGCTACATTCCCGCGCGTCGGGCGGCGTCGGTCAATCCGGTGGACGCTCTGCGCGCGGAATAGGCCGGTCAGGCGGTGCGTGTATAATGATCCAACAAGGAGCGCACCGATGAAACGGATCGTTAATAAGTTGCACTGGGCGTGCGTTGTTCTTGGATTATTCCCAGCAGCGGCGGTGGTCCTGCGCGCGCAGACTTTCACTACGCTGCACAGCTTCGACGGCGCGGACGGCCGATACTCGCTGGCGGGGCTAGTCCAGGCAACCAATGGGGACTTCTATGGGACAACGATCTTCGGCGGCGTTAGTGACTATGGCGAAATCTTCAAAATCACACCGAGCGGAGCATTGACTGCGCTTTACAGCTTCTGCGCCCAAAGTGATTGCTCGGACGGCCAGTACAGTCGCGTTGGGCTCATCCAAGCCACCGATGGGGACTTTTACGGGACAACGTATGCCGGTGGGGCGAACGCCTGTGGTACGGTATTCAAGGTCGCCGCCAGCGGCACGCTGACGACGCTATACAGCTTCTGCGCCCAAAGCGGATGCACGGATGGCGAACACCCCTCCGCGGGGCTGGTCCAGGCCGCGAGCGGGGACTTCTACGGGACAACGGTTGGTGGCGGGGCAAACTGCGCACCTAGCGGCTGTGGGACGGTCTTCAAAATCACCACGGGCGGCACGCTGACGACGCTATATAGCTTCTGCGCCCAAACCGACTGTAGTGACGGCCAAGGCCCCGAGGCGGGCCTGGTCCAAGCTACCAATGGGGACCTCTATGGGACAACCTGGTCCGGCGGGGTCAGCGGCGAAGGCACGGTCTTCAAAATCGCCCCCAGCGGCGCGCTGACGACGCTATACAGCTTCTGCTCCCAATTCGCTTGCGCGGACGGCGCAGGACCCTCCGCTGGGCTAGTCCAGGGCGGAAGTGGGGACCTGTATGGGACAACACAGGGCGGGGGCAACAACGCCGGTACGGTCTTCAAAATCACCCCGAGTGGTACACTGACAACGCTATACGCTTTCTGCTCCCAAAGCGGGTGCCCGGACGGCTCAGCCCCCTATGCGGCGCTGGTCCAGGCCAGCAATGGAGACTTCTACGGGACAACATATGATGGCGGCGCCAACCTCTACTGGGGGACGATCTTCAAAATCGCCCCGAGTGGCACGCTGACGACACTATATAGCTTCTGTTCCCAAAGCGGCTGCACGGACGGCGAAGGCCCAGAAGCTGGGATCGTCCAGGCTACTAATGGGGATTTCTACGGTACGACGGCCTATGGAGGGGCCAGCAACCAGGGCACCGTCTTCAGCCTGTCTGTAGGTCTGGCCCCCTTCGTTAAGACGCTTCCTACCTCCGGCAAGACTGGCGCGGCCATCGGGATTCTGGGAACCGATCTCACCGGCGCAACGAACGTCACCTTCAACGGCACGCCAGCTGCGTTCACCGTGGTTTCGAGAACCTTAATCACTACTACCGTACCCGCGGGTGCAACCACCGGCAATGTCGAAGTGACCACGCCCTCAGGCACGCTGAGCACGCGCAACGTAAACTTCCAGGTGCTGCCATAGCCGCTTTCCCTGCCGATATGCCCGATCCGTCGATGCGTGTATAATACTTTTGGCTCCCTCAGCCAGAGTAGAAACACGTGTCGAACAGGAGGGTATCTGTGAAACCAATTTGTAACGCGATCAGTAAGATTAACCGCGGGACGAGGGTATGCACTCTTGTCGTGCTATTCGCAGCGGCGGCGATCACCCTGCCCGCGCAGATCTTCACCACACTGCATAGCTTTGACGGCACCGACGGCGTCACGCCCATAGCGGGGCTGGTCCAGGGTCTCGACGGAAACTTGTATGGGACCACGATCAACGATGGGGCAAACCAGCGCGGCGGCACGATCTTCAAGATCACGCCGGGCGGCACGCTGACCACCCTTTATAACTTTTGCGTGCAAGAAGGCTGTCCGGACGGAAAATTCCCCTACGGAGGGCTCGTTCAAGCCACAAACGGGAACCTGTACGGAACAACTTACAGGGGCGGGGCCAACGACCTGGGCACGGTATTCGCAATCACCCCGGGCGGCACGCGCACGACGATTTATAGCTTCTGTTCCCAAAGCGGATGCACCGATGGCGCATACCCCGAAGGGACGCTGGTCCAATACGGCGGAGCATTTTACGGCACAACGTCGGGCGGCGGAGCTAACGGGGCTTTTGGGACCGTCTTCAAGATCACGCCGAGCGGCACCCTCACGACGCTCTACAGCTTCTGCTCCCAACCAAACTGCGCGGACGGCGAGGAACCAGGCGCAGGCCTGATCCAGGCCACCAATGGCAACTTCTACGGGACCACCGAGACGGGCGGGGCAAACTGTACCGAGCCCGGCTGCGGAACGATCTTCCAAATCACGCCTGCCGGGACGCTGACCACGTTATACAGTTTCTGTTCTTTACCCGGCTGCAGCGACGGCGGCATCCCTGTCGCGGGGCTCGTCCAGGGTACCGACAGCGCCGGCTACCTCTACGGCACCACGCAAGCAGGTGGCGCCCGCGGCCTGGGGACAGTCTTCAAGATTGGTCTCGGTGGAGGCCCGCTGTGGACGCTTTACAGCTTCTGCTCCCAAAGCGGCTGCGCAGACGGCTCATACCCCAATGGAGGGCTGGTCCAGGGCTCCGACGGGGACTTCTACGGGACCACGACCTATGGCGGGGTCTGTCCTTCCGGCTCCGGCTGTGGCACGATCTTCAAGATCGGGTCGGGCGGCGGGCTCACGACTTTGTACAATTTCTGCTCGGAAGGCGAATGCCCCGATGGCGAGATCCCGGATGCGGCGCTGGTCCAGGATACCAACGGGAGCTTCTACGGGACCACGAACTACGGCGGCGCCGACGTTGGTGGCTGCTCGTCCGGCAACGGCTGCGGTACAATCTTCAGGCTATCGGTTGGCCTTGGCCCGTTTGTGAAAACCCTCCCGGTCTCCGGACCGGTGGGGACGGCGGTCGAGATTCTGGGGACCAATCTGACCGGCGCCACCAGCGTCAGCTTTAACGGTACCGCGGCTGCGTTCACGGTAGTCTCGGATTTGGAAATCACCACCGCCGTGCCAACGGGCGCGACCTATGGGTTGGTGCAAGTGGTGACGCCCACTGCCATTCTTTTCAGCAACCGGCCGTTTCCGGTGGGCCCATAATTCCCGGCACGATTAGGCGATGCGTGTATAATAGTCCCAAGAGTAACGCATCAATGGAACGAATCGTGAGCGGATGGGCAAACTGAACCGGGGAACTAGGGCGTGCGCTGTATTTGCGTGGTGCACAGCGGCGGCGTTCACTTTATCCGCACAGACTTTTGTCACGCTACACACCTTTGTTGGCACGGATGGGGCGAACCCCTATGCGGCGCTGATACAAGCCGACAACGGGGATGGCTACGGCACCACTGAGAATGGCGGGGCTTATGGCTCGGGCACTATTTTCAAAATCACTCCGCAAGCAACGCTGACGACGCTACACAGTTTTTGCTCCCAAAGCGCGTGCGCGGACGGCGCATATCCCTTGGCCGGGCTGGTTCAGGCGCCCAATGGGTACTTCTACGGCACGACGGTAGAGGGCGGGGCGAACGGCCTTGGCACGGTCTTCCAAGTCACGCCGAGTGCGCTGATCACGCTGCACAGTTTTGATGGCACGGACGGCCAAACTCCCTGGGCCGGGCTGGCTCAGGGCAGCGATGGCAACTTCTACGGAACAACCGCGAATGGCGGAAGCGGCAATAACGGTGGCACGGTCTTCAAAATCACGCCCGGCGGGGTCCTAACCACGCTCTACACGTTCTGCGAAAAAGCGGTGCAGGCGGTGTGCGTCGACGGCCAACACCCCCAGGCGGTGCTGGTCGAGGCAGCTAATGAGGAGTTCTATGGGACCACGTCCGCAGGCGGAGCCAACAACGGGGGTACGGTCTTTGAAGTCACATCCAGCGGCACGCTGACCACGCTTTATAGTTTCTGCGCGCAAAGCGGATGCACGGATGGTGAACTGCCCAACGCCGGTCTTGTTTGGGCCGCCGATGGAAATTTCTATGGCACCACCACAGGTGGCGGCGCCAACGGCGCCGGCACGGTTTTCAAAATCACCTCGACTGGCACGCTCACGACGCTGTACAGCTTCTGCTCCCAAACCGGATGCGCGGACGGTGCGTCCCCCGATGCCGCGCTGGTCCAGGCCACCGATGGTAATTTCTACGGGACCACGTCGGCCGGAGGGGCTACCGGCGGCGGCACGGTCTTCGAGATCGTCTCGAGTGGCGCGTTGACGACGCTGCACAGCTTCACCGGTTCGAACGCGGTGCACCAAGCCGGGATCATCCAGGGAACCACCGGAGGGTTCTTCGGCGCGACATGGGATGGCGGGACCTACAATTACGGCACAGTCTACGGTCTGTCTGTCGGTCTGGGCGCGTTTGTGAAGCTGCTGCCTCCGTCCGGCGCGGTGGGAACGCCCGTCAGGATTCTGGGGACCAACCTTACCGGCACGACCAGCGTGAGCTTTGGCGGCACTGCGGCCGTGTTCGCCGTGGTTTCAAGTTCCGAAATCACGACTACGGTGCCAGCCGGCGCAAGCAGCGGAGAAGTCCAGGTGGTGACGCCAGTCGGCACGCTTTCGAGCA
This sequence comes from Bryobacteraceae bacterium, assembly GCA_049516155.1. Classification (GTDB taxonomy): domain Bacteria; phylum Acidobacteriota; class Terriglobia; order Bryobacterales; family Bryobacteraceae; genus Bog-159. The sequence goes on from JBEKTJ010000021.1 coordinate 15,368, forward strand.
ACGTAGTCTTCCGTTTGCTGCCATAGAATCCGTGCCTCTCATCACGGCACGCCCTCCGCGCGAACTTTTACAGCTTTTTTACAGCCGGCTCACCGTCTAGCCCGCCAAATGGGCGAAAATGTACAGGTGACGTGTCACTGAGCAAGGCATGCCGGGCGCTATAGTCCTCATCGTCGAAGATGCCGCTACCTGGGCCACCACCCTGGAGATGGCATTCCTCGCCATACCGGATATTGCCGTAACCGTTCTGCCCACGGCCCAGGAAGCCTTGCGCCTGCTAGCCAGCGCGGACTGCGCCGTAAGCGCCGTGGTCACCGACCTGAATATGCCGCGCATGGACGGATTCGAATTCATCCAGCGGATCCGCGCCCAGCCTCGCCATGAACGGCTGCCCATCATCGTGGTCAGCGGCGATACGGATCCCGGTACGCCCGATCGCCTGGCGTCCATCGGTGCGAACGCTTTTTTCCCGAAACCATATTCGCCCGCCCAAGTGCGGATCAAACTGGAGCAACTTCTCGATGCAATGTCTGCCGATCGTTCCCCGTAGGCGCCCCCGGCGCGTGCTGCTGACGCTATTGGCGCCGGGAATCCTGGTCTCTCAGATGGCCTCCCGGCTGGCGGCCCAAGCGGCTTCCCCCGATCTCCGGCAAGTCGATCTCGGGCAAATTATGGAACGCCTTGACCGCTTGGAAAAGCAAAATCAGTCGTTGGCCGAAGAAGTCCATCAACTGCGCCAGGAATTGGCGGAAACCCGCGGCCAGCCGCAGCCGGCTCCCGGGGCGCCCCCGCTCGACGAGCAAGTCGCCGTGGACCGGAGCCGCATCGAAGAACTGGCGCAGAGCAAAGTGGAGGCTTCGCAACACTTCCCCATCCGGGTCACCGGCATGGCTCTCTTCAACGCATTCCTGAACTCGCAAGGCAGCGGCGGACAACAGTATCCCTTATTTGCCTGGCCCGGAATCCAATCCAGCGGCGGAGGCAGCTTTTACCAGACCACCATCGGCCTGGACTATTCCGGCCCGCAAATTTTTGGTGGCGGCAAAGTTCACGGCGACGTCTACATGGATTTCGCGGGCGGCTCCGGCACGCCGCTGGATTTGGGCTTCCGCCTGCGCACCGGCGAGATCGAAGTCGATTGGGCAAACCAAAGTATCCTGGCCGGCGTCGAGAGCCCCATCTTCGCGCCTCGCGAGCCGGCCTCGCTGGCGCAAGTCGAGTTTGCGCCCCTGTCAGGCGCTGGAAATCTTTGGCTCTGGACTCCGCAGGTGCGCTTCGAGCAGAAGATCCGCTTCACCGATCAAACCGGCGTACTGGCACAATTCGGCGCGGTGCAGACCAACCAAGTGCAGGCCTACCAACCGGCGGCGCAATACGCGCCAGTCCCGGAAGTAGCCCGCCCTGGACTGGAAGGCCGTTTCGAATTCTATCATCGCTTCGAAGCCTCTCCGGATAGCTCCGCGGGCGCTCCCCGCATCGAAATCGCGCCCGGATTCCACACCAGCGTCACGCACGTGGCTGGCACATCCGTTCCGTCGAATCTGTTCTCCCTAGACTGGTTCGCGAATCCCGTATCGAAGCTGGAATTCACCGGCGCATTTTTCAGCGGCCAAAACGTGGCGCCCGTGGGCGGCCTGGAGGGTTTCACGATCCTGCCCTCGGGTGTCGCCATCCCGATACACAGCCGGGGCGGATGGGGCCAGCTGACTCTTCTGGCCACTCCACGCCTCTCGTTCCACCTTTTTTCCGGGCTGGAGAATGGCCGCACGGCGGATCTGGCGGTATACGCCATAGGCCGGAACTGGCTGTACGGCGGAAATCTCTACTACCGCCTGGCGCCCAATGTGCTGCTGGGCGCGGAAGTCTCGCAAGCGCGCACTGACTACTTTGAGGGCAGCTTGCGATTGAACAATCATTATGACTTGGCTCTGGCGTATTTGTTTTAGCAGCCTCTGGCTGGCCCCGGCTTGGTGCGGCAGCGTCCAGGGATCCGTGGTGCTCACCGACTCGCGAGACCCGGGTGTTCGCCGTCACAATTTCAAGGACGTGGTCGTCTGGCTCGAGCCTGCCGGGGGCGTTGCGCCCCGAAAAATCCCGGCCCGCCATTATGTAATGGAGCAGAAGGACAAGCATTTCAAGCCGCATGTATTGGCCATCCCGGTCGGCGCTACAGTGGATTTCCCGAATCTCGATCCCATCTTCCATAACGTGTTTTCCAAGTATGACGGGCAGAACTTCGACTTGAACCTCTACCGGCCCAATACCAGCCGCGACGTGGTCTTCAAGCGCCCCGGAATTGTGCGCGTGTTTTGCAACATTCATCCCACCATGAGCGCAGTGATCGCCGTGTTGGATACGCCCTGGTTCGCGGTCTCGGACGCTGCGGGAAATTTTGAAATGCGGGACGTGCCGCCGGGCAATTACACACTCCATATCTTTCACGAAAGGGCCACCGACGAGACCCTGCGCGCGCTGGTTAAGCCCGTCAGCGTGGAAAATGGCGCACCGCGGGTTGTGCGGGATATCCACATTTCCGAAACCGGCTACATCCCCGCGCCCCACAAGAATAAGTGGGACAATGACTATCCGCCGGTAATCGACGACCAACCCGCCTATCAGCCGCGGCCATGACGGAAAATGACGGGATATGACACGAAAATGATGGTCAGCTTCTCACGCCTGTCGCTGCTGTGGAAGATCCTGCTCTCCACTTCGGTGGCCATCACGCTGCTGTTCGCGCTCACCGGTTTCATTGTGCTGCGCAACGCCGTCCAAACCACCACCAGCACCATGGAAGACGAGGTTGGCGCGAGCATTCAGGCCTACCAGTCGCTATGGAAAGCGCGCGCCGACCTGCTCGCTTCCGTGAGCCTGACCTTGAGTCAGATGTCGGACGTGCGCTCCGCTTTCGGCACCAAGGACGACAACACTATCGCCGACACAGCTAACGAACGGTGGAAGGGCCTGCACATCGAGAATTCCGTCTTCCTGGTAACGGACGCCGCGGGCAAAGTCATCGCATCGGTGGGCGGAATGCCTCTCGCCGGACAGGATGTGCGCAATGCACGGGCCCGCTTCCCGGCACAGGCCTCCGGCTTCCTGGTGCGCGGGGGGCATCTGTACCACACTGTGTTTACGCCGGTCTACCTGGAAGGCGTGCCGCAGAACGTTCTGGTGACCGGATATGATGTCGACAGCCGGGTCGCCCGGCAACTGAAAGCGGACACTGGCGGCAGCGAGTTGCTCTTCATTGCCGGCGGCCGGCCTATCGCCTCGTCTCTGAGTCCCGAAGCTGCCCGTGCGCTCGCCTCCGGACTGCCGGCGCGTCCCACCGTCGATCCGGTCAAAGCCGGCGGTATCGAGTACGCCGCGCGTCCCACGAAACTGCTCGACATCCAAGGCAAGCCGATCGGCGACTTGTGGATTCTACGCTCGTTCGCGGCCGCCGGGGAGCGGCTGGCCACCCTGCGCCGCAACATCATTTTGCTGTGGCTGCTGGCCGTGGCCGCCAGCCTGGGCCTTACCTACCTGCTGGCGCGGCGCATCGTCGAACCGCTCAAGGAACTGGACCGCGCGGCCGCCGAGGTCGCCCGCCAGAATTACGATCACCGCGTGAAAGTAGTCAGCCAGGATGAACTCGGGCGATTGGCCCGCACCTTTAACGCCATGTGTGCCTCCATCCAGCAGGCGCGCCAGGAACTGATACGGCAGGAGCGCATCTCGACCATCGGGCGGCTTTCGAGCTCCATCGTGCACGATCTGCGCAATCCGCTGGCGGCGGTTTACGGCGGCGCGGAGATGCTGGTGGATGCCGAATTGACCCCTCCCCAAGTCAAACGCCTGGCCGCCAATATCTACCGTGCGTCGCGGCGCATCCAGGAATTGCTGCAGGATCTGCTGAACGTCTCGCGCGGCAGCGCCCGCGGGGCGGAACTGTGCAAGCTGCGGGAAGTGGCGGCGGCCGGCTGCGAGTCGCTGCGCGCCTCCGCCGAAGCGCAGCATGTCGACGTGCAGATCGGCATTCCGGATGAAATCGAACTGCCCCTGGAACGCAACCGCATGGAACGGGTCTTCTCCAACCTGGTGGGCAACGCCCTGGAAATGATGCCAGAGGGTGGCCGCATTCGGATTTCGGCCGCCGCCCAAGACGGATTCGTGGTGGCGGATGTGCGCGATACCGGCCCGGGCATCGCGCCGGAAATCCGTGGCAGTCTGTTTGAGCCGTTCGTGAGCGCCGGCAAGAAGAACGGGCTGGGGTTAGGCTTGGCTTTGTCGCGCCAGACGGTGCTCGACCACGGCGGCGACATGTGGGCGGAATTCGAGCCCGCCCACGGCGCTTGCTTCCGTCTGCGGCTGCCGCTCGCGGAAGTTGCGGGGCGGGCCTCTAGGTCGGTATCCTGACTACCGCGCCTTTTCGATTCCTGCTCTCCCGTAAACCGCCGCGCCGCTTTACCCTGACTTCAGCCCTGGCTTCAGCCATCCAGGCGGGTGGGCGCCCCCGCCTTCGGCTCCGGCCCGCAGCTAATCGTTCCAGGTGCAAAACCGCATCCGCAATTTGATCCCGCTCCGCGCGCAATTCCCCAAGAATTCTTACGATATCCATTATTATTCCTCCAAGAAAGTATGTAAGGCAATTGACGCTCCGGCTCGCTTGCCAAAGCGCCCAGCAACACAAAGAACCACGCTCCCAAACCCGGCCGCTGCTGGAAAGGATAGTCCACCGCGCAGTGCACCCAAACCGCAATCAGGCCGACGCCCCAAAGTGAACGGGCCGCCTTTGGCACGGCCATCACCAGCAACGCAGCCATTAGCAACGCGAACGGCAAGCCGCCTTCCACGGCCCACTGCATCCAATCGTCGTGCGCCTGATTCACATAGCTGCCGTCGTCAAAAGTCGCATATTGGGGGTAGACCTTCGGCCAGTTTCCCAAGCCCACACCCAGCCACGGATGGTCTCGGAGCATGTCTTGGGAGGCCATGAAAAACTCGCGCCGGCCCGTTCCTTGGTCCGGCCGCGACAGCCGTCCCCAGAGCACTTGCCAGCCGGCGACCGCGGTGAAGAGCGTAGCCAGCAGGGCCAACTTGGCGGCGGCATGGGCCACGGCCGCCGTCGAGACGACACCCCGATAAGATGCCAGCAGCAATACTGCAATCCCCTCCAGGCACATCAGCAGCGAGCCTGCCCGGGACGCGCCGGCCACCACCGACGCAACCATAGCTGCCGCCATGATGAGGTAAGGCCACGAATTATTTCGGGCGTGCAGGGCCTGCCAGATCGCTATCGGCAGGATCATTTCCATAAAAGCTGCGTATTGATTCCGGTAAACGAATGGCCCTAAGACCAGTTCCTTGTATCCGCTCGGAAACAGCCAGAAAATCCTGCCGCCGGAAGTAAACATCTGCAGGGTGGAGAAAACCGCCAGGGCGAAGCCGAAGAAGAGCGCGAAACGCAAGAACCAGCGTTGCGCCTCGAACTGGCGGAATGCCTGCAGTGCCAGAAAGAATAAGGCCGCGTAAGTACTCCAGTTCAGAACCGCTTCCCAGGTTGCCCAGCGGTACACTGTGCGGCCGCAGGCGAGTTGCAGCAGGCCCCAGGCCGCTGCGGCGCCGAGAGGCAATATCCAAAGGGCGCCTGCAACCGGCGCTGGATGGCGTATGAACTGAACCGCCCAGACGCCTACCCCTGCAAAGACGGCAAACTGAAACAGCGCCCACGCCCAGCGTTCTGGGACCCACAGCGTCAGCACCGCCCAGCTCAACAGGACGGCCAATAGCGCCGCGCCGCGGGTCAAGGCAACTTCTCCAAAGATAGGCGGCGCAGGAACAGGGTGCCTTCTATGCGGGTGGTACCGGGCAAGCGGCGATAGCTTAGCGCCAGCCGGGCCAACCTGGTATTCAAGGCTGTAAAATACGATTCGCCAGGCGTCCAGTCCGCGCTCGACAGCCGCGGCGATGCGCCGCCGAGATCTTTGCCCGTGCGGAAGTCGAAGACGCTCAAGCGCAACCCGCTCTCCACAGGGACTTCGGCCGTGCGGTACTCGAAGCGCAACCGGTAACGTGCGCCCGGCGCCAGTGGTAGATACTGCGTCAGCGGTTCACACGATTCCGGTTGTCCGCCGTCGAACGCGAACCACACATAAGGGGGAGAAACATTGTGGCCGGGTCTTACGCCGGGCAGGGAAGCGAATCGCCATCCGAACCCGCCAGTGCCGGCATCCTCCCGAAAAGCGCCGTCCGTCAGGGATGCGCCCGTGCCTGGTTCGAGCGCCGGATAAGGCAGCAGCCGCCGCGCGCACAGCGTATTCCAAAGCGACAATGGCGCTTCTACCGAACCCGCTTCGAGCTGCCGGTCGCACCACGCCAACAGCACCGGACGGTCGTCCATGGTGGCCAGCGACCCCAGCTTTGCGATGACCGGTTCCGCAGCGTCTGGATGGTTTGCCTTGAGCAGAAAGGCAAGATACGGGTTCAGGATCGTCCGGCGTTCCGGTATGGCGCGCTCCAGGATCAAATTGGGATCCTGGCTCATCTTCCAGCAGAGCTGGAAGATCGGGGTCGGGTCGCCATACGACTTCAGCAGCGCCTCCTTTGCCCACGGCCAGAACCGGCCGGAGTCGGCGCGGCGGCAATAGTAGTTCGCGAGCGTCCAGCGCGGCTCGAACTTGCGGCTGACATGGGCTGCCTGGAGTAAGGCGCGCTCCGCGCCGTCAAAGTCGCCGCGCATCTCGGCCGCCAGTCCCAGGCGAACGAAGACTGTGGCGTTGTCCGGGTCGATGGCGGCCGCGGCCGTGAGTGCGGCGGTGGCGTCGCCTCCGGCCGCTTCCGTAATACTGGCCAGCCGCAGGCGAAGGTCCGCGTTGCCTGGCGCCAGCCGGACGGCACGCGCCACGGAAGCTTCGTCGTTCGCACGCGAGAGACGATCGGCCCACGCGATGCGAACCACCCAGCAGGCTGCGGCCATCGCCGCCAATCCGCAGGCCGCCGCCAGCGTACGCCTCACCGGCTGGTGGCTGGCGCCGATGTTCCCTGACCGGGAAGCGCGTTGGCGGCCGCCAATCCGACTGTGGAGCCGATGGCGGCAACCCCGGCTACGATGGCCACTATCGCACCCGTGGATAGGCCGCCCGCGGCAGCCCCCGCGGCGGCGCCCGCCACCGCCGCGGCCCCGATCTTCTTCGCCACGGAAGCGCAACCGCCCTTGGCGACCAGCTTCACATCGCTCACGTTGACGATCTGGGATGCGCCTGCGACCGTGGGCGCCTGAGAGATGGCGCCGCCGGTAATCTCCACATGGCTGCCCAGGTTGGCGTCCAGACCGGCGCCCTGAAGCTGGATGATAACGTTCGTAGTGCCATCCACAATGACAATCTGGCCATCCTTGCGCAGCAGGCAACCGGACACTTTCGTCAACCCCGCGGTCCCCTCGGCTTGCGGCTCAAAGGCGAGCTCGCGGCCTGTTTCCAGCCGGGCAACCAGCACTCCCTGGCTATTCGATACGCGGACGGAACCCTGGTACGCCGCGACGACGATGCGGTTCTCCCCGTCCACCTGGACGCGCGCCACCGAGCCGGGAGAGTCCGGCGATACCCGCAAACCGTCGGCTTCGATGCGGTAGTTGACGGACTCCAGTTGTCCGGTACCTTTTTCAAGCACCAGCCGCGAATCGTAAATACGCGCTCGCGAATCCGATGCCAGCCGCATCGCCACACCGTTACGGAGCTGCAACCGCGAGGAGGCTTCACTAGTCTCGATCAGGTTGCCATCGAATAAGGTTGCGTTGCCCCATACGCTGGCGTGGTCGACTTGAAAGCCTCCATCCGTGACTGCCAGCCCGATTGCGGGAGAGGAAGAAAAGCTGAGGCTGACGGTGCCGCAGAGCACCAGGGCAAGTAGCGCCCGATTGGTCAATCCGGAGCTGGAAACGTCGATCATATGGTTGTTCTCCTTTAAAGGGTTGAATTGAATGTTTCCCGGACCGTTAGGGTTGGTCCGGTTTCGGTCCGGAGTCTCGGACCATGTACAACAGGATGAGCAGGAAGCCGGCTATTCCTGCGCCCCAGAGCAAGAACTCCCGCCGCGTCCGCAGCCAGGCTCTCCTGCGTTCTTCCGGCCTTCTATCGGAGTTGGGGCGAATGAGATCCATCAGTTCGGAAGCTGTTTTGACAAAAGACCGGGACAGGCATTCCTGGCAGCGGAATGGGTAATATCCGAACGCTCCGCGTAGCCGCTCAACCGGATGCATCCGGCGGGACCGCCGAATATGCTTGCTGCCGCACTGCGGGCACACCGGCTGTTCCGGCGCCTGCGGGAGTTTTGCCGGTTGAGGCCGTTTGGCGGGCACTGCGGCGATGACTGGCTTTCGGATTTCCTGCACCAAAGGTGCGGTCTCGATAACGAATTCTTCATAGCTCGCATCCATGCGCATCGCGCCGGTGGAATCCCGGAAGAAGAAACCCGCCCGGGTGGCTCTCTCCGCGCTCGGCCGCAGCACCAGCGCGACTTGAAACGGAGCGGCAAAATAGCGGCTGTGAACCTGCCGGTCCCGTTCGGAAAGAAAGATCTTGCTGGCCACATGGGAGTGATACCAACCCAGGGGCTGCAGGCCGCTCAAGTCGGGATCTGCCCTATGCGCCGCGATAAGCTCCAACAGCCGCTTTTCGTCGCTCGCCGAAAGGACGAAACCGGGTCCCATGGCGTGCTCGCAGTAGAGCGGCCTATGCGCCTCAATGCGGATAAGGCCCAATTCGCTGCATCCAAACAGGACGCCGCCCGTCTCGCGTTCGCCGCGCGGCGAGTTCAGGGCATTTTCGACTTCCCTGCGGATCTGATCGAGCACCGCCGCGGAGCACTCAATCCCAAAGGGGCACTGTGGGATGCAAAACATCCGCGTGCCGGCTTTCGTCTCGTGACCTTGTACTTGATTAGGGACCATACCGTGGGCGCACGCCTTAGTACGCGCCATCTCCAGTCAGAACGGTATGCACCGTTCTCGTCAGAATATGCAGGTCCAGCCAGACGGACCAGTTCAGCACGTAGTACTGATCGAAGGCCACCCGCTCGTCGTAAGTTGTATTGTTCCTTCCCGACACTTGCCATAGACCCGTGAGTCCCGGCTTCACCCGGCAATATGAAAGGTAGTGCTCGCCGTATTTTTGGACTTCCGCCGTCACAATCGGCCTGGGGCCCACCAAGCTCATATCTCCGGTCAAGACATTGATAAGCTGGGGCAGTTCGTCCAAGCTGGACCTGCGGAGCAGTTTGCCGAGGGTGGTAACGCGCGGGTCGTCCTTAAGCTTATGCGTGAGCTGCCACTCCTCGGCAAGAGCCGGATGCGACGCCAAGTGCTTTTTCAGCACGGCATCGGCATTCCATACCATGGTCCGGAATTTCCAGGCCTTGAACACGCGCGATCCATTGCCGATGCGCGGGTGGCCATAGAAGACAGGCCCGCGCGACGTAAGCTTGATCAAGGATCCGATCGCGCAAAACAGAATCAGGAGTAAAGGCGTCATCGCCAGCACCACCAGAAGGTCCAGAACCCTCTTCACGATGCGCGCCGGCAGGTGCAGCAAATTGTGCCGGATCTCCAGCCCGAGCATTCCGCCCAGATCGGTGGCCTCAACGCATAGGCTGGACATTCCCAGCAAGTCTGGAATTACGAGCACTTTGTCGAAAGCCTGGCCGCACTTCTGAAGTATTTGCAGAAGTCTTGCGCGGGAGAGACCGGGCATGGCTAGGACGCCGTAGCCTAAACGCGCCTGCGACGCTAATGCGGGCGCCAAGGCCAGTCCGCCAAGAATGGGCACGCCATGCAGGTGCGTGGATGCGGAGGCGCGGTCGTCCAAAATCGCTACGGGCTTCAGCCCCAGGCCGGGATTCCGGAGAAGAGCCTTCACTACGGTTTCGCCGGCCTTTCCCGCTCCCAGAATCACAACGCTGCGTCCGAACCAATGCCGCGGTCCGCAAAACTTTCTAACTGCGCCACGCGCCGGTGGCAGCGCCACCGACACCAGCAGCCAGGTGAGCAGTGCGACGCCGCGTGGAAACCCGCGTGTTTCCTTAAGCAGGAAGGTGCTGCCCGTGAAGATAAAGAAAGCGAGCGTAGTACCCGCCACCGAGCGCCGCAGTTCTTGAACGGGGTTCATGCCGACCGCCTGGTAGAGCCCTACCCCGACATACACCGCCAGGAACAAGAGCAGGAACGGCCAATACGAGACAAACTGGGCCGGATTCGCGGTGGGTTTGGCGAGCGCCCAAATCAGAATGCTGGTGAAGAACGCGGGGATCAGGACGCACGCATCCGTGAGGGCCAGGACGCCGATGGTAAGGCCGCCGGAATAGCGCGGGGGCCGCACACCGGGAATCGCCGAATCGAACCAGACTCCACCGGCGACTTTATCGAGCGTGGTGATGGTTGTGCTCATGCAAATACTTGTGTGGGGCGGGCAATTCTGCCGCCCCATTGCGCTTCAACTCGAGGGTGACGGCTTCACGAAGGATGGATTCGAACCTGGCGGCGATGGCATGTATATCGAATGCCGCAATGGCGTATTGGCGTGCATTCTCCGCCATGCCGCGGCGCATTTCGGGATCCACCGCCAACCCGCGCGCGGCAGCGGCAAATCCATCGCTGTCGTCGGGGTCGACTGTAAAACCCGCATTGGCCCGCAGCACTGTCCGGGCCGCCAGATTGGTCCCCGGCGCAGCCAGCAGCACAGGTCTGCCGGCGCAAAGATAGCTGAGCACCTTGGAAGGCACCGCAAAAACTCCGGCTTCCTTTTCGATCACCGCGAGCAGTATGTCGGCGGTCCCGAGCACTTCGCGCATCGCCGCATAGGGTTGGAAGTCCATCAAGACCAGATTCTTCCGCGGGGATCGCTGCTGTTGCCGCCCCAGCCAGTCACGGCCCAGGCCTTCGGACACCACCACGACCACGGCATCCCGGCGGTCTTCCAATGCCACAGCCAACCGGTAGAGCAGCTCCGGCTTGTGCTTCAAACCCAGCGTCCCCGAGTAAAGAAATACCAGCTTGTCCGAGAGGTTATGGCGCGCGCTCCAGGCGTTACGCTTGGGCGCCGGAGGCAGTTCGTCCAAGGGAGCCCAATTCTCGACAACATAATTGCGGGCCGGACGGAAGCCCATCGCCGAGGTGGCGCTCAGAAAGTCGGATGTGATGAATACAACGGCATCGCTGCGCTCGCATACTTGCCGTTCCAGACTGTCGTAATGCCAAGCCAGCGGAGCTCCGAAGCGCCCTACTTTCTTCGCCAAAACGCTGCGCACCGCCATGCAGTACAGATCCTGCATCCAGTGGACAAATGCGATTCGTTTCCGTCGGCACTCGGCTAGTACGCAATGCTGCACATCGATGGGAGTGTTCGCCGAAAGAACCACGTCGGGGCGATATCTCTCGATAAACGCGGCCAACTCGCGGGCGTACCGCCGATGCGCGAAGTGCCGCTTCAGCATCGAGTATTTCTGAAGCGGAGCTCCCAGGGAGACCGGCACGGGCTGAAACGATCGCGGATCCTGCGGCGAGCGTTGCAGGGGCCCTTTCGGTCCCGGCAAATCCTGTAAGTAGAGATGCGATACCGAGTGACCGCTAGCGGCCAACTCGCGGCTGAGCTGTACCTGGAAGGGATGGCCCGCAAAATCGTGAACCAGGATGTGCATGGTTTGGCCGCCCCACCACTAGACTAGCTGCGGCTCTTCCGCGCGCAGAGCCAGGCTTTCGCGGACCTGTCCTTCAATCCACCGATAGGTTCGCGTAAGCCCTTCCTCGAGCGAGATGGCCGGCTCCCAGCCAAGCACCGCGCGCAATAAGGTGTTGTCGGAGTTGCGCCCGCGCACCCCTTGCGGGCCGGGTACGTGCTTCTTGACGATGCGGGCGCCGGCGATTCCGGCCACCATATCCGCCAGTTGGTTGATCGAAACCATGCGGTCCTGGCCGAGGTTCAGCGGCTCGTGAAAATCGGAGCGCATCAGGCGGTAAATGCCTTCCAGACAGTCGTCGATATAGCAGAAGGAACGGGTCTGCTCTCCATCGCCCCAGATCTCCACCACCGGATTGCCGGTGAGTTTAGCCAGGGCCACCTTGCGGCACATAGCTGCCGGAGCTTTCTCGCGCCCTCCCTCCCAGGTCCCCAGGGGACCGAAGATGTTGTGAAACCGTACGACGCGCGTTTCCAGACCATAGTCTTCCCGATAGTGTCCACAGAGACGCTCGGTCACCAGCTTCTCCCAGCCGTAGGCGTCCTGCGGCATGGCGGGATAGGCATCGGACTCTTTCAAGGGCGTCACATAGGTTTCGGTCTGCTTGAATTCGGGATAGATACAAGCGGACGAGGTATAGAAGTAGCGCTGCGCGCCGTTGACGCGCGCGGCCTCCAGCGTCTGCCAGTTGATCAAAGCATTGTTATGCAGAATCTGGGCGTGATGCGCTGAAATGAAACCCATACCGCCCATGTCCGCGGCCAGAGCATAGACTTCGTCGATATTCCGGGTTGCCTGCAGGCAGTTGTCCCAACGGCGGAGATCCAGTACCTCGAACTGATCGGCGTCCGAGCGGGAGTATTCGGGCTGTTTGATATCGACGCCTCTAACCCAGAAGCCCCGTTTTTTCAAGTAGGTTGCCAAGTGGCTGCCGATAAAGCCTCCGGCTCCCGTGACGAGCACACGTCTGTTTTGGTTCATGATCGTTTTCCTATGTAAGTATGTGGTGTTTACTTCCAGTCCGAGCGGATCTCCGTGGCGGTCGATGTCGCTTCCATAAAGCGCCGGTTGGCCGCGCCTAAGCCTGAAACGATATTACCCGCGACGTGAACGCCTTTGGCCTCGGTGACGTAAAGCAGCGCGCCGGAATCCTCGCCCCATTTCGCGCCGGCCGCCGGGCTGACCGCACGTTGCGCGTTGGTAAAACGATTGTTTCGAACAGTGACGTCGTCCGCGGAAGTAATCAACAGATTCACGCCATTGGTATTTTCAATGCGATTGTTGTCCAGAACGATTTGCCGATGGCCGTAGCCAGGCACCGCCCGATCGGTGACAGCCGCCACCGCGATCGCGCCATAAGACTCCGGATTGTCGGGCAGGTTTCTCACCGTGTTATTGCGGATGACGACGTTGCGGCTGTAACATGCCTCGTTCCACCAAAGCTCCGGCGCCAGAACAATTCCCGAGATGCTGCTGGCGTCGATAGTATTTCCCTCGACCAGGCCGTTGTGCGCCTTCAACAGCATGCCCCTGGCGCGATGATTGCGAATGGTGTTGTTGCGCAGGATGTAGCCGCTTCCCAGCGCCGACGGGTTGCTGCACAGGTAATCGAAATCCGCATCCAGCTCCCGGTCGAGGACGACCTCGAAGTACGGTCCGGCTGTGTTGTTCGCGAAAGTGGGGCGCCTGCTTAGCCTCGTATTCCGGAAATCCGGCGCGGGGTTTATGGCCTTCACCAACGCTTCTCCCGCGGGGCTTCCCTCGGCGTCGAACAGAAGCAGTGGATCGCCCGGTTGAAAGTCGCTCTTGCTAATCACCAGCTTACCGCCGGCCGCTTCGAGCACCAGCGAGTAGATGCCGTGAATGGCGACCCCGTCGTCCGGCATCCCCTCGAAAGAACAATTCTCCAGAATCGGTCCGTTGCGCATGCTGGCGCTATGGAACCCGTCCGCGCAAGTGGAGTATAGCGGATCGACTTTTGCGCCGGCGGGCGCCGGACCGCGCTGGATGGCGACACTGTAATGGTTCTGGCCGTAGCCGCCGCTTTCCAGGATTCCGAACATACCGGAGTTATAGATGGCCGTATCGCGTATATCCATCAAGCCGCAGTCGATCAGCGCAAGACTGTGGTGTCCGCTGCCGCGGAATGCCGCCAGATCGCCGACTGAGGCAGCCCCTTTGCCATAAAGCCTGAAGAGCGGCCCCTTGATACGTTCCACTTTGGAGGCTGCGATGTCATACCTTCCGGCCTTCAGCCGGCGCGTCCTGGGATCGAACAGGCGCCCGGTCGGCCTGGCGGGAAAGTATTTCGGATCGTCGAAATTCACCGGATAACCCGGATCGATCCTGAGCGTGAACCACGCCCGGCCAGGCCCGATGGATTCCACAGTCCCTTGCGTGAACGGCGGAATTTCGTAGCGCACCGTTGCGCCGTGAAAGCGTACGTTCCGGCAGTTTGTGAACTGAATGCCGCCTCTGGTTACGTCCGTGAATATAAGATGGACTCCGCGCGCGTCGATCTCGAAATCGGCCAGATCGCGAAAGCTCAAGTGCGCGCCTCCCAAAGGGGGCGGCGCCAAATGGTAAGTCCCCGCGGGAATCGTGAAACTGCCGCGCTTGGCGCGATAGGCATCCAGGATCGATTGTTGGACCAGCCCGCCGTGCGTATCGCCGTACGCAGGCCGCAGACACACTGCCGCGGCGGTCGCGCCGAGCGCCGAGCGAAGCAGGCATCTCCGGTCGAATTTCAACAAGCCGATCTCCTGGCCACTACCCTGTCGCGCGTATAGCGCGCCGGGTTACCACTCCAGATTTGTCCGGCCGGAACGTCCCTGGTAATCACGCTGCCGGCGGTCACAATCGCGCCGGCGCCGACAACGGTTCCCGGTCCGACGATAGCGCGCGCGCCAACCCAACTCCCATCCTGCAGGGCGATAGGCCTGCGGAAAAGCTTCATATTGGTGCTCGACCAATCGTGATTGCCGGTGCACAAATAGGCTCCTTGCGAGACGCATACATGCGAGCCGATGGTCACCGGGGCAAGGTTATCGATCCACACATCTTCGCCCAGCCAGCAGTGATCCCCGACCGTGAGGTACCAAGGGAATTTTATTTTGATCCCCGGCTTGATATACGCGCCCACGCCGATGTGCGCGCCGAACGCCTTCAGCAGCGCCGTCTTCACGGACGATACCGGCAGCCAGTTGGCGCGAACCAGCGGCGCTCCGATGAAATGCCACAACACGATCACCAGCCAGGGCCGTCCTTTTAGATACTCGCTGTTGTCGGGCACTGAAAGATCCACTGGGCACGTACGCCAATCGGTAAGCATCGTTTCAGCCACGGAGGATCTCAATTCAACAGACATGCGGGACGGGGACCGCCTAGCATCCAGGCATAGACAGAGTGCATCGTTTCGCCGGTCACCGACCAGTTGAAGCGTGTGCTGGCCATGCGCCGGGCGGATTCGCTCATGATGTTCCAATCGGCCGAGCGGGCCGTCAAAACTTCGGAAAGTGCGCCCGCAAGCTTGCTGGGTTCGTTGGAGGTCACTATGCCGGCGCCGCTCGCCGTCACACCATCCACGTTGCAAGCCGGCGTGATCACCACCGGCAGGCCGATGGACAACGCCTCCAACACGGCGACGCTTTGGCCCTCCGAGTAGGATGGCAGGCAGAACAGCCGGGCCGCCGACAAGGCTGCGAGCTTGGTTTCGCCGCTCAGCGTGCCGGTGAGCGTGACCGCGGAAGCCATGTTATAGCGAGCCACGAGCTCTTCCGCCCTTTTCACCGTGCCCTGGCAATCCGGACCTGCCACTACCAGATGCGCATCCGGGTGATCGCGCAGTACCTCGGGCCATGCCTGCAATAAATTCAGGATGCCCTTCTTGTAATGCACCCGGCTTAGGTACAACACGATGGTTTTGCCGGATAACTTCGGAAACCGCATGAAAAAAGCGTCTGGATCGATGCGGTTCAATGGGCCGATGCCGTTCGGCACGACGGCGATCGGGCTGCGCAGGCCAAACCGGCGGTAGTCTGACGCCTCCTGCCCGCTCAAAGCGCGAAAACAATGAGAGCGGGCTAACGACGGCCTTTCCACAAACAGGGAATAAATACTTTTCTTGAGCCGCTTGTTTCCAAGCTCCCAGGTTTCGAGCATTCCATGTACCGACGAGATCAGCGGCTTCTTGAATTTGGCCGCCCCGGTACGTGCCGCAATCGAATGGGGGAGCCAGAGACCGTGCACATGCACGACATCGGAAGTCCGAATCACGGAAGCGAGAGCGGAGCGTAGCCTTACATCGGCGGCCGGACGCAAACCGGAGGCGGGCACCCGCTCCACGGTATCGGGGATGCCATCGCTCAGTTGGTTCTCTTGTTCCCCGCATACCGCCACCATCCGGCTGCGCCAGCCGGAATTGCGCTGCACCGCGATGGCCAGCCCAGCGGCGGCGGGGCCCACACCTCCGTATTCCGGGGCGACGTGACTCCAGACGTCCAATACCTGCGGTGTGCATTGCTCCGCACCGTTACCGGACATACTCGACCGCCTCCCCCATCGTGGGCCTTGCCGGCTGCGGCGCGGATCGCCGGCCCGGCTTCCAAATCCAGTGCGAGACGGCGGTCCAGCCGATGGGCGCCGCATAGACGAATGGGAACCAGACCGCCGAGATCAAGCCGTCCCGGTAAACCTGCGAGGCGGACGCCAAGCAAAAGAAATACAGTAGCCGCGATGGCGACAAATAATAGCTATGCACGACTTTTAAATATGCCCAGGCAAATGCAAACCCGGCGCCAAAACAATACAGAGCGACGCCTGCGTACCCGAAATTCACGTAGCCCTCGGCCACCAGCCCAGCCGTCATGCCTAACTCCGCCATATTCCGCGCGGGCACTTGCAGGTCCCACTGATACTGGTTGGTTTTGGGCTTTTCCGGCCAGAGCACGCGCGGAACCGGGCTGACGAATAGCGGTGCGATGGTGGCCCCCCAGAACCACGTCCCGCGAAGGTCCGACAACGTCATGGTGGCGGCCGACATGTCCAGGAACTGTTGATCGACGCTGCCTTCGTCCTTGTCGATTTCGGTGTACGTGTAGCGTATGGCCTCGTTCAACGCATCGGTCACGCGTGCGCCGTCACGCAGCATTCTGGTAAAGGGCTTCATGGGAAGCCAAATCGCCCATGCCACCAAGATGCCGGCTACCAGCGTCAATGGAAACCGGCGCGTGCGCCGCCTCGATAGCCATGTGAGCGTCAAGAATATTACCGGGATGACCACTGCGAACCTGCTGATATTCGTAAGGCCCACGAACACCAGCACGACTGCGGTGACGGCCAGCAAAGGAATCGGGAAGCCGTAGATGAAATGCAGCAGACACACGGACCAGGCCGGCCAACTGGTGGTCGCGGCGAAATATCCCGATGTATCCCAACTGGTATTCTTCATGGTGTGTTCCAGCCGGCCGACGGTCAAAGCGCCAACGGTTCCGAGCCCCAGGGCCACGGCGGCGGCAATGTAGACGCGGATTTTCGAGACAGCCAGAGCCTCGGGCCGGCCCGGCGGCTGGCGTTTGAATATCCATCGCGCAGCGATCCATCCCAGCGCCATCGCCAACAAGCCCAGGTCCGAGGCCGCGCCGGCCCGCAGCACTTCGTTTACCGCGACCGGCCAGGCGAACGTCGCCTTCATGGGATGTGAACCGGTGTATAGCTGGAACAATCGAAACGTCACGATGTAAGCGTGCAGCCCCAGGAACATCCAGGCCGGGTGAAGGGGCGAGCGCGCCTCCCGAGCCGCGATCGCGAGACAAATCGCTACGGCGAATATGTCGATGGTGAGGGCGTTGAAGAGTGTCAGATTACCCATGATGAATACCCCCGGCCAAAGCTTGGACCGCCGATTCCGCCCAGCGGGCCGGTGAAAAGGCTGCCACGATGCGCCGCGATGCCTGCCCCATGGCCACGCGCGATTCGTTCGGCAAAGACTGCAGTTGCGAAAGCTTGTCCGCGAGACCCTGCTCGTCGTAAGGGGCAAACGAATCGCCGTTCACTCCGGGATTTACAAGCTCCGGAGTGCAGCCGGCTATGTTTGAAACCAGCACGGGCAGTCCCGACGCCATGGCTTCGTTCACCACCAGCCCCCAAGGCTCGCAGATGCTGGGCAGGACAAAGCAACTGGCGAAAGCGTAGTACGGAAACAGATCCCGGCCATTCTTGAACCCGGCGAAGCGCACCAGGCCGCCGATTCCCAGGCGGGCGGTCTCGGCCTTCAATTGTTGTTCCTGCGGACCCATGCCGACCAGAACCAGCGGCCAGCTTCCGCCGTGGTCCAGGTATCGACGGAAGGACCGCAGCAGACCTTCCAGATTCTTCTCCGGCGCCAGGCGCCCGACATAGAGAAAGTATTCGTCCGGCAGGTTCCAGTCCGCAGGGTGGGACGCGATCCGCAATCGATCGGCGCCCTGCGCAAAGAAGGCATTATCGACCGCATCATAACCCCGCACGGTGCGCCCGGAAGCCATCCCCAGTTTTTTCAGATAGTCCGCCGTCCGCCGGCCGCCCACGAAACCAAAATCGAAGAGCGTTTTGACCAGGATTTTCTTTAACAATTCCTTGGCCCCGGTGCGCGGCTGGTCGATCTCGGTTGATTCAAACATCAAGACCGTCCGGGCCCGCCGCATTCTTGCCCAAACCGCGGCTGCCAGACAGCAAATATCCGAATATCCCGGTATGAGCAATGCCCGCGGACGAATCGTGTTCAAAGCCCGCCAGAGCGATACGGTCAGCCGCAGGCGCACCCACAGGGATCTTCCGTCCTCCAGCGCGCCTTCGTGAAGGGTGACGATGGCGTGCCCGCGCTTGTCGGCCTGCCAGCCATAGAGCTTTTGTTCCGCGGCCAATTCGATCCCCGCGACGGGGAATACTTTAGACAGCGCGCGCATCCGTGCGAGATGATAGAAGCCAAAATTGGCGAATATCAATACCGCCGGCCGGCCGCCGGCCGCCGCGACACCTGACAGATGCGACGACGCCGCGTGCGGCGTCGGACTTACAGAAGTTGTAGCGCTCATATTAGATGCGACTGGTAAGTGTGCCAGACGTTGGCGGGTGTGAATTGGCCGGCCCGAGCGAGGGCCGCGTGAGACATGGCTTCTAATTTATGGGAATCTCCGCCTATTTCCACGATGGCTTCCGCCAGAGAGCGGGAATCGCGCGCAGGCACGATGCGCCCGGAGACGCCGTCTTCCACGACTTCGCCGCAATGCGAGGTGGCGATGACGGGCAACCCATGCGCCATGGCCTCCAATTGAGTCAGCGCGAAGCCGTCGGAAAGCGTAGGGAGAATGAAGATATCGTGAGAAGAGTAAAGCGCGCCGATTTGCGAGCGGGGAATTCTGTCCGCGTATGTACAATTGGCCGGCAAGGCCGGCAGCCGCACTTCATTCGGCCCCACCAAGGTGAAGTCTATAGGTTGGTCCGCCAACCGGCGTGCGGCCTCGACCGCGTATACGATTCCCTTCCGCAAGCACAGTGTCCCGAGCCAGAGCACGCGCAGCCGCGCCCCCCTTGGGGACACATGTTTCGCATGCGCTACGGCCGGCTTGTATGCCAGCGGGCACACCCGGATTTTCTGCGCTGGTACGCCCTGTTGGATCAGCGCCGACTTGCTCCAGGCGGAGTTGACAAAGATGCGCTTGGCAGCGGACCACTCCGCGGACACGCGTTCGAAGTATGCCCGCGGAATCCGTTCCTGGCCGTGTAGTACCCAGGATTTATGCCGTTGCATCTCCTCAAAAACGATCTCCTCTTCGATCCGCGCCGGGTCGATCTGGTTAAGCACAGTCAAAATTCCGGAACGGTTTTCAGACTCCAACGCTTCGAGCGCCGCGGAAGTGAAGCCCAGGTAGGCGGTGTGGGGTACGTCCAAATATGGCACGCAATGGCGGGCGAAGCGCCGCCCGGCTGCCGCATAGACCTTGTACGACCACGCGCGGCTGGATTTCATGCGCAGCCCCAGATGCTGCAGCATGCCTGTTCCGGTCAGTGCGACTACGTCCGCATGCTTGAGTTCCGCTCCAAATCGGGTCTTGACGATTTCCTTCTTGCCGGGACTCAGCAGATCCGCATACTTCCGCAGAGGGCTGCCGGGCTGGAGCCAAAAGTCGGTGATGAAACGAGCCAGGCTCCCGTTTTCAAAGGCGGACTTCATGGGCTGATAGTGTTGGCGGTTGCCAATCATCGCCATGATTACGCGCGGGCGGGCAGGTTCCGTGCGCGCACCGCGGTCCGCACTTGCGGCCGGCCATTCAATTATCGAAGACATGGAAGGTATATGAAAATATCGGCTGGGCTGCGGCTCAGTCGATTCGAGGGGCGATTTCCCGGTTCCGGAGCGGCCTTAGCGTCCAATAGAAGCGGCTGGCGGGGCCGGCCAGACCAAAGGCGAACGAGGCGAATATAACCGATGCGGCGGCGGCCAAGCCGAACCAGATGGTGAAGACACTCCAACTGCTTCTGCCCAGCGCCGGTCCCCAGGGCGCCAATATGGCGAACGCCGCCAACCCCGAAACGCATAGCTTGAAGAGGCTGACGTAGGAAACGGTCGGTACGATCGCCTGATTCTCGCGCTGGATGAGAAGCATCTGAACCACTTCTACGGCGGTCCACAAAACGGCGATGCCGACCGGTCCGGCAACCTGGACCGCGGGAAGCGTGCCCACCGCAAAAGCGCAGTAAGTCAAGAAACACCAGACGGCCGACCGGATGTGACGGTTGGTGGCGTACTGCAGGTCCAGCCGGGTATCCTTGGCGACAATCACAATCGTGCTCAGCATCATGGCCGCGTACAGGGATGGCGAGAAAAGATCCGGACGTTTGGTCCAAAGCGGCAGAATCCGGGGCGCCGCGACGAAGGCCAGCACCGACCCCACCAGGCCCGCCGCGAACGTGCACTTCTCATAGAGATCGTAGACCCGCCGCAGGCGCGGCCGATCATCCGCGCCGGATAAGCGGGTGATCTCCGGCCGGACCGCCCAGCGCACCACGGATACTGCCTGCCTAACCATCCCGAACAGCGTCCTGCAGATCGAAAACACCACCACAGCCTGTTTGCCCAGCGTCTGATTCAGAACCAGGATGGGGACCTGAAAGAGCAGGAACTGGCTGACCGTAAAGGAACCAAACCAGAGACTGGGCTTCACCATGGACCTTGCTACGGAGCGGTCCCAGTAAGCAATCGTGGGGAAGGCGTCCGGCGCCAATCGCCGCAGATCGGCGAGGCTGAATACGCCCATCGCCAGAAGCGTCGCCAATTGGACCGATGGAATCAACCACAAAGGGGCACGACAGAAAACCAGGCCGTAGGTCGAGCAAAAGTAGAGTAGCCGTTGAATCTGGAGCCACACCTGCGAGCGGTGCGGGTAGCCAACCGCCACTAGCAATCCGTTCAATTGGCCCCACACGATGCCGATGAGCAGTTGTGCGGTCAGGCCGAGGGCGATCGCGGAAGCCGCGGCTCGGGTCATCCCGAGTCCCAGAACCTTGTTGATCGGTACCACCGCCAGAATGCCGGCCCCGCCTAGCAAACCTAGCGTGACGATGCCCAGGCAAATGCGCAACGCCACCGACTGCATCTGCCGGAACCGCTCCACATTGCCGCGGGCATATTCGATGCACAGCGCGTTCGTGATGAACGATTGAAGGCCGAAATCCAGAGCCAGAAGCCAAGCCGCCGAGGCCGACAGGGTCAGCCACTCGCCATATACGCCGATGCCGTAAAAGGCGATGAACGCAGGGGGCAAAAGCACTTGCGTGAGAACATTGATCGCCTGGCCGCCAGCCAGGGCGGACGCTGTCTTCGCGGCCCGCCGCGCGATCGCCGATTGAAAGTCAATCATCGGAGAGACGCCTCTCGCGCGGGAGCGCCAGCAGTTCATCGGTGGCGTCCACGGCACGATTGTCGAGCGAGAATACGCGGTAATCCATGCCGGCCAGCAGCCGGCGGCAGGCGGCATGTTGCGGCGCGCCGTGGGTGGCCACGAAGATTGCCGGGCGATGGGCGAGGATGGTGCGCTCCGCGCCTTGCAATAAGGCGGCTTCAGCGCCTTCCACGTCCACCTTCAGCAGCCCCGGCGGAGGAATTTCAGCGCTTTCGACCAAAGTATCCAACCGGCAGCATGCGACGTTGAGATCGCCCGCATCGGAAAGCGAACCCATGGCATTCTCCTCCGCGCGGCGGAAGGTGGCGAATCCGTCGAAGTCGGAGACGGCGGCCTGCCGGATGGCGACATTCCGGCAATTGTTGATTCTGAGGTGATACGCGAGACTTAGGGCGTTCTCGGGCAGGGGCTCGAAGGCGACGACGGAACCCGCGGGCCCCACCAGAGAGGAGAAAAGCAGGCTGTAAAACCCGACGTTGGCGCCAATGTCATAGCAAGTCATGCCGGGGCGGACCCACTCGAGTATCTTTTTTTGTTTCGCAGCTTCGTAGGATCCCAGCCAGCAGCGGTGAATACTGGATCCCACTACCCATTTCTTGCCTCTCAGCGGTCCTTGCAGGATCCGCACTTCGGCCGAGCGCGGAATGGTGCGCAGCGGCAACCGTAGGGCACGGCCCAGCAAGGTGTCGCGGCGGATGTTTGAGAGACTGAGCATAATGTGTAGCCACCATTCCCGGCGGCGGTAACTACTCAGACGCCTTGTAATACTTGTTGTACTTACCGTAGTAACCGTGGTAGTAATACGTGTCGCTCATCTCTTTGGTCACTTCATTCAATACCAGGCCGATGACATTGGCGCGCACCCGCTGCAGCGTGGTGAGAGCCGAGCCAACCGCGTTGCGGCTGGTTTCGCCGGCTCTGGCGACGATGAC
Source organism: Bryobacteraceae bacterium (assembly GCA_049516155.1). GTDB lineage: Bacteria > Acidobacteriota > Terriglobia > Bryobacterales > Bryobacteraceae > Bog-159. The sequence goes on from JBEKTJ010000021.1 coordinate 37,953, forward strand.
GATGCCGTCCACGGCGGCGGCCATCTGCAGCGGCTCCGGAAATCCGAGGATCGGCGGGGAGTCCACCACAATCAGGTCGTAATCGGCCGATGCTTCCTCCAGAATGCGCGGTAGGCAGGCGCCGATCAGGTCGGCGGCGCGCCGGCTCGATGGGCCGACCGGCAGCACGTCCAGGTCGGGGACTTCGACCAGCCTCACCAGCTTCTCGCGCCACAGCATGCCATTCTGCAGCGCTGCGGCCAAGCCGCTCTCCGGCTTGAGCCCCAGCTTGCCGTGGACGCCCGGGCGGCGCAGATCGCAATCCACCAGCAGCGTCTTGTGTTTTTGTTGTGCGTGGGCGATGGCCAGATGCACCGCGGTGGTGGTTTTGCCTTCCGCGGGCGTGGCGCTGGTGATCATGAGAGACTTGAGCCGGCGGTCGAACGATCCCAGCATGATGGCGTTGCGTAGCGTGCGAACCGCTTCATCGAATCCGGTAACGGTTCGGCTACGGTTAGCCGCGGCCGAGTCGTCGGTGCGGGCCACGGCGTTAGTGCCGGCCTCCGTTACGGTCGCCGCGATCATCCGGCGGCGCCAGGATTTCACCAGCGGCAGGCTGCCGATTACATCGGTCTTGAAAAGCGTGGCGACCCGCTCGGGGTCGCGAATGGACTTATCGAGCACATCGCTCATGACCGCAACCCCCCCGGCCAGCAAGATAGAGAACAGGAACGCCAGCGCCACGTTCAGCTTCATGTTTGGGAAGACCGGCTCAATGGCGGCGCGGGCCGGGTCGGCGATGCGAATGGCGCTGTTCTGGAATCCGGCGTTGATGCCCGCTTCCTTGATCTTGCGGACCAGTTCCTCGTAGAGGGTCTTATCCGCGTCGGCTTCCCGCTTCAGAGCCTGATACTCGAAGCTGCGCGCGTTCAGGTGGTCGAACTCGCTCTTGGTCTCGGCCACGGCCTTCTGCAGCATCTCTTCCCGGCTGACGGATTCGCGATACTCCACTTCCACCCGCTGGGCGGCGTTCTTGCGGCTCTGCTGCAATTGGCGCTCGATCTCTTCCACCTGCACGGCGGCTTTGCGGTACTCCGGGTGATTCGGGCCGTAGTGCGTCTTGATATCGGCGAATTTCTGGCGGGCATCGTCCAGTTTGCCGGAGAGCGCCTTCAGATTCTCGCCCTGCGTGGATACCTGGGCGGCTTCGAGCGAGCCGCCCTGGATCGATTTCCAAGCCGACTCCTTGCGCACGCGATCGGTTTCCGCGTTGGTGTATTCCGTGTTGAGCTGCAGCAGCCGGGCGGAAAGGATGCTGGTCTTTTCCTCGGGATTGATTACATTCAGTTCCCGCTCGAACTGCACCAGGGCCGCGGACGACCGCTCCATTTTGGCTTTCAATTCCTCGAGCTGTTTTTCCATGAAGGTGGCCAGCGACGCCGAGGACCGGAAACGAATGCTGTAAGTGTGCTGCACATAGGAATTAGCCACGCCATTGGCTACATTGGCGGCCAGTCCTGCGTCGGGCGAGCGATAGCTGATCAGCACCAGGTAGGTGTTGGGGGGCCGCGTGACTCGGAGCTTCTTCAGGACGATGGGCGCGTCCTGCTCGGCCGCGGACCTCTCCTTGCGCTCGGAAGCGTCCTTTTCCAGATCGAGCAGCCGATATTGCTGCGCCACCGGCCGCAGAACCGAATCGGACTCGATCAGCTTGATCTGCGTCGCCAGAAATTGGTCGGCGTCGTTCAGCGGCATGCGCGTAGCGTCCTGGCCGATCACTGCGGTGGGCACCTGCCGATCGATGTCTACGGTGGCGGTGGATTCGTAGATCGGCGTCAGACGGGCGGAGACGATCACCGTCGCCGTAACGCAGCCGGCAATGAAGGCCAGAATCTTCCAGCGGTGACGCCGGAAGATCCAGAGATAGTGCGCCAGCGGGACCGTCGATTGTTCGGGAGGTTCGATGTCGTAGCCGTACCACGTAGGTTGCACGGCTTGATTCGGCGCGGGTAGGGCTTTTGATTCAGTCATATATTTACTCGCAGATCCGAGGCGTTATGGGCGCGGGTTAGTGCACTCCCGCGTAAACCAGAGCGGCGGTGACGCCGCCGCCGACGATCACCAGTTTCTCGAGAGCGCCCAGGGTTAAGCGGCGTGTCTTGTTATCCGGCACGTAGAGAATATCGTTGGCCAACAGGGTCACATCCGGAGCTTTGCGCGCCATGATCTGGCTGAGCGGCACCGGAATCTCGTTCTTGTCGCCATTGCCTTCGCGCCGGTAGATATAAGCTTCCTTGGTCGCGTAGCGCTGCAAGCCCTCGGCGACGGCCAGCATCTTCAAAACGCTCGAATCGGTAGCGTCCAGAATGGGATACGCCCCCGGCTTGGTGACGTTACCGACAATGAAGACTTTGCCGACTTCGGGGACTCGAATCTCCTCGCCGCCGGTCAGCGGGATATTGAGTTTAGGGTCGGCCGCATCGATCAATCCCTTGACAGGGACCCGTTGTACGAGCTTCGTCTGTAAATCGCCGGCGCCGGGCTGGGCGCGGCTGACCAGTATCTCGGCGCCTGCCTCGGGGCTGAGGCCGCCCGCGCGGGTGATGGCTTCGAGCAGCGTGACTGGGCCGATCGCCTGAAACGTCAGGGGCGTCTTCACGGCGCCCGCGACGGAGATAGGCCGGCTGTTGTATTCCGCCACGTTAACGGTGACGAAGGGGTCCACGATCAATTGCTCCGCGCGGAGAGCCGCGGCGATGGCGGTTTCCAGCTCGCTGGGCATCAAGCCCTCGGCTTTGATGGGCTGCTTGAGCATGGGGAGGCGCACCAAACCATCCGCGCCAACGCGGGCGGTTCGCGATAACTCAGGTGCGTCGTAAACCGAGATGGATACCAGGTCGTTGGCTCCGATGGGCTGGGCGGGCAGATTTGCGCCAATTGATTCGACAGGGGGCAGAGGGCGCGGTTGCGCGTCCGCGATGGCCAGGAGCAGCAGCGGCGCGCAAATGAGCGCGGAGAGAATTGGCTTAACGCCTGGATTTTGGTTGCACATAATTGTTTTCCCGGAGCAAGTTGTAAAGGTGCGATAACGAGGATTGCACCGCTGAAATTGCCTGTTCGATCGAGGCGAAACGTTGATTCACGTAATCGATAATCGGGCCTGTGTCGAGATCTGCCAGGATTTCCGACCGCGCAAAATCCGAAAGATTGCGGGATCCCCGCCGGTCGCAAGCCTCTTTGAGTGCTCGGTACTCGTCCTGGCTAACCCGAAACACAACGACCCGGTCTCGGGGTTTGGAGGTCATACAAGGACCGGTTGCTCAAGCGGTGCGCGATAGTTGTCGCGGACGCGCGCTGGGGAGAGGACGGATCGTATCCCGGTCCACTTCTACGGCCACGGCGCGGCGCAGCATATCGATGGTCACCACCACGCGCAACGCATCTTTTTCGCGGATGAGCACGCCTTCTAAGCCGGCCAAGGCGCCGTGATCGATGCGCACGGCCTCGCCGACGTGGAGATAGGGCCATGGTTGAGCCGGAAGTCCGGAAGCCACAATGGCCTGTACGCGCTCGATCTCCGCATCGGAAACCGGCGCTGGAGCGCTGTCGAAGCCGATAATTGAACTCACACCTGGGGTCGTGAGAACGGCTTGGCGGTGCTCATAATCGAAACGGCAAAAAACGTAGCCGGGGAAAAGAGGCAGATCGACGGACTTCACGCGGTCGCTCCACTGCCGGCGCGAGCGGCAAAGCGGAAGAAAAGATTCGAGGCCTTTGTTGAACAAGATACGCGCGGCGCTCTTTTCATGCCGGGGCCTCGCGGTTAAAGCGAACCAGGAAAATGTATTGATCGCCATGGGGAGGTTTATGCCGATGTGGGCAGAGCTATCGCTGTCTCAGTCCCACTTTGAAACGTCACTTTAAGAAGCGCCCTGGAGAACCTTAACTATCAGTACTCTCAGTACTCTTGGGAAATACAAATAGCATACGATCCGCAGACAAAGCAAGGACGATTTGACAAAATTCGGTGCGGTTGCAGACATTAACGAATTGAAACGCCGCTCCAGGGCGGTGGCGATATCAGGGTGTATTCGCCCGATTCAAAACAAGTTCTGTCATAAAGAAATCATTAATGCGGAGGGCTGATGTTGAACGGCGGGCGGGATAAGATCTATGCCGCAATGCAAAATTGGATTTTGCGAAGGCTGACGAATATTAACTAAAGGTAGCATCAGCCCCGCCCCGCGCCATTGCACTAGACACACCGTTTGGGAGAATGGCCGGTCGAGCCGGTGCTGGAAAATTATTTCGGCAATGGTGCGATCTGGGAGTTGCGATACGCGATGCCGCCCAACGCCGCGGCGCCGGCAAAATTGACGACCGTCATGGCTTTGTAGACGGACGGGCGGCGATGCCGCAAGACGAGATACTCGCCTGCCAAGACCGCGGAAACGACGCCGATCTTGGCGCTGGCTTTCCCAATGCCGAAACTCGACTGGCCGAGCACCGGATTCGATTCCAGCTTGCCCCATGACGAGGCGCTATCCGCCGCCTCTGCCGCGGTCACGGCCGCGAAACTGGCCATCAACAGCTTCTTAGACCGGGCCGCCAACGATTCAGCTAACGATTCAGCCTGTACAGTAACGCCGCAAAATAGTAGAATTACAATGCACTTGCGCATTCTTTTCATCTCCTTTACCCGGAAAGCCTGCGTGGAGTGCTTTCAGGACCGGCCGCTGTTGCCGCAGCGGCCGGCTCCGCAATCCCCGGCGCTCAACTTACTCTGGCATATGCGCGTTTGCGTGCCTAGGGGAACAACGGGAGAACGGGTTGCATCGCTCCTACAGGTACCAGGTGCGCCGGACGTTTCGCGCCTGCATGGGATAATGGAGTCTCACTTCGAACCGGAATGGAAACCCTCGAACAGAGGCTCGCCGCAGTCCGCTTGCGCATCGTAAGAGCGGCGGACCGCGCCCAGCGGGACCCCGCGCAGATCGTGTTGCTGGCCGTCACCAAGGTTTTTCCGGCGCAAGCTATCCGCGACGCTTATGCGCTGGGGCTGCGCGAATTCGGCGAGAACTACGTGCAGGAATTCGAAGGCAAACTGCCCCAAGTCGGCGGCCAGCCCGGCGCGCGATTCCATCTGATTGGGCACTTGCAGAGCAACAAGAGTGCGCGCGCCGCGGAGATGTTTCAGTGCATCCAGACAGTGGATTCGGGGAAACTTGCCCGGCGTCTGAACGAAGCCGGCAAAGCCCTCGACATCCTGCTGGAGGTCAAGCTCTCACCCGAGCAGGCCAAAGCCGGCGCAGCCCCGGAAGAGCTTCCCGATCTTATCGCCGCCGTGCGCGAATGCGCGAACCTGCGGCTGCTCGGCCTGATGACGATGCCGCCCTGGTCCGCCGACCAGGAACAGTCGCGCCCTTATTTCCGGCGTCTGCATGAACTGGCCGTGCGGCATGGGTTGCCGCATCTGTCGATGGGTATGTCGCACGATCTGGAAGCCGCCATCGAAGAGGGCGCCACCATCGTGCGTGTGGGGACCGCGCTGTTTGGGAAGCGCCAGAAGCCGTGACGGTTGGGTACTACGCGCCGTTGCCGCCCGCACGCACCGGTGTGGCGGATTACGCGGCGGCGTTGCTCGCGGCCTTGCGCCGCCATGGCGCGGTCGAGCCGCACCCGCGCCGCGCCGACGTGGCCCTTTATCACCTAGGCAACAATCAACTGCACCGCCAGATCTACAGCCGCGCGCTGGCGCAACCCGGGGTCGCGATCCTGCACGATGCCGTGCTGCATCACTTCTTTCTGGGCTCGCTCGACCGGGCCGCCTACATTGATGAATTCGTCTACAACTACGGCGAGTGGCATCGCGCGCTGGCCGACGATTTGTGGCGCGGCCGCGCCAGTTCGGGCTTCGACCGCCGCTACTTCGATTACCCGATGCTGAAGCGCATCGCGGAGCGCTCGCGCGCCGTAGTGGTGCATAATCCGGCCGCGGCCCACATGGTTCGCCGGCACTCGCCCGGCTCCGCCGTCGTTGAGATTCCGCATTTGTTCGCGGCGCCCGAGCTTCCGGCCGGCTGGGAAGTCGTCCGCCTGCGGCAGAACCTGGGCATCCCCACCCACGCCTTTCTCTTCGGAGTGTTCGGCTACCTTCGGGAATCGAAGCGTCTATTCGCCGTGCTGCGCGCATTCGATCGGCTGCGGCAAACCCGGCAGGACGTCCGGCTGGTGATCGCGGGTCCATTTGTTTCCTCCGATCTGGCGCGCGCAGCCGGTCCTCTGTTGGCCAAGCCGGGAATTCTGCGCCTGCCTTATCTTGCCGAGCGCGATTTCTGGCGCGCCGCGCTCGCGGTGGATGCCTGCATCAACCTGCGCTACCCGGCCGCCGGCGAAACCTCCGGCATCGCCATACGGTTGATGGGCGTCGGCAAGCCCGTACTGTTGACCGCCGGCGAGGAAAACTCCCGCTACCCGGAGGCCGCCTGCCTGCGCATCGAGCCGGGCTTGGCCGAAGAGGATTCGCTGTGGCACAACATGTTTCTGCTAACATCAAGGAAAGAATGTGCAGGTGAAATCGGACTCCGCGCGTCCGGGCACATCGTCGAGCGTCACCAGGCCGTTCCAATCGCCAAACAGTTTTGGGAAACATTGTGCGCCTATCGCCAGTAACGCTATTGCTGTCTGCCGTGGCGCTGTGCGGGGTCTTGGTGGCCGCGCCCGGCCAGATCTTCGGCAGTCTCGACACTGCCGTGCCCATGCGCGACGGCGTGCGCCTCTCCGCCAATATTTTCAGGCCCGAAGCGCCCGGCCGCTATCCCACCATCCTGATCCGCACGCCTTACGGCAAAGGGCAGGCCATCTCTCCGAATTACGCGCCTTTCGTGGAGCGCGGCTATGCCGTGGTGGTGCAGGATGTGCGTGGACGGTATGCGTCGGAAGGCGTGTTCCGGCCCCTCGAACAGGAGCCGGCCGATGGCGACGATACCTTGAACTGGATCGCGCGCCAGCCCTGGTCCGATGGCAAAATCGGCATGTTGGGAGGTTCTTATTTGGGCATCGTGCAGTGGAAAGTGGCGGCCCTGAACAACCCGCATCTGAAAGCCATCTTCCCCGCCGTCTCGGGCGATGACGATTATCTGGATAGGTTCTATTCGCCGGGCGGCGCCATGAAGCTGGGCCAGCGCCTGCTGTGGATGTCGGAGAATCTGCGTGCGCCGCGCTACCATCCCGATTTCGGCAAGTTCGTGCTCCACTTGCCCCTGCGCACCGCCGATGTGGCCGCCACAGGGCAGACTTCCAGCATGTTCCAGGAAGCCGTGGCCCATCCGGCTTACGATTCGTTTTGGAAATCCATCAGCGTGCGCCAGCAGCTCGATAAGATCCGCGTGCCGGTGTTTTCAGTGGGCGGGTGGTTCGACAGTTTTGTGGAGAGCGATCTGGAGGCTTACACACGCCTGCGCAAGAACTCGGGCGTCGACCGCATATTGATCGGGCCTTGGTCCCACAACAAAGCCGCGAAACTCGACACGGACTTCGGACCGGATGCCGACGTGCCGTTGCGCAGCATGCAGATGCAGTGGTTCGACCAGTTTCTGAAAGGCCAAGACACGCCGCTGCTTTCGCAGCCTCCCGTGCGCATCTTCGTGATGGGCGCGAACCGCTGGCGCGATGCCCGGGAATGGCCCCCGCGCGCGCAACAGGAGCGCTTCTACCTGGAGAGCCGCGGCCACGCCAATACGCTCGCGGGCGATGGCCGGCTGCGCCTGGGCACGCCGACTGGCGAGGCGGACAGGTTCGTATTCGATCCGCAAGATCCCGTACCCACGGCGGGCGGCGCGGCCTGCTGCAATCCGAAGGTTTTTCCTTGGGGACCTAAGGACCAGCGCCCCGTGGAAAAGCGCCGCGACGTGCTGGTGTATACGACCGACCCGCTGCAAAAAGATGTGGAAGTGATTGGGACTGTGCGTGTGGTGCTATACGCCGCCACATCCGCGCGCGATACGGACTTCACCGCCAAACTGGTGGACGTATTTCCGGACGGGCGCGCGCAAAACCTGACGGATGGCATCCTCCGCATGCGCTATCGCAAATCGCTGGAGAAGCAGGAATTGGCGCGCCCCGGCGAAATCTGTAAACTGACGATCGACGCGGGCGTTACCGGCAACGTGTTTCAGAAGGGCCATCGCATCCGCATGGAAATATCCAGCAGCAATTTCCCGCGCTTCGACCGCAATCCGAATACCGGCGAGCCGGTGGCCGACGCCACCGAGTTGCGCAAGGCTACGCAGACGGTTTATCACGATGCGCGGCGGCCATCCTACGTGCTGCTGCCCGTCGTACAAGATTGACGAAGATTGACTTTGAGGCCCGTAGCGCGCTATTTTTCAGTTATAGTTCCAAACGGCGCGGTAGCCAAGTGGTAAGGCCAGGGTCTGCAAAACCCTTATTCGTCGGTTCGATTCCGACCCGCGCCTCCAACTGCTAAGCGGAGCAGGCTCGCAGCCCGCGGCGGCTCTCAAGCCGTCTGCACCGTTGTTCCGGAGCTTTTCGTCACGCATATCGCCCTCTGATGTGGTTCCACCGCACGCGCATCGGTTCCAGAAACGCGGCCAGTCCCCGCAGTGTGGTCATCTTGGTGCCTTCCACGTCGTTCCACTTCACCGCCACTTCAATCTCCCGGTATCCCAGCCGCCGCCCGATAAACAGCACTTCCGCGTCGAACCCAAACCCGTACAGCAACTGCCGCCGGAAAATGTCGCGCGCCGCCCGCGCTTCAAACAGCTTGAAGCCGCACTGCGTGTCGTGGAACGGCAGCCCGGTGCTCGCCCGCATCACCAGGTTGAACACCCGCCCCACGTTTTCCCGGAACCACGATTGGTGTACCCCGATCAACCGCCGGTCGAGCGCTCGCGACCCCACCGCCACTTGTGCGCCGTCACGCTCCGCCGCTTGCCACAGCTTGTCCAATTCTTCGATGGGTGTGGAAAGATCGGCGTCCGTGAACAGCGCCCATTCTCCGCGGCACTCCAGCATTCCGTGCCGCACAGCGTAGCCCTTGCCGCGGTTGCCCGCATTGCGCAGCACGCGCAATTCCGGAAAGGCCTCGCGCATCTCCTCCGCCACCCGCGCGGTGCCATCCTTCGACCCGTCGTCTACCACCAGAATCTCGGCGAACGGCCAACCGCCCCGTTGCAGATAGCAAATCACCTGCCGTAGCGTCGCCGGCAGCCGCTTCTCTTCGTTGTAGGCTGGAATGATAATAGAGATTGATCGGGTCAAGGAAGACCCATAATACCTGAATTCCCTTAGGAGAACGATTTGTCCCTGGAAGACGAGCTATTGCAGCAACGCCTCGCGCGGATTCGCGAGATCGAGGCGCTGGGTTTCCGGCCCTACGGCCAGCGCTTCGAATTCAGCCACACCATCCCCGGCATTCTGGCTGAATATGCCTCGAAGACCGCCGAAGAGCTGGCCGCGCCGGTGCCGGTGCGCATCGCCGGACGCGTCGAAACCTTGCGCCGCATGGGCAAGGCTGGCTTCGCGCATCTCACGCAGTCGGGCGAGCGCTTGCAGATTTATATCAAGAAGGATGCCATCCCCGAGCGCGATTTCGCCCTCTACCAGTTGATCGACCTGGGCGATATCATCGGCGTGGAAGGCTACCTCTTCCGCACCCGCACCGGCGAATTGAGCGTGCACGTCGAGCATCTGGAGTACCTTGCCAAAACCCTGCTCTCGATGCCCGAGAAATGGCATGGCCTGGAAGATGTCGAAACGCGTTATCGCCAGCGTTACCTCGATCTGATCGCCAATCCCGAAGTGCGCCAGGTCTTCCTCACCCGCAGCCGCATTATCACTTCCTTCCGCCGCCAGCTCGAAAGCCACGGATTTGTGGAAGTGGAAACGCCGATGATGCAGCCGCTCTATGGCGGCGCAACGGCGCGGCCCTTCACCACGCATCACAACACGCTGGATATCGACCTGTACCTGCGGATCGCGCCGGAGTTGTACCTGAAGCGGCTGCTGGTGGGCGGCCTGGAGCGCGTTTACGAGATCAATCGCAACTTCCGCAACGAAGGCCTATCCACGCATCACAACCCCGAATTCACCATGCTGGAGTTCTACCAGGCATATACGGATTACCAGGGCATGATCGATCTTTCGTCCGAACTCTTCGCGCAAGTGGCGCGGGACGCTACCGGCGGCGTGGAAGTGGAATATCTGGGCCACAAACTGAATTTCGGATGCTTGCAGCGCTTCACTATGCGGGACGCCATCGTGGAATTCTGGCAGGGGGACGGCCGGCCCACTGCGGCCGAGGTGCGCGACCCCGCATGGCTGTTGGGCCACTCGGGCAAGACCACTCCCGGCGAGGCGCTCGCCGATATCTTCGAGCGCGTGGTCGAAGATCAACTCATCCAACCGACCATCATTTACGATTATCCCGTGGAGACTTCGCCGCTCTCGAAGACGAAGCCGGACGATCCGGCGTTTGTGGACCGCTTTGAGATCTACGTGGCGGGCATGGAAGTGGCCAACGGCTACTCCGAGTTGAACGATCCGCAGGAGCAGCGCCGCCGCTTCGACATGCAGCTTGCCATGCGCGAGCGAGGCGACGAAGAGGCGCACCGCATGGACGAGGACTATGTCCGCGCCCTCAGCTACGGCATGCCGCCCGCCGGCGGAGAAGGCATCGGCATCGATCGTCTGACCATGATCCTGACCGGCTCGAAATCCATTCGCGACGTGATCCTGTTTCCGCTGCTGCGGCCGGAAGGCCCCATCGATCTGGTGGCCCGGCTGCGCGAATTGGACGGGCGCTGAGCGGTGCCTACTTCTTTCGAGCTGTTCGTCGCGCGGCGCTATTTGAAGGCGCGCCGCAAGGAAGCCGTCATCTCCGTCATCACCGCCATCTCCATCCTGGGCGTGGCCGCCGGTGTGATGGCGCTGGTGGTGGCGCTGGGCATCAACAATGGCTTCCGCGATACGCTGCAGCGCAACCTGCTGGGCGCCATGGCGCACATCAACGTGCAGGAGAAGGAGCCGCGCAACGGCATCGAGAATTGGGAAGAGCTAGCGGCCAGGATCCGCAGGCTTCCGCACGTCACCGCTGCCGGGCCCGCGCTCTACACACCCATCTTCTTCTCCGGTCCCGTCATGTCGAAGGGCGGCATTCTGAAGGGCGTGGACATCGCCGCCGAGCTGCAGATCGGCGATACGCTCCGCCACTTGAAGGCGGGGTCGGTGGACCGCTTGCGCGCGGCGCCGGATGGCGGTGTCCCCGGCATCGTTCTGGGTGCGCGCCTCGCGGATGACATCGGCATGCAACTCGACGGCATGGTGAACGTGACCAGCCCGCAAGGCGAGTTGACGCCTTTCGGGCCGCGTCCCAGCATCCGCCGCTTCCGCGTGGTGGGAATCTTCGAGTCCGGCTTTTACGATATCGACGACAGTTGGGCCTATACGTCGCTGGCAGCCGCGCAGCAGGCGCTCTCCCTGCAGGATGTCGTGAATCAACTGGAAGTGAAGTTGGACGATTTGAATCGCGCGCCGGAGGTAGCCCGCATGATTGAGCGGCTTGCCGGGCCGAAGTATGCCACCACCACCTGGATGGAGCGCAACCGGCAACTGCTGAACGCCCTCAAAATGGAGAAAGCCGTGACCGTGGTCACTATCGGGTTGATCGAACTGGTCGCCGGTTTGAATATTCTGATCACGCTGGTGATGATGGTGATGGAAAAGTATCGCGACATCGCCGTGCTGATGTCCCTGGGCGCGCGGCGCGCGCAGATTCGCGGAATCTTTATGCTGCAGGGCATCCTGATCGGCGTGGTCGGCACGGCGTTTGGGCTGGCCGCCGGATATGCCCTCTGCTACTTCGCCGATCGCTACCGCTGGATCCGCCTGGATGAGCAGGTGTACGCGCTCAGCTTCGTGCCATTCGAGCCGCGTTGGGTGGATGGCTTATGGATAGCGGCCGCGGCGATCTTAGTCAGTTTTCTGGCGACGATCTATCCGGCGCGCAACGCTACGCGCATCGCGCCCGCCGAAGTGCTGCGGTACGAATAGGTCGGCGCGGGCGGCATCGCTGCTAAATCCATGCAATCGCCCGCTCGCTGTGAAGTACTTCCGCCCTGGCCCAGCGACTGGCCACCGCGCCTCGGGAACCCAAATCGACTGGTCCGATTCCTGATCGGATGCGGACCTGGGTGCATCTCTCCAGCATTTGCATATCGAGAGTTACTTCCGAGTAACCCCTACTGTGGCACGACCTGGGAGACGGCTGAGTATATCGATCCGAAGCGGCCGACCTAACCATGGCGGATTGCAGGATATTGTCGTCGTAGATGACCCGACGTTGTCGGCCCCACCGAGCTCCGCAGATCCGAAGTAAAGCGCTCAGCCGATCTGCGAGATCGCCAAGTTGATTCCCGGCCGCAGACCACGCTTTTGCCCACGCGAGCCACCTTACACCATCACCGCTTCCGTCTCCTCACT
>JBEKTJ010000022.1:0-47774 GCA_049516155.1 Bryobacteraceae bacterium
ATGCCAATCGCGCAGGTCCCCGGTAAACGCCGCGTTTGGGTGTGGGCCGCTGCCATCATGGCAATCGCCGTGATCGCCGTGGGGGTCATCGCCGTCCGAAACGCCCTCGGCCACCAGCCCGAGCCGCCCCGCCCCGCTCTGGCACCCGTGGGCGCCGCACTGCCGGACAACGCCGTTCGGATCGTGGCGGGCTATGACCGCAAGTACATCGACCATCACGGCCACATTTGGCTGCCGGACCGCTATTTCGAGGGTGGCGGGCAACCTAAAGCGCCCTTCCGCCAGTTTATTGCCCGGACGTCCGACCCGATCCTCTATCAAAATGGCCGGATCGGCCTTACCGGCTACAATATCCCCTTGAAACCCGGTACGTATGAATTGAAGTTGCATTTTGTCGAGCCGGTCTACGGACCTGGCCTGGAAACCGGCGGCGGCGAGAATAGCCGCGCCTTCGACGTCTTGCTGAACGGCAATCTGCTGATCGACGGATTGGACATCGTTTCCGATGCCGGAGGCCCCCTGATCGCCGATGTTCGTGTATTCAAGGATATCCATCCCGGCCCGGATGGCATCCTGCGGGTGGGCTTTCACGCGCGGCGCGAGCAACCGATCGTCAGCGCCATTGAGATCGAACCGGCGGAGCCCCACAAGCTCAACCCTATTCGGATTGTCACGCAGCCCAATTCCGTCACCGATTCGCGGGGGCAGGTCTGGGAGGCCGACAACTATTATTTGGGCGGCCAAACATCCAACCATTGGAAGGCGGTTACCGGCACGCCCGATGGGGACCTGTTCGCCAACGAGCGGTACGGCCACTTCTCCTATGCCATACCGGTCGCGCCGGGCACCTACGCCGCGACCATGTATTTCGCGGAAACCTATTGGGGCAAGGAAAACGAAGGCGGCGGCGGCCCCGGCCAACGGCTGTTCGATATCTACTGCAATGGTTCGGCGCTGGTCCGGAGTCTGGACATTCTGAAGGAAGCCAGTCCAAACCGCGCCCTGATCAAGAGATTCCGCGGCCTGCGGCCCACCGCGCAGGGCAAGTTGAACTTTGAGTTTGTCCCGGTGGTGAATTATGCGTCTGTCTTCGCTATTGAGGTAACGGACGAAGCGCGGTAAGCTGCGCGGCGTGAGTAAATGTGGTGTATAGTGGAGTGGTAAGGGCGAAAACCGTGAGAAGGAGGAAGAGCATGCAGAACAAACGAGTTGAGGCTGTCATACCCGACTAGCAGGGCCGCATCGCGGATGATGCGGCCCACCGCTCCGCTGTGGCCGCTCATTTTTTCCAAACCTCGAATACCTTCTCGAATTCGATGTAGTATGTCAGGTCGTTATCCACGCCGCGTTCTTTGTCGATGAAAGACTTTGCTTTTGTAAATGTCTGAACCATCACGGCCTTGAAGTACCTTTTGAGCTTCTCCTCGTTCGCCTCTCGCATTCTGATCGCCAAGCGCGAAAACAACGTTCTGGCTTGTGCGAGCAAGAGTAATCGGATCCAAGATTCCCCTCCGGACGTCGCGGCCGATATTCTTGTAGGCGGCCATCGCGGGATTATTCCAGCGTTCAAACAATTTGTCCGCAGCCCGGCTCTGCTGAGCTTCAACTCCCTGCATATAGACGAAAAGGGCGAAAGCCCCGGCCACAACGGTACCCTCAAACGCGATGACGGCCCGATCCTTTTCCGGAGAAACCGCGAAAAGACGAAGAATTAAAGCTTCGATGCCCAAGAACAGGAAAAGAACAATCCACTTCAGCGGTATTCGGATCGTCATAACCGAAAATATTATACCAAGCGTCATTCACGGGAAGCCGAGAGAGTGATACTTTGGCATCGGATCCGAGACCCATCATCGCTTCGTGCTAAGATTCCAATCCAATGCCCGCACTGAAGGCCCTCCGGAACGCCGGTTGCGCGTGCTTGATGGCTGGCCTGACTGGCGCGTGGGCGCAGCCCGCGCCTTCCATCAATTCTGGTGGCGTCGTCAACGCCGCCAGCTCCACCGCGGGCCCTGTTGCCCCAGGCAGCATCGCATCGGTTTACGGAACTTTCCCTCTTGCAGGGCTTTCGCTGACGTTTAACGCGCTGAATGCGCCTTTGTTCTACACCTCAGCCAGCCAGGTGAACCTGCAAATACCGTGGGAGCTGGCGGGACAATCCCGGGCATCCGCGACCGCCAGCGCCGCTGGCCAGACCAGCGCCTCCCAGCCCGTGAATCTCGCGCAATTCGCTCCTGGCATTTTCAGCATGAACGGCCAGGGTACCGGTCCGGGGGCCATCCTCGATTCATCCTATAATCTGGTCACATCATCGAACCCGGCGGGCGCGGGTGTCACCATTATTCTGATTTACTGCACTGGCCTCGGGGCCGTCACCAATCAGCCTGCAACCGGCGCTGCGGCTCCGAGCAATCCGCTGGCCGTCACGACTACTTTACCCGTGGTCACCATCGGCGGCGTGCCCGCGCAGGTGCTTTTCTCCGGTCTGGCGCCTGGGTCGGTCGGAGAGTATCAGGTGAACGTGCTAGTGCCATCGAACGCGCCTACGGGCGATGCCGTCCCCTTAGTCCTTTCCATTGGCGGCATAGCGTCGAACGCGGTGCAGATCGCCGTCCAACCGCCTAGCCCCGACCAGCGCGCGGACCAGTTGCTTACCCAGATGACCCCGGCCCAGGAAATCCAGCTCGTCTACGGAGCGGGCGGCCCGGTCACCGACAATCCCCCGCTCCCCCGCGGCGGAGCCGGCTGGGTTCCCGGGATTCCGGCGCTCGGCATACCGGACCTCTACCTCGCGGATGGCAGTGTCGGCGTGGGCAACGGCGTAGGCCAAGCCACCGCACTGCCTTCCTCCATCGCCAGCGCCGCCAGTTGGGACGTCACCGAAGCGACGAAATACGGCAGCGTCATCGGCGCTGAACTGCGCGCCTATGGCATGAACGTGAACCTGGGCGGCAACATCAACCTGATCGGCCGTGAGCCGCGCGACGGCCGCACCTTCGAAACCAAAGGCGAAGACCCCATCCTGGCCGGCAAGATCGCCGCCGCGCACATCAACGCCATTCAGGCCCAGCACGTGATCGGATGCATCAAGCATTTCGCCATGAACGATCAGGAGACCGGGCGCACCACCGGCAATGTCCAAATCGACGAACGCGGCATGCGCGAGAGCGACCTGCTGGCCTTCGAGATCGGCATCGCGGATTCCAACGTGCAATCCGTTATGTGCGCCTACAACCTGGTTAACAGCGTGTACAACTGCGAGAACGCGCATCTGCTAAACGATATCCTCAAGGGCGATTGGCAGTTTCCCGGTTTCGTCATGTCGGACTGGTGGGCCACCCACTCCACCGTAAACGCCGCGCTGAACGGTCTCGACCAGGAGCAGCCGGACAACGAATACTTCGGCAGCCTCGCGCAAGCCATCTCCAGCGGCCAAGTGCCGCAGTCTCGCCTGGACGACATGGTGCATCGCATCCTGCGCGCCATGTATGCGTCCGGTCTGTTCGACTATCCCGCATCTATCACCCCCATCGATACGGCCGCCGACCAAGCCATCGCACTGGAAGCCGAGGAGCAGGGCGCAGTCCTGTTGAAGAACGCCAACGGACAACTTCCGCTGAATGCCGCAGCGCTCAAATCCATCGCCATCATCGGATCGCATGCCGATATCGGAGTGCTCTCCGGCGGCGGGTCGGCGCAAGTTACTCCTACTGGCGGACCGGCGCTCACCGAAGGCTATCCCAATCCACCTGGTTGGGCCGAGGTGATCTGGGATCCATCGTCGCCGATGCAGGCCATCCAAGCGATGGCGCCCAACGCCACCGTTCAATTCGATCCCGGCACCAATGCAGCGACCGCGGCGGCGCTCGCGGCTGCTTCGCAGGTGGCTATCGTGTTCGTCAGCCAATGGACTAGCGAGGGCATGGACCTGCCCAGCCTGAATTTCACCGACGTGATCCATACGCCGCCCATCGATCAGGATGCGCTGGTAGCCGCCGTGGCCGCCGCCAATCCGAACACTATCGTGGTCATGGAGAACGGCGGCGCGCAGGTGATGCCGTGGCTCGCGAGCGTCAGCGCGGTGCTGGAAGCCTGGTTCCCGGGACAGCAGGGCGGATCGGCCATCGCCAACCTTCTCTTCGGCACGGTCAATCCGTCCGGCAAGCTGCCTATCACGTTTCCCGCCAGCGTGAGCCAACTGCCGAACCCCGTGATCGCGACGCCGCCGGACGCGACCACACCTTTCCCCGTCGATTACTCCGCGGGCTTCAACGTCGGCTATAAGTGGTATGACTCGCAGGGTCTCACGCCTCTGTTCCCCTTCGGTTTCGGACTGTCGTATACCACGTTCTCGTTTTCGAATGCGGCAGTCGTGAATAACACGGCTTCCACCGCCAACCCGAACTTCCAGGTTACGTTCGATCTGACTAACACGGGCGCGGTGGCCGGAGCGGAAGTTGCGCAAGTGTATCTGGCCTTCCCCGCCTCGACGGGCGAGCCGCCCAAGCGCCTGGTGGGATGGCAGAAGGTCTCTCTCCAGCCCGGCGCTTCGCAGCAGGCGATCATCGAAGTGGATGCCAACGATTCCTCCCATCCGCTGTCTTATTGGGATGTGAACTCCAACGCCTGGCTGATCGCGCCGGGAGTCTATACCGTATATCTGGGCAACTCGGCCAGCGGTGCAAGCCTGATCACAGTGGGCACATTGCAGATCGGATCGTCGTAACAAGACGCTTTGTCTCGGGGGACGTTATGTGTTGTTTATCACGGAAAAGCTAGCGACGGCGGTGCGGACGCCGATTTTACAGGCAATGGGTCCTTACCGGCTTGCCCACCATCCGTCAGGTGGAGTATAGTCATTATGACTGGCACCATCCCAAGGAGGGTTGCATGCGAAAGTTTGTACTAGGTTTCACGTTTGTTTCGGCACTTGCCATGACCGCCATGGCCGCCGAATGGAGCGGCTATATCTCCGACGCAGGCTGTGCATCGAAGCAAGGCGCCGCGAAAGTCGCCGCCGATAGTCATGCGGGTTGCGCGAAGGGCTGCATCAAGAGGGGCGATAAGGCTGTCCTGGTCACCCCCGACGGTAAGGTTTATCAGATCGCGAATCAGGACAAAGTAGTCGACCATGCCGGCGAGAAGGTCACGTTGGTTGGCGAGATCGACGCCGACAACATCACTGTTAGCGAAGTGAAGTAAATCGGCTCGCGGGAGGGGCAGCTATTGCAACTTGCCTCTCCCGGGCACTTCCCAAACTTCTTCCAGCTCTCCGTTGCGGATTCCGTAGACCCGTTCATGCAGGTTTACGGCTACGCAAACGTGGTTAGGGATGATGTGCAGGCGCTCTCCAAGTTCAAACTTCCTCCCGCACTCTCTCACGTCCACGTAGCCGTGCTCTTCGTTCATCTTATGGAATACCGCCTGGGGCGCTTCGACCACATGACCGAAGGTTGAATCGATTGACCCCGCCAAGCGGTCCGACGAAAACGTCTTGGAGCCGCCATCGACGATGATCTGGCCGGGCCGCGCGGTTGAAACCACCGTCACCTGCATTGAGGCTGCGCAATCGTCCGGCGTGCAGGCGCCACTCGAAACCGTGTTCCAGTCGTTGTAGACGTATGTGCCGGGGCGGATTTCGTTGAGGCCCGGCAATTCATGCGAGTGGTATAGCGAAGGCGTGGAACCGCCGCTGACAATGCGCACTTCTATGTCCTCGCGGCGGAAATCGGCGAGTATCGATTGAATCAGGCCACCCAGCGACGCCAGCGCTTCCAAGCCCTGCTCGCCGTTGTCCTTCACGTGTCCCGGATAGAACGCTATACCTTCGAACGACAAGCCCGGCAGGCGTCCGATTCCGCGCGCCAGATCGAGCAGTTCCGACCCCGGCGACACGCCCACGCGCCCCAACCCCACATCGGTTTCGGCGAGCACGCCAATCTTAATTCCGTTCCCGCCCGCGGCTTGCGCCGCTTCGGAAAGCTGCTGCGCGGCGAACAGGCTGTCTAGCGAAACCGTGACGCGCGTGCGCCGCGCGACAGCCATCAAGCGCTCCAGTTTCGCGCGTCCGATCACCGGGTAGGCGACCAGCATGTCGGCCGGCTCCGCTTCCAGCATCACTTCCGCCTCGCCCACTTTCGCCACGGTCAGTCCCACCGCCCCCAGATCCAACTGACGACGGCCAATGCGCGGCGATTTGTGAGTCTTGGTGTGCGGACGCAGGCGCAGCCCATGCCGCCGCGTGTAATCCGCCACGCGCTGCAGGTTGCGTTCCATCACGTCCAGGTCCACCAGCAGCGCGGGTGTATCAATGGCCGCGGCCAGCATTATTTCTTCTCTGGGCGGAAGCGCATGGTGATCTTGTCGTCGGAAGGGGTATAGCGCAGTTCCAGATCTTTGACCCTTTGCTTCTCCATCGGGAAGTACAGCAGCCCCGAAACAGGTTTATCGGTTTTTGTTTCGGGTAGCTCCTTCTGCTTCAGCACGGCCAGCATGGGATCTTCTTTTTCACTGGAGCCTGTGCGGGTCTTGGCTTCGGCGCCCACGGGCGCGCCGGCGCTGCCCACGCCATCGCCACCCACCCTGCGCGGCTGCCCCATGGTTCCCGGAATGCCGCCCAAAATGGGGCCATCGTTATCGTGCATGCCCGTGGCGCCCGCGCCGCCGGTCTGCCGGATCACCATGGCGCCCCGCCCGGCAATCTGGCTAGGGGCGAACGGAGTGCTCTTTTCGCCATCTTTGTCGGTCTTCAGGACGAAATCGTCGCGGTTGATAACCACTTCCTTACCGAAACGCGGCGTCACTTCGATAGCCACCACGATGTAGTGGCCTCCCAGGTCCGAACCGACCATTTCCTTCACCGCTTCCGGCTTGGCATACAGCGTGGCGTTGATTACCACAGATTCATTTTCGCCGCGGGTTTCGGGCGGCGTGTTGTTATCGTTATTGCGGGCCGCGCCTTGGGACGCTATCCAGACCAGCGCCAGCGCGATTCCGGCGACTCGGATCGGCATGATTAGAGCCTCCGCAAGCATTATACCCAGTTCCGGTATAGTACTATCCGGCGTTGTCGGTTCAGCATTAGATTCCGCCGTGCTCGCGCAAGAAACCTTCAATCACGCGGAGCAGTTCCGGCACGTCGCGGTGAGCCACCAGCCAAACACGCTGCAAATCCCAGATTGGGGTAGTCGTGGATCAACACGTCGCGTAAGCCGGAGATCTGTCTCCACGGCAGCTCTGCCAGTTCCGCGCGGAGCTCCGGGGAGATGCGTTTGGCTGCCTCACCGATGATTTCGAGATTCCGCATCACGGCGTCCTGGTAGACGACATTACCAAGGAACTCGTCCCGGCCTGCACGAACGCAGTCGCCGACCCGTTGACATCGCTCCCGAATGTGATGAAGGTAGAGAAGTTCGCTTTTCATAGCGGCACGGCTTCGCGCAGAACTTCGTCCCGGATGAACCAGTGCAGGCCCCGTTCGGAGCCTATGTCGACGGTGACGCCCAGCAGATCCTCCAGATCTTGCTTGAGACCCACGACATCCAACAGGCTGCGGTCCGGCTCCCACTCGACGAGCAGATCCAGGTCGCTGTTGTCCGTAGCGTGGCCCCTAGCGACCGAACCGTACACGCGTATGCTGCGCGCACCATGCCGTCGTGCCGCATCCAGGATATCCGTCCGCCTGTCCCGGCGCAAATCGTTCATCGACACCATATCACCTTCCAGTATCTATCATGTGCAGCGTAGCTGGGCTTGGCGCTGCGCTGGCACCTGTATTCCGGGCCGCGCATCGATCTAGTGCCGGCATTGGAACACGAACAAGTTTGCAGTACGATTCGAAGTGGCTCCGGAAGGTCGGTGAGGTTGCCGTAGAACGCGCCGATCTTGAAGGGCGTCGGGCTCCTCCCAAACCGCGCAGTCGTCCCCTCTATACAGGAAGAATGACCCTGCTCGCGGCGACTCTGTTTGTGGTGGTCGCGCCGGCTGCGGCGTTTGGCCTAGGACGCCGCGGTTGGAGCTCGAGTAACAGCGCCAGATTACACTAGGCTGTCATGCCCGTACATAGTTCGTTGTGCCTGATGGCCGCCATGGTGCGCGACCGCGCCGT
The DNA here is from genome assembly GCA_049516155.1 of Bryobacteraceae bacterium. Taxonomy (GTDB): domain Bacteria; phylum Acidobacteriota; class Terriglobia; order Bryobacterales; family Bryobacteraceae; genus Bog-159. Next base: position 8,108 of record JBEKTJ010000022.1, read on the forward strand.
TTCGCCGGTCGAGCTGGTTGAGTCCCACCTGACCCAGATCGCCGCGCAGAATCCCCGGATCAACGCCTTCGTTACCGTGCTGGAGGACGAGGCCCGCGCCGCCGCAAAGCTCGCAGAAACCGCGGTCATGCGCGGCGAATCGCTTGGATTGTTGCACGGCGTTCCCGTGACCGTTAAAGACAGCTTCGACGTGGCTGGCCTGCCTACACTCTGCGGCAGCCGCTTCCGCTTGGGTCACAAGGCCGCCAGTGACGCTGCCGCCGTAGCGCGGCTGCGCGCCGCGGGTGCTATTATCCTGGGCAAAACCAACACACCCGAATTCCTCTCCAACTACGAAACCGACAACTTCATCACGGGCCGCACCAACAATCCGTGGAACCTGGAACGTACGCCCGGAGGATCCAGCGGCGGCGAGGCGGCCGCCATTGCCTCGTTCTGTTCGGCGGGCGGAATCGGCAGCGACGGCGGTGGTTCCATCCGCATTCCTGCGCATTTCTGCGGCATCGCCGGTCTGAAACCCACCCCTGGCCGCATCTCGGCGAACGGGCATTTCCCGGTGATGAACCATCCGGGTGGCCTGCTCAGCGTGGCCGGTCCGCTGGCGCGTTCCGCCGAAGATCTCCGCTTGTTGTTCGCCGCCTTGGCTGGATACGATAGCCAGGATCCCTTCTCCGCTCCCGTGCCGCTGCGGCCTCCCAGCGATGCCGGGTTGCGCGTCGGGGTGGTCGAACAGTTCTATGACGTGCCGGTCGATCCCGAGATCCGGCAGACAGTGCGCAGGGCAGCGGAGGCGCTCGCCGTGCTTATGGTTCCCACGGAGCCTTTTGAGCCGCAGGGTCTGGAACGCGCGCCGAATTTGTGGTGGTTCTTCTTCGGACAGTTGCCGGCGCCATTGACCAAGCAGACAATTCAGGGCCGCGAAGCCGACGCGCACTGGACCGGCACCGAATTCCTGACCAGCGCGCTGGAGCAGAACGCCCAATCCGCCCCCAGCGTGGAGCAGCTTCTGCTGAACTTAGCCAAGCGCGACCGCATGCGCGCCGCGCTGCTGCGCCAGATGGACGAATTCCCAGTGCTGCTGATGCCGCCCTGCGGAGTGACCGCGTTTCCGCACCGCTCGCGCCGCTGGAAAGTTGGCGATGAAGAGATCGGCCTGTTCCAAGCGATGATGCCGGCCACTCCGTTCAATCTGCTGGGCCTGCCGGCTGTGGTAATCCCGTACGGGATCTCCGCCGAAGGGATGCCCATCGGCGTGCAGCTTGTGGGCCGGCCTTATGAAGAGGAACTGATTCTCGAACTCGCCGTGCGGTTGGAAATCGCGCGCGGGCCGTTTGCACCTCCCACGGCGGTTTGACTCAATTTAAGATAGATTCATGGCAGATCCCGTTGGCAATTCTGAATCCACATTCGTGCCCGAATACATGGTGACTACCGCCTTCACCCTGGACGGCTATAAGATCGTGCGCAATCTGGGCGTCGTGCGCGGCATCGTGGTGCGCTCGCGGTCCGTGTTCGGGACTATCGGCGCCGGCCTGCAGACGCTGGTGGGCGGCAACATTACGCTATATTCCAGCCTCTGCGAGAAGACCCGCCAACACGCCTTCGAGCTGATGCTAAACCACGCCGCCGAATTGGGCGCCAATGCCGTGATCGGCGCGCGCTACGACGCCACCGAGATCATGAGCGGAGTCACCGAAGTGTTGGCGTACGGCACGGCCGTGTTCGTGGAGCCGGCGCCCATTTAACGAGCCTTCGCCCGCCACATGCTAAAATCCCAGCGTGCCCGCCATCGCGCCGAAGCAGCAATATCAGCGCATTGACGTTCGACGGATGCTGCACCTCTCCGAGCGGCAATTGCGGAGTTGGGAGCGCTTGGGCCTGGTCCCAGCGGCTGACACGTATTCCTTCCGCGAGCTCATCGCCCTACGCACCATCGGCGAATTGCGCGTGCGCCGCATTCCTCTGCGCAAGATCGGCCGCGCGCTGCAGTCGTTGAAGAAGCGGCTCTCCGAGGTGCGCGATCCCCTGGCCGAACTGAAGATCTTCTCCGATGGCCGCAATATCGCCGTGCGCGTGGCGGGCCAGAACATGGAAGCACTCACCGGCCAAATCCTGTTTGATTTCGACACCGCTGAGTTAGCCAGCGTGCAACCCCTGCCGCCCCAACCGCCCCCGCCGCCGCGCGAACGCGATTCCGAAGCCTGGTTTCAGAAAGGACTGTTTCTGGAAGAAACCGGCGCGCCCGTCGAAGAGGCCGTGGAGGCCTATCTGCAAGCCGTCGAGTGCAACCCACAAGCTGCCGGCGCGCTGGTGAACCTTGGCACCATTCGCTATCGTCTTCGCCAGTTCAAAGAGGCCGAGGATTACTACAGCCGTGCATTGCAAGCCGATCCGAACTACCCCCTGGCGCATTTCAATCTGGGCAATCTCTATGACGAGCGTGGCGACTTGTCCAAAGCCCACCAATGCTATGAAGCGGCCCTGCGCATCAATCCCCACTATGGGGACGCCCACTTCAATCTCGCCTTGCTGTGCGAGCGCCGCGGCGACGTTCTGCGGGCGGTGCATCATTGGAAGGCCTATCTGAAGATCGATAGTACCGGCAACTGGGCCGAAATCGCCCGCCGCCAACTCGAAAAACTGCGCGTGGCTCTGCTGTCCTGAGCGCCCCACCCCGTAATTAGTTCGCGTAATTGGCGGGTTCGGTATACAAATTGGGCATCTGCCAGGCGCGGTAGGTATACCCCGGTCCTGAGAGATCGAAAACCTGGGTGCCCGTAATGGTCCCCGAGGTAGGTAGGATCTGGATATCGTAACTGAGAGGCATCCCGGGCTGAAAGAAATAATTGCCGTTAGACTGTATGGCGGCGCTGCCCATGACTACGCTGAAGACGCCCATCGAGACGGTCATAACCGGAGTCACTTGCATGTTCGTCTCGTCCACCGTCAGCCCCATGCCGCGGCTGTATCCCGGCTGGCCCCCGCCGTTCGGGGGCGGCGCCACGCGCGTATTTCCGTTGTCGTAAACCGTCAGTACCCCGTTGGTTTGATATTCGGCGTCGTGCTGGTGTGAGAACCACGGATACGGATTGTTGTCGATGTTATTGAAGGTGAAATCGCCGTCCACACCCATGGTCCATATAACGTCGCCCGTACCGGTTCCGTTGTTATAGTCGACCTTGATAAGCCAATCCTGGTTTCGCACCGAAATCATCAAGTCGCCACTGGAAGACATGTAATCGATGCAGTTAGTATGTGTCCAGTCGTTGGACACGGTGGCCAAAACGTTAGGCGGGCAGTCTGCGCCGGGGCCATTGGTGCAGGTCTCGTCCAGGGGGTCGGCGCGGTTGACGTTTAGCTGCTGAAACTCATCGAAGCACCAGACCACTTGCCAGTTGGCATTCAGGACAATCACCAGATCTCCCATGATGTCCACCAGTTGGCCTGTGGTGCTGCCCTGCGTTCCGGCGGGATATAGTTTTTCGACCTTCGCCAGAAAAGCGGTATAGCCGTTGGGCAACTGCATCGCCTCATGGTGAAAATGGTTTAAGCAGGCGGTGTACACCGGCGGCGGATTGGGAACTGCGTTGCAGGGAGTAGCGTCGGTGAAGCCCAAGGCCAGCAGTTCCTGCGATATGATGCCAGTGTTGGTTTCCCGGATCACGTTGCCGGCCAGATCGATTTCGCGCAAGTATTGGGAAAAAGTAAGAGCCGGATTCCAGGCTGCCCCGGATTGCAAGGTCAGCATGTTCCCGCCGGCAAGCGGCCGTGTGAGCAACGCGGTGTCGCCTAACGCATAATACCAAGTGATGTTGCCATTAAGGTCGGTGGCTACCGGAAGGTACAATGCTTTCAAAGAGGCGGCCGTATTGGCGTGGAGGATCGTGGAGTCCGTGGTGTCCGCTTGCGATGTCGGCGGCGTAACTACGCTATAAGCCGGAAAAGCGATCTGGGTCGGCAGCGCTCCGGTAGTGAAGTTAAGCGGTGTAGGGCCGCTGGTGAACGTGCCGCCGGTATTCACTTGATAATTCATGCTGTACGATGTACTGGCCAGCATACCGGCGACATAGAAATTCATGCTCAACGGGGGCCGGCAGGTATTCCAGTTTGTGTAGGTCGGGCTTCCGCCGCTGGCCGCAAAACGTACCCGCATGTAGCTGCCCGCAGCGCAGGAGGGTGCGCTGAAGAGGGCTATCAGCGGATTTGCGGTCTGGCTGACGACCGCGTTACCTCCTGTCGCCAGCGGCGTCAACTGGAAGCTGGCCGTCTGCGTGGCCGTTTCACCGGAAGTGAAATCCTTCGCGATGACCTGAATCTGGTAGCTGCCTTCGCCCAATATGGTGGACCAGACAAACGGCTGGGAAGTCCACTTACCGGAAGCCTGCGTTCCCTTGTTGTAATCCCGCGCGAGGGAGAAGGCCTGCTGCCCGTACGCGGTATTGAACTGAAAAGTGAGAGGACCGGGATTGGTATCCATGGCGGTCACCGTCCAGGTAACGGCCGTGCCCAGTGGTTGCGGCGAGGCAACCGACGGGGCCATGGACACAATAGTCACGGTGGCGTACAGCGGTGTTTGTATCAGTCCGACAACGGCTAGAAGGCTGGAGAGATAGAGAGATCCCCAACGCATTTTTTCCTGAGCGGGCATGGTAGCAAGTATCCTCGCTTCACTCCAGAGAAGTCAAGACCGCAGCCGCCGCATCAGGACGCTACGATACGCCTCGGTCTCGGTGCGCGGCGGATGTTATCCTAAAGTACTTGGAGCACAACACTTGAGCCGTATCCCGTTAGCCTTCCGTGCCTTCTTTGCGATCTTGTTTCAGGGCCGTCTGCCCGACGACCTGAAGCGCGCGTTGGGACTCGGCCCCGCGCCGGTTCGCCCTGCCGCGCCATCGGCTCCTCCGCCCCCCAATCCCGCCCACGCGTTGCAACTCCTCTCGATCCTCCAGCGCGATTCGCGCCTCCTCGACTTCCTGATGGAAGATATCGCCTCCTTCGACGACGACCAGATCGGCGCCGCTGTGCGTAGCCTACACGACCAGGCGCGCGATTCGCTGGCCCGCTATCTCAGCCTCCAGCCGGTCATCGATGGCGTCGAAGGCGCCTACACCCGCCCCACCACCGCCGACCCCGCCGCGGTGAAGTTTATCGGCAATGTGCCGGCTACCAAGCCCGAGGGCGGAACTCTCCGGCACAAAGGGTGGCGCGCCGTCAAAATGGACCTGCCCGCGCTCAACCCCAAGCAGGACGCCGCCATCATCGCGCCCGCCGAAATCGAGATCGAGTAGCACCCCGCGCGCCCGCATGGAACCCCGACACGAACCTCGCTACATCATCGGCATCGACCTCGGCACCACCAACTCCGCGCTCTCTTACGTCGAGAACCGCCGGGATGCCGATCCCTTTTCCCTGCCCAAAGTCGAGCTGCTGGGCATCCCGCAGCTCGTGAATCCGTCGGAGGTACGAGACGAGAGCCTGTTGCCCTCGTTTCTGTACATTCCCGGAGCGAACGATTTCCCAGCCGGCTCGACGGCCTTGCCGTGGGACCCGCAGCCCGAGACCGTCATCGGCCGTCTGGCCCAGAAGCGCGGCGTCGAAAATGCCGGCCGTCTGGTGTCTTCGGCGAAGTCATGGCTGTCGCATGGCGGCGTGGATCGTACCGCGCCCATTCTGCCTTTCCGTGCGCCCGAAGGCGTGCCCAAGTATTCGCCGGTCGAGGCCAGCCGCCGCTATCTGGACCATCTACGCCACGCCTGGGATAGCAAGATGCCGGATGCGGCCTTCACCCAGCAGCACGTGCTCGTCACGGTGCCCGCTTCGTTCGACGCCGTCGCCCGCGACTTGACCCTCAAGGCCGCCGAGCAAGCCGGCTACCAGAACATCACGCTGCTGGAAGAGCCGCAAGCCGCCTTCTACGCCTGGATCGAACGCCATCCCGATTGGCGCGAGCGGGTGACAGTCGGCGACTTGATCCTGGTGGTCGATATCGGCGGCGGCACCACCGACTTCACTTTGATCGCCGTTACGGAGCAGTCCGGCGAACTGTCCCTGGAGCGCGTGGCCGTCGGCGAGCACATACTGCTCGGCGGCGATAACATCGATCTGGCTCTCGCTCGCTTGGTCGCGGACCAACTCGCGCAGCAGGGCACCAAGATCGACAACTTCCAGCTTCAGGCGCTGTGGAACAATTGCCGCACCGCCAAGGAGAAGCTGCTCGATCCGGCGAACAAAAAGGACGAAGCGCCGGTCACAATTTTGGGCAAAGGCACTGGCGTGGTGGGCGGGTCGATCAAAGCGAAGTTACAGCGCGCCGATCTCGATCGCTTGCTGAGCGACGGCTTTTTGCCCGCCGTGTCGAGCCACGATATGCCCGCCCGCCAGCGCCGCGCCGGCTTGCAGGAGATCGGCCTGCCGTATGCCGCCGATGCTGCCATGACCCGCCACCTCGCCAGATTTCTGCGCCAGCAGGCATCCACCGCCGAGCATGGCGGCGTGCGGCGCGGCCCCAGCGGCTTGGCCTGCCCCACGCACATCCTGTTCAACGGCGGCGTGCTGAATGCTGGGCTGATCCGCGAGCGGATCCTGAGCGTGCTGAACTCATGGCTGGCCGAAGAGGGCATGCCGCCTGTACGGCAACTCAGCGGCGAAGACCTGATGCACGCCGTCTCGCGCGGCGCGGCTTACTATGGACTCGCCCGCCAGGGCCGCGGCGTGCGCATTCGCGGCGGAGTCCCTCGCACCTATTACGTCGCGATCGAAAGCGCCATGCCGGCGGTGCCCGGCTTCGCCACTCCGCTGAAAGCCCTGACGGTAGTCCCTTTCGGGATGGAGGAAGGCACCGACATGCGCATCCCCAACCGCGAATTCGGACTGCTGGTCGGCGAGCCTGCCGAATTCCGCTTCTTCACTTCAGCCGTTCGCAAGAACGATCAGCCCGGCGACCTGATCGAAGATTTCGGCGACGAGCTGGAAGAACTGGCCCCAATGGAGGTCAACCTGCCTGCGGAGCAGAACGCCGCCGACATCATCCCAGTTTCGTTCGAGACCGTGGTCACGGAGACGGGCATGCTGCAGTTGTGGTGCGTGGCGCGCGATGGGCGGCGGTGGAAGCTGGAGTTCAATGTGCGCGAGCCTGTGACAGGATAGGCTCCGCGGATCGCTCTCCTGTCTTCTGTCTTCTGTCTTCTGTCTTCTGTCTTCTGTCTTCTGTCTTCTGTCTTCTGTCTTCTGACTTCTGTCTTCTGGCTCCTGCTAAGGCTATATTCGCTCGCTGTCGAGCATCCGCATCTGGCGCTCGTCATACCGCGTTCCGGCGATAGCCGATGGAAGCACGGTCTGCTCGATGCGCGCCAAATCGGCGGCGGAAAGCTTCACCTGCAATGCCGCCAAGGATTCGGAAAGCTGCTTCCGCGTGCGCGCCCCGATTACCGGGACGATGCGCGGCCCTTTGGCTAACACCCAGGCTATAGCCAGTTGTGCCGGGGTGGCGCCCTTATCGGCGGCGAGTTGTTTCAACGCTTCGACGACCTTCTCGTTCTGTCTGAAATTCTCCCCGCTGAACCGCGGCAGGTGTGCGCGAAAGTCTCCCGATTCGGCGGGTTTCGAGCCGCTCAGCAGCCCTCGGGAAAGGACACCATAGGCGGTCACCCCGATGCCGAGTTCCTCCAGCACCGGAAAGATCCGCGTTTCGGGGCCGCGGCTAATCATCGCGTACTCGATCTGCAGATCGCTGATGGGCAGCACGGAATGCGCCCTTCGGATAGCTTCCACTCCCACCTCCGATAGCCCGGCGTGGCGCACGTAGCCGGCCCGGATGAGGTCGCCAATCGCCCCGATGGTGTCCTCGATCGGAACATTGGGATCCAGTCTGGATGGGCGATAGATGTCGATGTGGTCCACGCCGAGCCGCTTCAGGCTGTACGCGGCGAAGTTCTTGACCGCAGCCGGACGCCCATCGAAGCCGCCCCAGCCGCCATCCGGAGATCGCAGGGCGCCAAATTTCACCGACAACACGGCCCGATTGCGGCGGTCTTTCAACGCCCGCCCGATCAGCATTTCATTGTGGCCCGCGCCGTAAAAATCGCCGGTGTCGAGCAGTGTCACGCCAGCGTCAAGGGCCGCATGAATGGTGGCGATACTTTCGTCGTCGTCGGCTGCGCCGTACATCCCGGACATCCCCATGCAGCCCAACGCGATGGGGAATATTTTCAGCCCGGTGGCGCCGAGTTCGCGCATGTCAATTTGGCTCTCCGTGTTCATGAACCCATTGTGGCGCACGCACCCGGTCCTTGCGCGGCCTCCTTCAAATACGTTAGCCTCTGCTTTCATGGATACGCGCGGCGCGGATGTGGCCGTCGTTGGGGCTGGCATTCTGGGCCTCGCGCACGCCTATGCGCTGGCGCGGCGGGGACACTCGGTTGTGGTCTTCGAGCGCAGCCCGCGGGCGGCAGGGGCATCGGTTCGCAACTTCGGCATGATTTGGCCCATCGGGCAGCCCGCGGGACGCATGCACGCGATGGCTCTGCGCAGCCGCGATCTGTGGGTGGACATGCTGGATGCAGCCCGGCTGCCCTACTTTCCGACTGGTTCGCTGCACGTGGTTTACCGCGCGGACGAAGCCGCAGTTGCGCGGGAGTTCTGCGAAGCGGCACCCAAACTGGGTTACCGCTGCGAGTGGCTAAGCGCGGCGGGAGTGCTGGCGCGGAGCAAAGCGGTCCGGCCCGATGGGTTGCTGGGGGCGATCTGGAGTTCCACGGAAGTTACGGTCGACCCGCGTGTCGTGCTGGCAAAGTTCCCGGGTTATTTGACCGAACGATTCGGCGTGCGGTTTTGTTGGAGCACCGCGGTCACGTCTATCGATCTCTCCGCGTTCGACGGCGCCATCGTATGCACCGGTCACGATTTCGAGACGCTGTACCCAGAAGTGTTCCGCGCCAGTGATATCACTCGATGCAAACTCCAGATGATGCGCACGGGCCCGCAACCCGATGGATGGCAGCTTGGCCCCGCGTTGGCCGCGGGGCTGACCCTTCGTTTCTACGAGTCGTTCCAGGTGTGCGGGACACTGGCCGCGTTGCGGGAGCGCATCGCCGCCGAGACGCCGGAGTACGATCGCTGGGGCATTCATGTACTGGTTTCGCAGACTGCCGGAGGCGAACTGACCATTGGCGATTCGCATGAATACGGGGCGGCCGTGGATCCGTTCGACCGCGCCGAAATCGACGACCTCGTTTTGCGTTACGCGCGCGGCTTTCTGCAAGCGCCCACGCTCGATATCGCGCAGCACTGGCATGGGGTTTATGCGAAACATCCGAGCCAGCCGTTCGTTTCGCTCTCGCCGGCTCCGAACGTGCGCGTGGTAACGGCGACCGGGGGTTCGGGAATGACACTGTCGTTCGGACTCGCCGAGGAAACCGTGAAAGAGATGGGATTCTGATGGGCCGCGTTACGGCTGTGATCCTCGATTGGGCCGGCACCACCGTAGACCATGGCAGTCTGGCGCCGGTTCGGACGCTGCAGAGGCTATTCGCAAACCGCGGCATGCCAGTCACCGAAGAGGAAGCTCGCCGCGACATGGGCATCCATAAGAAGGACCATATCCGCGCGCTGCTGCGTGTGAAGACCGGTAGGGCGCCCGATGAGGGTGACGTCGAAAATCTCTTCGCGGCTTTCATTCCCATGCAGATGGACTGCCTGGCGGCTTACTCAGACGTGATTCCCGGCGTGGCTGCGACGGTCGACGAGTGGCGCGCACGGGGCATTAAGATTGGGAGCACCACGGGATACACGCGGCCCATGCTCGACCTGCTGCTCTCGACGGCGGCCGCACAGGGCTACCAACCCGATTGTGCGCTCTGCCCCGACGATGCCGGCGCGGGCCGCCCCTGGCCTTGGATGTGCTACCTTAACGCGATTCGCCTGGGGACCTATCCGCTGCACACCATGGTGAAGATTGGCGACACCATCAGCGACATCGAAGAAGGATTGAACGCCGGCATGTGGACCGTAGGGGTCGCGCGCACCGGAAACATGATCGGGCTTACGGCGGAGGGATTCGCGGCGCTTCCGGCCGCCGAACAGGCCGCCCGGCTGGATGCCGCACGCCGCAAGCTGAGCGAGGCCGGCGCGCACTATGTGGCAGATGCCGTGGCCGATTGCATCCCGCTGATGGAGCAGATTGACGAGCGAGTGACAAGAGGCGGGCGGCCGTGATTCGCGGCCATTCGCGGCGGCTGGCGATCTGGCAAGGGATCACCATCGCGCTTCTTTTCATCGGCTATGCGGGCTACTATCTCTGCCGCTCGGATTTCTCGGTCAGCCTGCCGCTCATCATCGACGAGTTGGCAGTGCACGGCATGTCTCCCGCGCAGGCCAGGATCCGCCTCGGCGCGGTGACGTCAATCGCCGTACTGGCTTATGCGATCGGCAAGTTCTTTCTGGCCGGCATCGCCGATTTCCTGGGTGGCAAGCGGAATTTCCTGATCGGCATGGGTGGGTCGATTCTGTTCACGCTGCTTTTTTCGATGGGCGGTGGATTGCCAATCTTCACGCTGGCTTGGATCGGCAACCGGCTGGTGCAATCGACTGGCTGGGCGGGGATGGTGAAGATTACTTCGCGCTGGTTTTCCTACTCCTCGTACGGCGCGGCGATGGGCGCCATCAGCTTGAGTTACTTGTTTGGCGACGCCGCGGCACGCCAGTTCATGGGCTTTCTGATCGGCCACGGGTTCGGGTGGCGCGGGGTTTTTCAAGTGTCGGCGGGCACGCTGTTCGTCATCTTTATTGCGAATCTGCTGCTGCTGAAGGAATCGCGCGCGCAAATCGGCATGGCGGAGCCGGAAGTGAATCCGCTGAACCTGTTTGGCGCGGAGGGCAGCGACCCGAAGCCATCCGGCCTGCGCGACCTGCTTGCGCCACTGTTCCGCAGCCCCGCCTTTTGGATCGTGTGCGCGCTGTCGCTGGGCCTCACGCTGGTGCGCGAGACTTTCAATACCTGGACGCCTACTTACTTTAACCAAGTGGTGGGATACAGTAAGGCCGAGGCGGCTGGGATGAGCGCGGTTTTCCCGCTGTTCGGCGGCGTAGCGGTGCTGCTCACAGGCTTTTGGAGCGATCGGTTGGGCCGCACAGGGCGCTCGGCGATCATGTTCTGCAGCTTGGTGCTGTGCTCCGCCGCGCTATTCGCGCTTGGCTCGCTGCGTGCAGGAGCGGGGCACGGACTGCCGGCAGTTCTCGTGGGCTTGGTCGGGTTTCTGGTGATCGGGCCATATGCTTACCTGGCGGGCGCCATCGCTTTGGATTTCGGCGGCAAGCATGGCAGCGCGACATCCTCAGGGATTATCGACGGCGTTGGCTATCTGGGCGGCATACTCGCAGGCGACACTGTGGCGCGCATTTCGGTGCGTTTTGGCTGGAGCGGAGCCTTTCTGGCGCTGGCTGCAGTAGCGTTGCTTTCAAGCGGGGCGGCCGCGGCGCTGTTTATCGGCCAGCGGCGGGCTCCTGTGGTACACGGGTGTAGTGATGCCGCTTAGCGATCGAATTATCGAAATCTTCGAAGCCAAAGGCGGCGCTGCCTACTTCGGCGAGCCGGTTTCGCAACTGGAACATGCATTGCAGACCGCGTACTACGCGGAGCGCGACGATGCGCCTGGCTGGCTGGTGGCTGCAGCGCTGCTGCACGATATCGGCCACCTGCTGCACGATATGCCCGAGCATGTCGCGGACTTGGGTGTCGACGCCCGGCATGAGGATCTGGGGCATGCCTGGCTGGCGCAATATTTCGGTCCCGAAGTGACCGCGCCGGTGCGCATGCACGTGGACGCCAAGCGCTATCTCTGCGCGACCGACCCGGAATATCTGAGTCTGCTTTCACCCGCTTCAATGCAGAGCCTGCGATTGCAAGGCGGACCTTTCACCGGCGCGGAAGCGCGTGAATTCGAACAGCGGCCGTTCGCGCGCGAGGCGGTGCGGCTGCGGCGCTGGGACGATCTGGCCAAGGCGCCTGGCATGCGCGTTCCGGGGCTAGACCACTATCGGGCGGTGATCGAGGCGGCGCAATTGCGGGCGTCCTAAGTGGAGTCGGGAGGAATTCATGGACTGGAAGAAAGTCATTTGGCCCACTCACGCGAGTGCGGTACTCATGCTCTTTACAGGAATCGCGATCCTGTCGTGCAGCGCGCCGATTATTTTTCGGATTGGCGCACCCACGGCTTTGGCGGCGCCGCCGCAGAAAGGAAATACAGCCAAGGCCGGCATTGGCGGCGGGACCGGCTCCGACACGGCGGCGGCCGACATGCAGACGCTGCAGAAGCTCGCGGCCGATGTGGATCTGAAATTCAACGATCTCAACGCCCAACTCGACTACAATGCAAAGAACGCCGAGAATCTCGGCAAATTGCTGGCATTCCTGACGTTCGCTACCAGCCTTTTCGTCATTCTCCTAGGCGCCAATTCCTATTTCGGCTTCCGGCAGATTTTACAGAGCGCCAAGGACGATTTGAATCTGGCGCATACGGAAGTCAAGGATATCCCCAAGAAGATGGATGCCATGCAGGCGGAAATCTACGCGGCTTATCCGCTATTGCAGAACGTCAACGCGGCCGTGCGGGAACTGGTGGCAACGCTACGCGTGGATGTGTTACCGGTGGATGCGAATTGGCGCTTGGACCTGCATCTGAGTGAAGCAAACGTGCAGCACGCGTTGACAGCGGAACTAAGAGTAGCGGTGCTGGAGATTTTCCAACTGGGGCGGTTCGAACGATATCGCAGGCCGGCCTCCGAGATCTACCAGGCTCTGGCGTTGTTCTATGGCTACCGAGCCGCTCGAAAGGCCGACGCTGCCGGCGCCGCTGGAGATCCCTTCGAAGGTCCGGAGATCCAGCGGGCATTGTTATACATCGAGAAAGCATGCCAGACGGATGAAAAGAACGCGGCCGCCTTTAGGGATTTCGGAGCGCTGCTCGCGGCACGTCAAGATTTCACAGCCGCAAAAAGGAAATATGAAGAAAGCCTCGGAATCGACCAGCAGGAACCTGGCGCACTGTTCGGCCTCGCGTTCATACAAGCAAAGGCTACTACACCCCCCGACCTGATGGGCGCGATCGAGCGGATGAACGCTCTGATTCAAAAGAGCCATTGGGAACCAGGCCAGAAAAAAAAGTACCTCGCGGAAGCTTATACCAACCGGGCCTGCTATCAAGCGCTGTTGGGCAAAACGTCAACTCTGGCCGATCAGAATGCGCTTCACTCGAGAGCCCTGGGCGATCTGGAAGAAGGCCGCAAAGCAGCCGCAGAACACAAAGTCCTCGCCGATTGGCAGGGACGGGTGAAGCACGAAAGAACAACGGGAGACTTGTTAGATCTGAATGCGCGATTCAAGGCGCGAATCGACGTATTGATCCAGTGACGGCGGATTCATTCAGCGTAGGGTGGGGTTGCCGAGCGCATCTGGCGTTTGTGCCTCCAATTCAATTTTACAACAGATGAGTGCCTGAGCGATAGGGATTGGAAGCTCAGCCAGCACGGTCAGTGCGTGTCGGGTGGAGGTGCGTACCGCAGCACGGTGGTCAGGTCGATGCCGCGAACGATGCCGAGGGCGTTGTAAGTAAGACCCCACGAATCGATTGAGGACATATCCGGGAAGATACATGCCTCCAGCACCGCGTCTTCGGAGCCTTTGCCGTACCAGCCGCCGCCCGCGGCATTCACCCCGCCGAACAGGTCCGAGCCTCCCAATTGCGTGCAATAGTAAGAAGCCGGGTTGCCTGGTCCGGACGTGCCGGGCGCGACTTTCGCGTAGTAGGCCAACACGGCCAGGCTAGGCGTGGTGGCGTAGAGATCCTCGACCAGGATGTGGATGCGCGAGCCATCCGTCGCCGAAGTGAATTGGCAAAACTTGCGAACTCCAGTCAGTATGAGCCAACTCGACGGCGGACCGTTGGTGCCATACGCGGGAGCGCGGTCGATCACCGTCCCGCCACTCTGTGTACAATACGCGGCAGCGGCGCCCGGATCGATGTCGGCGGCTTGCATACTTCCCGCCGCCAATAAGACGGCCACGGCGGCTGTTGCGATCAAGAACGAATGTTTCAAATTGTCCCTCCCTTGGGTTTACATTAGCTTATCAGATGCGATCTCTCGACTTCGGCTCGGGTGGACCCACGCCCATCCGCGCGGCGGTTTCGACCAGACACTCCCACGTGCCGTCGCCTAGTGGAATCCCGTTTTGCCGCCGTTCCACCTCGGCGCGCCATTCCGGATCGCCCGCCACCAGCACCTCCCGATAACCTTTGGCGGGCGCGGCGGTTTTCACCGTGTTCACCAGCCACTCGACGCGGCGTTGGAACTCTTCCATCGGCATGAAACGGCTGGCATCGATGGCCACGAACGTCTGGCTCACGCGCGTAGGCTTGCCCTGGATCCGAATGCCGCCCACGTCGACGCTCATGGCTCCGCCGCTCAGCAGCCCGCACAGCATCTCGACCATCATGGCCAGGCCGCTGCCCTTGTAGCCGCCCAGCGGCATCGGCATGCCCCGGATGGCCGCGTCCGTATTGGTGGTCGGCACGCCTTCGGAGTCCACGGCCCAACCGTCTGGAATAGTTTGCTCACTATTCATCAGGGCCTTAAAGATGCGGTTGTTGGCCACGGTGGTGGTGGCCATATCCAGGAGCCACGGTCCCGGCACGGACATGCAGATAGGGTTGGTGCCGAGGCGCGGCTCCTTGCCCTGCCAGGGCGCCACGATCGGCGAGGCGTTGCACATGACGATGCCGATCATCCCGGCCCCCGAAATTTTCTGGCCCCAATAAGCCGCCGCGCCGAAATGGTTGGATTCACGCGCGACCGTCACCGAAATGCCGTGTTTGTGCGCCAACCGGACGGCATGCCCGCAGCAGACGTTGGCGACAAGCTGGCCCACTCCGTTCGCGCCATCATACAGTAGGCATGCGCCGGATTCCGAGACGATCCGGCCTTCAGCGGCGGCATCCATATCGCCGCGCTCGACTTGCTCGATGTAATAGGGCAGCAACTGCACGCCGTGCGAATCCACGCCGCGCAGGTTGGCCGCCACCAGCGATTCCGCCACCAGACGCGCCGCCGGCCGCGGGAAGGAGGCCGCTTCCAGCAGTCCGGCCGCCCAGGAAGTGAGATCTTCGGCTGAGATAATGGGCAAGATACTAGAATAAACCTGTGCCCGCATTCACATTCGAGGCAGCGCGGCGTTGCGTGTTGGATACAGTTCGCAGCGCGCACGGGGCGCCGCAGATTGAAAACGTGGCGCTGGAGGCAGCCGCGGGCCGTGTGCTGGCCGAGCCGATAGCAGCGGACCGCGATTATCCCGCACTGGCACGTTCGGTGCGCGATGGATACGCGGTGCGCGCCGCCGATCTGCCGGGGGAATTGCAGGTGATCGGTGAAGTGCGCGCCGGCGAGAGCTTCGGGGGCGAGGTTGGAGCGCGCCAGACCGTTGAAATTATGACGGGCGCTCCGGTGCCGCGCGGTGCGGATGCAGTGGTCATGCTCGAACACGTGCTTCGCGAAGGTGGGCGCATGATTGCCGGGCAAGGCGCGGCGGTCGGCCAATTCATTAATCCGCAGGCGAGTGAGGCGCGCGCCGGGCAGATCCTGCTCAACGCCGGCAAGCGCCTGGATTACACCGATATTGCCATGCTGGCGGCGGCGGGCAAACACCGTGTTCCGGTTTATGCCGCGCCGCAGGTTGCGATCATCGCAACGGGCGATGAGATCGTGCCGCTCGCCGCGACGCCCCGCGACTTCCAGATCCGCAACTCCAACGTGTACTCGCTGGCCGCGCAGGTGACGCGCGCCGGCGGCGTGCCGGAGATCCTGCCAGTGGCGCGCGACGAGATGGGGCACACGCGGGAACTGATCGATCGCGGCCTGGAAGCCGATATTCTGCTGCTCTCCGGCGGCGTGTCGGCGGGGAAATACGATATCGTCGAGCGGGTGCTGGAAGGGTTGGGCGCGGAGTTTTTCTTCGACCGCGTCCTGATTCAGCCGGGCCAACCGCTGGTTTTCGGCAAGGCGCACGGCAAATTCTTCTTCGGGTTGCCGGGGAACCCGTCGTCCACGATGGTCACCTTCGAGATTTTCGCCCGCGCCGCGTTGGAAGTGCTGGGCGGGCAACAGGAGATCGAAATGCACATGCCGTTTGCCCGCCTGACGGAGGACTTCCACCACCGTGTGGGGCTGACGCGGTTCCTGCCCGCACGTCTGAGCTTGGATGGCGCCGAGGTGACCCCGATTGCCTGGCGCGGCTCGAGCGATGTGCCCGCGCTGACCCGCGCCAACGCATTCCTGGTGGTGGACGCCGACCGGCCAGCTTGGCAGGCTGGCGACTGGATCCGCGTACTGCTGAAATGAAGAGGCTCAAATGAAGAAGCTCTCGCATTTCGATTCCGCCGGAAGTCCCCGCATGGTGGACGTTTCGGCCAAGCCGGAAACCCGCCGCACGGCCCGGGCGCACGCTTTTGTGCGGATGCGGCGCAATGTGCTGCGCAGCCTGCCGGAAAATCCCAAAGGCAATCCGCTGGAGATCGCGCGCATTGCGGGCATTGCCGCCGCTAAGAAGACGGCGGACCTGATTCCGCTGTGCCATCCGCTGATGCTGTCGCACGCGGATGTGGAAGTGCGCGTGGAAAAAACAGGTGTGCGCATCATTGCCAGCGCGGCCACTACCGCGCAAACCGGCGTGGAAATGGAAGCGCTAACGGCGGCAGCCGTTGCTGCGCTGACGGTCTACGACATGACCAAGGCCCTGGACAAATCGATTGAGATTCAAGACTTGTACTTGCTCGAAAAGGCCGGCGGCGCGAGTGGTACTTATCGCCGGAGGGGGAGATGAGTTGTGGGGTATGCACTGATGGTCTATACTGGTATGCATGAGGACAACGCTCAACTTGGATGACGAATTGGTTCGGGAAGCCCGTGCGTATACCGGGATCGAGGAGAAGACGGCCCTGATCCACGAAGCCTTGCGCCACTTGATCGCAAGAGAAGCCGGGAAACGGCTGGCAGCCCTCGGGGGGACGATGCCCGATTTCGAGATCCCGCGGCGCAGGCGTAGTGCCGCTGCGGCGGGATAATGATCCTGGTGGATTCTTCGGTGTGGATTGACCACTTCCGGCACGCGGAGCCGCGCCTGGAGGCTCTTCTGGAACATGAGCTGGTCGCGCTGCACCCATTTGTCCTCGGCGAATTGGCATGCGGGAATATGCACAAGCGAACCGAAACGATCGGCTACTTGGAACATCTGCCCGCTGCGTCCGTTGCCTCCGAAGAGGAAGTCCGGCACCTGCTGGAATCGCGGCGTTTTTGGGGTTCGGGCCTGGGTTGGGTCGATATGCACCTGCTCGCGTCGGCAATCATTGGGGAAATGAAGCTTTGGACTGCCGATCGCGGCATGGCCACCGCGGCAGCTAGGTTAGGGATCGGCTTCGCGTAACTCGCACAGGTGCGATAGACGGGCGCGCAGATGGCAGAACTGCCGACACCAATGGCGAAAAGCCGTGCGCGCGCAACGCGGCGGCGCGCCAAAAGGCGCTTTTCATGCTACGCGCCAGACGGCCCCGCCGGACCCGGCGCGAGCGACCTGGGGCTACATGTTGCACCGGTCCAAGCCGATCTCGCTATCGAGGAAGAGTTGGATCTTCTCGGGCGTCTTCAGACGCCGGATGGCGAGTTCGTCCCGGCCGAGGCCGTGCGGCGCATTGATCAGCCGCGCAATAGCGCCCGCTTGGCTGCCCGGCGCGCCTTCAGGCGGGCGTTAGCCTTTTGCTGCTTCTCGTAGGCCACCACCTCCTGGCACGCGTCGCAACGTTTGCGGATGCGCGATTTCGTGGTAAAGGTCGCCCCGCAACGCCGGCACGACTTGGTGATCGTTTCATCAAAGGGGAGAATCCCCGGTTTTTGGGGCAAAAGATAAGAATAGTGGAATTCGCAATGACTCATAAGCAAACATCCAATCCCAGTGCCGCACTGGGCGAAATCACGCACCCAACTTCACGCATGCACATGCCTGCCCTTGCTTAAGCAGCGTTCGAGCCGCATTCAAGCGGCGCAACTCTACCGCGACCCACACGCGCCGGGCCACCCCGCCAGTAGGGCCGATACAGTTGTACCGCAAGGAGTTGCTGTTTCTCCGCTGTACTTGAAGCCGCTCCCCACGAGTACCTCGACCGAACGGCAACGATCGGGACCCACTCGTGCAGGCTTCCAACGGATTAATGATTGTACAGTTTCCCATGCACAGTTGCAACCGAAAAATTTGCCGGCGTTTTCACGCCGCCGAAGCCGGCGCAAACGGCTCGGCACTATCAGTCAGTTCCCATGACAGGTGATTGACATAAAACAGCAGGACCGGTTCGGAATAAACGGCCCGAAACTTCTCGAAAACGCGTTCCGCCCAACCCTCGGTCAAATAGCTCTTCGCGTTCAGATCCTTGTTGAAGAACCCGCTTTCATGCGGAACCCCCAGAAAATCGAGGACCGCCACAATCATGTCCAGGTGTGATACTAACACAGTCTGAGCCAGATCTTTGGCGAATTGTTCGTCGTGCCCGCTCAGGCGCGCCCAGAATTTCGGAATGTGCTTGTGGAGGGACTCCGTGTTGAGCTTGGTGAGGCGCCCGCTGGCTTTGAAGGCGTCGTAGAGTTGGTAGGTTTTCAGCTTGCCGATGGAGATGCCTTGAATCAGTTGTCCAAAGCCGCTCTCCCCGAGCGCCAAGTACACTTCCGAAAGCTGCATTCAAGGTCAGGTTATCACATGCGGTAGAATGAATGGGTTTGGCCATCATGAGCAATGCAAGCAACGTAATCATTTTGGGCGCGCAGTGGGGCGATGAAGGCAAGGGAAAAGTGGTCGACCTTTTCTCGGAGCGATTCGACGTGGTAGCCCGCTACCAGGGAGGGCACAACGCCGGACACACGGTGCGCATCGGCGACCTGAAGTTCGTGCTGAAGCTGATTCCCAGCGGAATTCTGCGGCCCGGCAAGCAGGCGGTGATCGGCAATGGCTTGGTGGTGGACCCGGCCGCCTTGCTGGACGAGATCCAAATGCTGGAAGCCGCCGGTTTGCAGGTGGAGGGCAATCTATTCATCAGCAACAGGGCGCAGGTTTTGCTCCCTACGCACCGTCTGATGGAGAAGTTGGGCGAGGCGCGGCCTGGGCGCGTTTCCATCGGCACGACCTCGCGCGGCATCGGCCCCTGCTACGAAGATAAGATCGCGCGCCGCGGCATGCGCATCGCCGATCTGATGGACCGTGAAGTTTTCGAGCCGCTATTCGACACGCTGTTCGCGGAACATCAGGCGGCCGCGCGGGCGTTCGGCCTGGATAGCGGGCTGGACCCCTTGAGCGTCCGCGCCGAATACGAAAGGCTGGCGGAGCGCATTCGCCCCATGGTTTGCGACACCGCACGCATGCTGAACAATGCCATCGCCGCCGGGCGGAGCGTGATGTTCGAGGGCGCGCAAGGCACCATGCTGGATATCGATCATGGCACCTATCCGTTCGTGACCTCTTCCAGCGCCTCGGCGGGCGGCGCCTGCACCGGCACCGGAGTACCCCCAACCCGCATCCACAGCGTAGTCGGCGTCTCCAAGGCCTACATCACGCGTGTGGGGGGAGGGCCATTTCCTACCGAAGCTTTGGACTCCTGGGGCGACCAGATCCGCAACCGCGGCAACGAATTCGGGTCGGTGACCGGGCGTCCGCGGCGCTGCGGGTGGTACGACGTGCCGTTGATGCGGTATGCGGCCATGATCAACGGCTTCGACAGCCTGGTGGTGACCAAACTGGACGTTCTGGATGAGATGGAGAAGATCCCGGTGTGCGTGGGCTACCGGTCGGGAGGTGAGGAGGTGGCCGACATGCCCGCGACAGTCAAAGGCATGGCCGCTCTGGAGCCGGTTTATGAATGCCTGCCGGGTTGGCGGAGCTCCACATTCGGCATTTCGTCGTATAGCGAACTGCCGGCGCGCGCGCGCGATTACCTCGACTTTCTGGAAACCAAGAGCGGCGTGGAAGTAGGCTGCATCTCGACGGGACCGGAGCGCAACCAGACCATCGTGAAACCCGGCTCGCATTTTGCGCGCGTGTTCACATAACGCCCCATCAACCGGCCCATAATCTACAACTCGTCAGCCGCTACAATTAAGTGAAAGCTCGAAAAGGGGTCGCCAGTGAATCGAATTCGCCCTTGGATCGGCGTTGTTATCCTCTCAGTTGCGGCGCTCGTGTTGCTCTCAGGCGCCGACGCTACCCGCGTCGAACAGGACCGCATCGGGCGTTTCCGCAATCTGGGCAAAGCTTTTTACGAGAACCCCACCACGCAGTCGCAGGCTGTTGATGAATTCAAGAAGGCGCTGGACCTGGCGCCCGATTCCGCGCGCGAACACATCAATTATGGCTTGGCCCTGCTGCGCGCGGGGAAGACCAAAGAAGGCGTCGCGGAGCTGGAGCGGGCGCAAAAAATGGACCCGAAGATCCCGCACACCTGGTTCAACCTGGGCATCGTCTTCAAGAAAGAGGGCGACTACGGGCCGGCCGTCACCCAGTTCGAAGGCTTATTGCGGCTGGTCCCCGACGAGCCCGTATCGCACTATAACCTGGGCGTCCTGCACAAACTCGCCGACAAACGCGACGATGCCGTGCGCGAATTTGAAATCGCCGAGCGCCTCAACCCCAATTTCGCCGCGGCGCATTTCCAGCTATATAATCTCTATCGGCAGTCCGGGCGCGCCGCCGACGCCGCCCGCGAGCTGGAGGTCTTCCAGAAGCTTAAAGCGCTCACCGAAGGCGCGGCCATCCCGGAAGACGTGGAATGGAGTTACTACGCGGAAATCTACGATCCCGTCGCGACCCGTCCCGAGAGCGATCCGGCCCCAGAGCCGAAATTCGAAGACCGCAAGCTGCCTGCCGACGGCGGCGCCGGCTTCGATCCAGGCACTGCCGGTCTGCTGGTGTTAGATGCCTTTGGCGATCGCCACCCCAGCCTGCTGGCCTGGTCTTCCAATGGCGCGCAGCTTTACCGGAACGGAACCGCGCTGGTCTCCGATTCGGGCCTGGCCGGAATCAAAGGCATCGTATCGATCGCTGCCGGCGATTACGATAACGACGGCCTGCCGGACCTCTGCATCATTACGGCCGACGGCGCGGCGCTCTATCGCAATACCAAGGGAAGGTTTGAAAAATCCCCGGTGAAGCTGCCCCAAGGCCGCTTCTCCAAAGCAGTTTGGTTGGATTTTGATCACGACTACGATCTCGATCTGATCCTGCTGGGCGAAAACGCCGCGCTGGCGCGCAACAACGGCGAAGCGGGGTTCAGCGACGATACCGCCGCGTTCCCGTTCGTCAAGGGCAACGCGGTAGACGCCGCTACGATCGACCTGATCGCCGATACCAACGGCGTGGATCTGGCCGTCTCGTACCGCGACCGCCCTGGGGTCCTCTATCGCGACCGCTTGCTCGGCAAGTACGAGGCTACTGCGCTCGACGGGCTTCCGGCCGGAGCGAAGGGACTCACCGCCTTCGATGTGAACAACGATAGCTGGACGGATCTGGCGGCGGACGGCCTGCTGCTATTGAACCATGAGGGCAGCCTGCTGCCGATCGATGTCCTGGCTGCCCACGGCCCGCTGACCTTCGCCGATCTGGATAATCGCGGCATCGCCGATCTGCTGGCGGCTAATGGCGTTTTCCGCAATCTCGGGCAGGACATTTTCGAGAAAACGCCCGTGGAGATTCCCGCCGCCGTGGCCGCCGTCACGGCCGATTTCGACGGCGATGGCCGCGCCGATGTGGCGCTGATCGCGGTCGATGGCTCGCTGCACCTGCTGCGCAACGCTACGGAAACGCATAACAAGTGGCTACTGGCGGGGCTGAATGGCATCAAGAATCTGAAGCTGGCGCCGTTCGCGAAGGTCGAGATCAAAACCGGCTCCAGCTATCAGAAGCGCATCTACCAGGGTGTCCCGCTGCTGTTCGGCGTGGACTCTTACAAGAGCGCCGACGCCGTGCGCATCACCTGGCCCAACGGCCTGATTCAGGACGAGACGGAGCAGCCCGTCGACAAAGCCATCGAATACCAGGAACAGCAGCGCCTCTCCGGTTCCTGCCCCATGATCTTTACCTGGGACGGCGGCAAGTTCCGCTTCATCACCGACGTGCTCGGCGTAGCGCCGCTGGGCGCGGCTTCGGGAGATGGCAGCTACTTCCCGGTGGATCACGACGAATACGTGCAGATTCCCGGTGAGGCGTTGCAGGCTGTCGACGGGCGCTACGAAATCCGTATCTCCGAGGAGTTGCGCGAGGTTTCTTATCTCGATCGGGTGAAGCTGATCGCGGTGGATCATCCCGCCGGCGTTGAGATCTTCACCAACGACAAGTTCAAGTCGCCGCCGTTCCCCGAGTTCCGTCTTTTCGGTGTGCAGCGGCGCGTCTACCCCATCCGCGCGCGAGATGGCCAAGGCCGCGATGTGCTCCCGCGCCTACTGCATCGCGACCGCACCTATGCGGAAGAGTTCCGCCGGAATTACTTGAACGTAGCGGATTTGCACCATCTGGATCTGGATTTCGGCAAAGCCGCGCCCGCCAACCGCGCCGTGCTGATCTTGAACGGTTGGGTGGATTGGGCCGATGGCAGCACCTTCATGGCCGCCTCGCAGGCAAAGAAGGATCTGGTGCTGCCCTACTTGCAGGTGAAGGATGCGGCCGGGCAGTGGAAAACCGTAATCGAAGATATGGGCATACCGGCGGGCAAGCCCAAGACTATCGCGGTGGATCTCACCGGCAAGTTCCTCTCCGCTTCCCGCGAGGTACGCATCGTGACCAACCTCTGCGTGTACTGGGACGAAATCTTCCTCAGCGAAGAAACCGGCGCGGCGCCCGTGCGCCTGACCGATATGGAGGCCGAATCGGCGGACCTGCGCTTCCGCGGCTTCTCCACGCCGGTCATTCATCCGCAGCGCAAGCAACCCGAAGGCTTCGACTATGCGCAGTGGATGCCGGTCTCGATGTGGAATCCCACCAAGGGACTCTATACGCGTTATGGCGATGTGCTGCCGCTGATCGGGGCGATTGACGACCGGCTGGTAATCATGGGCTCCGGCGATGAGCTGCGCATACTGTTTCCCGAGCGCGCCGCAGGACCGCTGCCCGCGGGATGGAAACGCGACTTCCTGCTGTTTGTGGACGGCTGGGCCAAGGACGCGGATGCCAATACGGCACACGGACAGACCGTGGAGCCGCTGCCGTTTCACGCCATGTCGCAGTATCCATATGCCTCTGGAGAACATTTCCCGGACGACGCCGCGCACCGCCAATACCGCGAGCGGTACAACACCCGCCCAGCGTTAATTTTAGTACGGCCGCTGTTTGACTCAACGCTTCGCGCGTGGTAGAGTCCCCACCAAAGGAGTGAACGACATGCTACGAGAACTGGCGGCTGTGGCCTGCCTGCTGAGTGTTCCCGTGTTCGGCGCGACCAGCGACCTGACGCTCAACGGATCCGCGAAAATCGTGACCGGGCCTCAGGGCGCACCCGTGCTTTGGCTTACGCCCGCGCAACAGAGCCAGGCCGGTTCGGCCTTCACTACCAACGCCGTCGTATTCAATTCCACTTACACATTCAGCACGTTCTTCCAGTTCCAGATGACGGACGCGGGCTATTACGGCGCCTCCGACGGGATGACTTTTACGCTCCAGACGGAAAGCGCCACCGCCCTGGGGGCCAACGGCGGGGGGTTGGGCTACCAGGA
Source organism: Bryobacteraceae bacterium (assembly GCA_049516155.1). Taxonomy (GTDB): domain Bacteria; phylum Acidobacteriota; class Terriglobia; order Bryobacterales; family Bryobacteraceae; genus Bog-159. Next base: position 31,889 of record JBEKTJ010000022.1, read on the forward strand.
CATCACGCCCAGTGTTGCCGTGGAATTCAACACTTGGCAAAACTCCCCATTTGATATTGACGATAACGACGTGGCGGTCCTCACGAACGGCAGCATCACCGGTCTTGGGCCGCAGACGCCATATGGGGTTACAAACTGCCAGCCTACCGGTGCGTTTGGTTGCATGTCCAATGGGGATCTATGGTCGGTCTGGATCGACTACGATGGCACGAACCTGCATGTGGCCATCGCCGATAATTCCACCACGCGGCCGGCGGACCTTCTCAGCTACCCAATCGACATCGCCAGCATTCTGGGCCAGAGTTCCGCCTTCATCGGCTTTACCGCCGGTACTGGTGCTGGTTATGAGAACCACTACATCGCAAATTGGCAGTTTCGCTAAACCGAGGCGCTTTGATGAAATTCCGCCGTGGTGGGCAACGTGAAGAAGAAAGTCGACCCTTGGCCGATTTCGGACTCGACCCAGATGCGGCCGCCATAACGCTCCACAAGTCTCTTGCACGTGGCCAGTCCGATGCCGGTGCCGGCATACTGCTGCCCGTGGAGCCGTTTGAAGAGTTCAAAGATTTGCGTTTGGTACTGAGACGGAATTCCTTGACCATTGTCGGAAACCGCGAACAACCATTCCCTGCCCGACTGGCGGGCCGCTACGTGAATACAAGGGGGATCCTGCCGGCGATACTTGAGGGCATTGCCGATTAAGTTCTGAACGAGTTGCTCGAGATGGGTCTTATCGCCCGTGATGACGGGAAGCGGATCATGTGTGACCACGGCCTGGTTCTCTTCAATCGATCCATTTAGGTTGCCCAAAGCACTCGCCAGAACCTCATCCATGGGAACAGGGCTGAGAGGCCGATGGGTAACTTCTCCAGCTTTGGAGTAATCTAGCAGGGCATCAATGAGCAGTCCCATGCGCTCGGCGGCCGCCACGATGAACTGCAGACACTCCGCGCTCTTAGGATCGAGCTGAAATCGACTGCGGAGCTGAACCAGTTGAGTGTAGGCGGTGATGGTTCGGAGCGGCTCCCGAAGATCGTGGGAGGCGGCGTAGGCGAAGTGCTGCAGTTCGGCATTTGTCTTTTCCAGCAATTCGGAATGCCTGGCGAGTTTCGCGGTTGCCTTCCTTTCCATGAGTTCGGCTTCCCGTCGTTGAGTGATATCGCGAAAGACCAGCACCACGCCTGCGACGTCCCCCTTGGCTGAGCGGATGGGCGCGGCGCTATCGTCGATTGGAATAATACGGCCATCCTTTGCGGTGAGCGCCGTGTGGTTGGCGAGCCCTACGATTCTTCCCTCGCGCAAGGCCCGCCTGATGGGGTTTTCGGCAGGTACGCCGGTTTCCTCGTTGCGAATATCGAAGATCTCCTCCAGCGGCTTGCCGTAAGCCTGTTCCGCCGTCCATCCGGTCAACGATTGGGCGACCGGGTTCAAAGAGATTACGTTCCCGTTGGTGTCCGTGGATATGACGCCGTCGCCTATGCTGGAGATTGTCGTTTGCAGCAAGTCGCGCGCCAGTCTGGATTCTTCCTCGCTCCGCTGAAGATCTTCGATCAGCCGTTGACGGTCGCGCGTTCCCTTCCGGATGGTGATCGTGGCAAGCGCGAGGAGCGCGAAAACGGCTGCGCTGCCCACCAGGCTGGTGACTCCCGCTTGACGGGCGCTGGATCGCACTTCGTCTCTTTGCTGGGCCAATAAATCGTAGCTGGCGGTTTGGATTTCAGCACAGACAGCCCGAATTTTCTCCATAGCCGCTTGTCCGCGATCGCTGCGGACCAGGGCGAGAGCTCGATCCAGGTCTGCGCTTCGGCGCAGATCAATGGTTTGCGCCAATTCATCCATCTTCTCCTGTACCAACGGCTTCAACCGTTCGATGCGCTGAAGCTGAAGCGGACGGCGGAGGTTGGCTTCTACGCGCACCAGAGAATCCAAGGTGGCGGGTATTACATGGATGGCTTGCCGGTATGGCTCCAGGTAACGATCGCTGCCGGTCAGCAGAAATCCACGCTGTCCGGATTCGGCGTCTTTTAAGGACAAAAGAAGCTCGGTGGTTGCGTCCACAACCTGCCGGGTGCTCTGCGCCTCCTGCCGATTGCGCTCGAACGCCGCCCACGCGCGGTAGGTGAGAATTGCAGTGAACAACACCAGCAGGAGCGCGATGAGCAAGGCAAGGCGTTCGGCCTCTTGGCGTATCTTAAGACTGGTTTCCATCAATTTCGTTGCCTTCGGCGGCTCAGCCGGGGCGAAGGGTGCATCTAGGGAGTGGCGATTGCGCTCGTCAAGTTACCTGAGGGTCTGCCCTGCCGCCGGACAGTTCTCACTTAAATGCCGTTATGCCGTAAACTCCATTATTTGGCTTGCCACTGGCCGTCGTCAATAGGCCGAAAGCCAAGTTATATGAACGAAATCGTTCATTACGGCAAAAGCGCCGAACGGAACAAAAAATCCCGGAGTGCCGCAGGTCCCGGAAGCACGGTCAACGCGCCTGTTTAGGGGACCGGGGGAACACGGAATCGTAGACGGCGATGATGGCCGGATAACAGTCGCAGGCGGCCGACTCCAGTCCGGCCCGGTCGATGACGGTGATTTTTCCCCGCACGTATCGGATAAACCCCGCCTTCTTCAACATGCCAGTGGCTACATTCACTGTCGCCCGGCGCACGCCAAGCATATGGGAGAGAAATTCCTGAGTGAGCGGGAAGGTATCCCCATCGGCGCGATCGTGTGTCATCAATAGCCAGCGGGCGCAGCGTTCTTCCATGCTGTGGATCCGGTTACAGGCCGCGCCATATAGTATCTGCCGCATCAGTGCATACAGGTGCTGGTTGATGGCCTTCTGCAGCAGCGGCCGGCTGCCGATTATTTTCCGAAAGGCATCGGCCTTGATGCGCACCGCGGCGCCGGGTATCTGAATCAGATTCAGACCCATAGCCGGCTGCATTTGAAGGACTTCCGATGCTCCGGCAACACCCTCATTGCCGACCGTAGCCATCTCCATCCGGGGAGTGCCATCGTTGGTGACTACCAGTGACACCATGCACGTCACGGGGAAATAGACGGCATCGACGGGCTCATCCTGATCGTGCAGCCGTTTACGGAATTTCAGGGAAACGACTTCGGCCTCCTGCATCAATGCGTCAAAATCGGGCTGCTCCAGTGCGGCCAGGATGCGGTTCGCTTTAGGATCGGACTTATCCGGTGGGCCAGTTTGCTTGGTCACTTTGCTCCTGGTGGTACATCGTGGCACTATGGCCACGCAAACCATCGAAAGTCGTGTCACGAATTTTCAGGAGCGCTGCCCGGCGGGTTTGCCGAGTTTAAACGGTTCTGGAAAGGGGTACGAGTTTTAGGCGCCATGTTCAGTATCGCACACAAATGCGGGAGACTCGTGAAACGCCAACCGCCAGGGCTTACAATCGAAATCATGTACACCGTTCGTTGCTTCCTCGCCGCGGCCGTTGCCATATCGGGGGCCGCGGCCAATTTATCAGCCGCCGACGCAGCCTCCGCATCCGGCGTCGATCTCAAGGCCATGGATACCACGGTCAATCCGTGCCAGAACTTCTATCAGTATGCTTGCGGCGCCTGGCGGAAGAACAATCCGATTCCGCCCGATCAATCCCGCTGGGCGCGCTTCAATGAATTGGCCGAACGCAATCTGGCGATAGAGCGCGGCATCCTGGAAAAAGCGGGGAACTCTCAGATCGGCGATTTCTACGCGGCCTGCATGGACGAACCCGCCATAGAAAGCAAGGGTATTCAGCCGATCGAGCCGCTGCTGCGGCAGATCGACGCGCTCACCTCGAAAGGGGAATTGGCGGGCGAGATGGTTCGCTTGCACGTGGCCGGCGTGCGCGCTCTCTTCAGTTTCTACGTGCAGCCTGACGATAAGAAATCGGACCAGGAAATAGTGCACGTGGATCAAGGCGGGCTGGGCCTTCCGGATCGCGATTACTATCTGAAAACCGACGCCCGCTCGGTCAAACTGCGCACGCAGTATGAAGAACACATTCACGCTATGTTTACACTGTTGGCGAAGGCGCATGGCGCGGCCGGCGCCGATCCCGATCCCGAGGCCGAAACCCGCGCCGTGATGCAGTTCGAAACGACGCTGGCCAAAGCGTCCATGGATCGCGTGGCACGGCGGGATCCCGCCAACACCTATCACAAGACGACCGTCGGCGAGTTGGCGCTGCTGACCCCCGATTTCGGATGGAAGCAATACCTGTCCACCATCGGCATTCCACCGGTGGAATCGGTGGACGTGGTGGCGCCCGACTTCGTGAAGGGGCTGGATGCGGCGATCGCGGACACCAGCCTGGCTGACTTGAAAACATATCTACGTTGGCATGTTCTGGCAAGCCATGCCGATATGCTGTCGCGCGCGTTCGACGAGGAGGACTTTCGTTTCAACGATCACATTCTGCGCGGCACCGAAGAAATGCCGCCGCGCTGGAAGCGCTGCGTGCGCGCCACGGATCGCGCGCTGGGAGAGGCGCTCGGCCAGGAATTCGTCAAGGCGGCGTTCCAGGGCGCCAGCAAGGAGAAAGCTCTCGAACTGGTGGGTCAGATCGAAATGGAAATGCGCAAGGACATCGACAACGCCACCTGGATGACGCCGGCCACCAAAGAACAGGCCTTCGCCAAGCTGCGCGCGGTGGCCAACAAGATCGGCTACCCGGAGAAATGGCGGGATTACAGCAGCATCAAGGTGACGCGGGACGATTACTTCGGCGACGTGCTGCGGGCCCACGAATTCGAGCTGCGCCGCAATTTCGCCAAGCTCGGCAAGCCGGTGGATAAATCGGAATGGGGAATGACTCCGCCCACGGTGAACGCCTACTATAACCCGAACATGAACAACATCAACTTTCCGGCGGGTATTCTGCAGCCGCCTTTTTACAATGCGAACGCAAGCGACGCGGTGAACTACGGCGGAATTGGCGCGGTGATCGGCCACGAGTTGACACACGGATTCGACGACGAAGGGCGCAAGTACGACGGCGAAGGCAACGTGCGCGATTGGTGGACACCGGAGGACGGCAAGGCTTTCGACGCGCGCGCCGATTGCATTGTGAAGGAGTACAACGGCTTCAGTCCTGTGGAGGATGCGCATCTGAACGGCAAGCTGACGCTGGGCGAAAACGCGGCGGATAACGGCGGCATCCATCTGGCATATATGGCGCTGATGGACAGCCTCGCCACGCATATGGCCGGGAAGCAGGACGGTTTCACGCCGCAACAGCAGTTCTTCCTTGGCTTCGCGCAGATCTGGTGCGAGAATACAACGGAGCAGTCGGCGCGCATGCAAGCGGCTACCAACCCGCATTCGCCCGGCGAGTTCCGCGCCAACGGAGTGCTGCAAAATATGCCTGAGTTCGAGGAGGCATTCTCATGCAAAGTGGGTGATCCCATGGTGTCGGCCGATCCCTGCCGCGTTTGGTAGCGGCCTCGATTTCCGGCAGCGGTTGTGACGGCGAAGCTCCATCCCCGGGCCGCGCGCATGGCGGGCCATGTTGCAAGCGGCGGCTAAAGCAGGTACGATTGAGTGTCCCGCCCCTGTTTGATTCGAGACCAAAAACTAGTACATTTTATGCAGCAACACAAGAAGGTCCTTGCGGTCGTCAGCGATCTGTTTTTTTCAGTCAAAATCACCGATGCAGCCAAACGCGCGGGCATGGCGGTGGAACTGGTCAAGGACCCGCACGAACTCCTCATCAAAGCTAAGGCCAAACCCAGCGTGATCATCTTCGATCTGAATTTCGAGGACGCGCAGCCGCTGGATTTGATCGCCAAGCTCAAGGGCAGCCCGGAGTTCAAAGGAATCAGTCTGATCGGCTATCTTTCGCACGTGCAGGGAGAATTGAAGCAGGCCGCGCAGGAGGCTGGTTGCGATATGGTGATGGCGAAGTCGGCCTTCTCGCAGAATTTAAACCAGATCCTAAAGCGGCACTCGGGCGTAATCTGAATCTGTTGCCCGCTGCGTAAACCGGGCGAGTGCTTCCGCCTTGGCGCGCGCCGCTCCGGAATCGATCGCATCTGCTGCCAGCGCGATCCCTTCCTGGAAATCGCTGGCTCGTCCCACCGCCACCAACGCCGCCGCGGAGTTCACTAGCACGATGTCGCGCCGTGGACCCAGCGCGCCCTCCAGAATCTCGCGGGCAATCGCGCAGTTCGTCCGGCGATCGCCGCCCTTCAAGTCCTCCGGCAGCGCGATCGGCACGCCGAAGTCCGCCGGCATGAGCGTCCGCCGCGCAACATGTCCGTGCCGGATTTCGAAAGCCAGAGTGGGGCCGGTGGTGGTGATTTCATCCAAGCCGTCGGAGCCGTGCACTACAAATCCGCGCTCCAATCCCAGCGCCGCCAACGCGCCGGCGATCAACTCCGCGAAGTGCGCGCTGGGCGCGCCGACGAGTTGCGCGCTGGCGCCCGCCGGATTGGTCAACGGTCCAAGCAGATTGAACACCGTGCGCATTTTCAAGTCGACGCGCACCGGGTGGGCATGTTTCGCCGCGGTGTGAATAGCCGGCGCGAATAGAAAACCGATGCCAATCTCCCGGATCGCGCGCGCGCATTCGGCGGGGGACATGGGAATGCGCACGCCCATGGCTTCCATCAGGTCGGCGCTGCCGCATTGGCTCGATATGGATCGGTTGCCATGCTTGGCCACGCGCACGCCGGCGCCCGCCACGACGAACGCCACGACGGTCGAAATATTGAACGTGGAAAGGCCGTCGCCGCCGGTACCGCAAGTGTCGAGCAGCGGTTCGCCGTCGAGCGCTGGGTCGATAGGCTCAGCCATCTGCCGGAGCGCGCGCGCAAACCCCACCAGTTCCTCGACAGTCTCGCCTTTCATCCTCAAAGCTACTAGAAATCCGGCGATTTGAGGGGGCGTCGCGTGACCGCTCAAAATGACGTGCATGGCCTCCTGCGCTTCGCCGCTCGACAGATTGTTATGGTCGACGACTCGATGCAGGTAGGGCAGGAGCGACATGCTATAGTGAGGGTTTCAAGTCCCCGTTATCATAAACGGTATCATAAGTCCATGAAAATTCATGAGTATCAGGCCAAGGGCATCCTGGGCCAATACAACGTCCCTGTGCCGCGCGGCGAAGTTGCGTTCACCGCGGACGAGGCCGAGGTCGCGGCCAAGTCGATCGGCGGTAGCGTGGTGGTAAAGGCGCAAATCCATGCGGGCGGACGCGGCAAGGGCGGAGGCGTCAAGATCGCAAAGGATGCAGCGGAAGCGGCCGAGATCGCGCGCAAGATGCTGGGCATGAAACTGGTGACGCACCAGACCGGCCCGGAAGGCCGCATCGTGCAGCGCTTGCTGATCGAAGAGACCCTACCTATCGAGCGCGAACTTTACCTTGGAATCGTTCTGGACCGCACGCAGGGCCAGCCGGTATTCATGGCATCGGCAGCGGGCGGTATGGAGATTGAAGAAGTGGCTGCCAAAACGCCGGAGCTGATTCTGAAAGAGGCGTTCGATCCGGGCATCGGTCTACAGCCTTTCCAAGCGCGCAAGCTGGCATTCGGTATCGGAGTGCCGGCCGCCAGCGTGAATGCGGCCGCGACGGCCATGGGCGCGCTGGCCAAGGCTTATATCGCAAAAGATTGCTCTCTGGCCGAAATTAATCCGTTCATCCTGACCAAGGATGGCAAAGTATTCGCGCTGGATGCGAAGATCAACTTCGACGACAGCGCGCTCTACCGGCACAAGGAATTGATCGACCTGCGCGACCTCAACGAGGAGGATCCGCTGGAAGTGGAGGCTTCGCGGTTCGGCATCAACTACATCAAGCTGGATGGCACGGTGGGCTGCATGGTGAACGGTGCGGGCTTGGCAATGGCCACCATGGACATCATCAAGTACGCCGGCGGAAGCCCCGCGAATTTTCTGGATGTGGGCGGCGGCGCCAGCGCCGAGCAGGTGAAGAACGCATTCCGCATCCTGCTCTCGGACCCGCACGTGAAGGCCGTGCTGATCAATATATTCGGCGGCATCCTGCGCTGCGACACCCTGGCCACCGGCGTGGTAGCGGCTGCCCGCGACCTCAGTATTGCCGCGCCTATCGTGGTGCGCATGGAGGGGACCAACGTGGAATTGGGCCGCCAGATACTGCGCGAGTCCGGATTCAATTTCACGGTCGCCGACGGCATGCGCGATGCCGCCGAGAAAGTAGTACGGCTGGCGGCCCAGTAGCCGCGCAGCAGGGGATACGATGAGTGTACTGGTTGACGAAAATACCCGCCTGATCGTGCAGGGGTTCACCGGCAAGGAGGGCACCTTCCACGCGCAGCAGGCCATCGCCTACGGCACGCAGGTGATGGGCGGCGTGGTGCCAGGGCGGGGTGGTGCGACGCATTTGGATCTGCCCGTGTTCGACACCGTGGAGCAGGCCGTGCGCGCGACGGGCGCGAATGCTTCAGTGATATTCGTGCCGCCCCCATTCGCCGCGGATGCCATCATGGAAGCCGCCGAAGCGGGTCTGCCGCTGGTCATCGCAATTACAGAAGGCATCCCGGCGCTCGACATGGTTAAAGTATGGGCATTTCTGCGGGGACGCTCCACGCGGCTGGTGGGTCCCAACTGTCCGGGTGTCATTTCGCCGGGCAAATGCAAGATCGGCATTATGCCGGGACACATTCACCTGCAAGGCCACGTGGGCGTCGTCTCGCGCTCGGGCACGTTGACTTATGAGGCGGTGGGCCAGTTGACCGGACTGGGCATCGGCCAATCCACGTGCATCGGCATCGGCGGCGATCCCATCATCGGCACGACGTTTCTGGACGCGCTGACCCTGTTCAACGAAGATCCCGGCACGCACGCCATCGTAATGATCGGTGAGATCGGCGGCAACGCCGAGGAGACCGCGGCGCGCTACGTGAAAGACTACGTGCGCAAGCCTGTGATTGGGTTCATTGCGGGACAAACAGCGCCGCCAGGCCGCAGGATGGGCCATGCGGGCGCGATTGTTTCGGGCGGCTCGGGCGCTGCCGTTGACAAAATTCGGGCGATGGAAGACGCCGGCATTGCGGTGTGCTCGTCACCCGCCGAAATCGGGGAAAAGGTAAGGAGCCGCTTATGAGTGTGGAACTCACGTTTTCGATTATCAAGCCCGACGCCGTGGAGTCCGGGCACGCCGGCGAAATCCTCGCTTGCCTTGAGTTGGAAGGCTTCAAGATCGTGGCTCTGCGGATGACGCGACTGAGCAAACTGCAGGCCGAAGGTTTCTATGCGGTGCATCGCGAGCGGCCGTTTTTCTCAAGCCTTGTTAAGTTCATGACGGAAGGCCCCATCATCGTAATGGCGCTGGAGCGCGAGGACGCCATCGCGAAGCTGCGCGAGATGATGGGCGCGACCAATCCGGCGAACGCCGCGGAAGGCAGCATTCGCAAGCGCTTCGCGGAATCCATCGAGCGCAACTGCATCCACGGCTCGGACGGACCGGATACGGCGCCGGTGGAATTGGCATATTTCTTCAACACGTTAGATCTTGCGGGCCAGTAAACCTCGTCCCGATTAGTCGATAGAATACTGGGCGTTGTCTACAAGAGCCGATCGAGGGTCTCTCGTTTCCAAATTCCCTGCATGATCATCGAGGTGGCCGACAGTCGATAACAGTTCGGAAGCCACTGTACTTCAATTTCTTTGTAAGCATCTTCGTGCGCTCGATGCGAGCGGTGAGTAATGCCGGGGCTGGAGCGTATACTCCACGCTGGCGAAGCGGGCTTGACGCATCACTACCAACCCCTCATGGCAGCCCTGGCGCCAACCGACTCCGAGGCAATAAGCACATGCAGTTCGGTATGTTTTGAGTATTAGTACTAATGTGACCGTGCGCCAGGTACATCCTGGGCTATAATAACAATAAGCCCGAAAACACTGTTGTAATGCGTTTCGCCGGCCATACCATTGACAGGTGAGGAACTGAAAATGAATCAAAGGGAGCGTTACGGCCAGTGTAGCGTTGCAAGTTTTCTAACGTCTTTGCCGGTGTTATTTTTGACGGCGATTTCGCCATACGCGGCGCGGGCGCAGAGCACCGCGGTGCTGACTGGGCAATACAACGTTAACCGGACCGGCGCCAATCTTACCGAGACTACGCTGACGCCATCCAACGTGTCGCCCGCCACGTTTGGACTGTTGTTCAGCCAGCCCGTGGATGCAGATATTTTCGCGCAGCCCCTTTACGTTCCCGGCCTGACTATCAACGGCGCGGAGCATAATGTTGCGTTCGTGGTCACCATGAACAACTCGGTCTACGCTTTCGACGCGGACACCTCTCAACCGGCATTGTGGCACGTGTCGCTCGGCACTCCGGTCCCGATCGGGACCATCACGGAGCCTACCGACGGGATTTTGAGCACACCGGTGATCGACCTCAACTTGAACGTGATTTTCGTGGTGGCGTTCACCAGCCAAAACGGTACGCCGGTGTACCGGTTGCACGCGCTCAATCTTCTGACCGGGGCCGGGATTGCGAATATTGTGGTGCAGGGCGCGGTGGCGGGAACGGGCGACGATTCTCAGGCCACAGCCTGCACTTCAGGGAACGGCGGGACGGTCCCGCCGCCGTGCATCCCTTTCAGAGCCCACGAACAGTTCCAGCGCCCCGCTTTATTGGAAGGCGCTCTCAGTGCGACGATCTACTTGGGGTTTGGCAACCTCAACGGAAAGGAAACCACCACACCCTACCACGGTTGGCTGATCGCTTACGACTACTCGGCCGGCGCGTTCACGCAGTCGATGATCTTCAACACCACACAAAATGCGACGCAGACGGGGCCGGCGTGTACCGGCGACAGTCCCGCCTCGAATCAATGCGGCCATGGGGCGGGAATCTGGATGTCAGGCCGTGGGCCGGCATTGGATCCGACGGGAATCTACACGGCGACGGCCAACGGCGGATACGGCGGCGCCGGCACCGGCAATTGGGGCGAATCGGTATTGCGGCTGAACGGCAGCGGCGTCGTCGAAGATTCTTTCACGTCGTTCAACTACGCCGCGCTGAACCGTGACGATCTGGATCTCTGCGAAGGCGGTGTGATTCTGTTCACTAGCACCAACGTAACGGTTCCCAACCTGGTGCTGATAGCCGGCAAGTCCGGAGTGGTAACCGTCATGAACCGGGCGAGCCTCGGCGGACTCAGTTCGGGAAACGCGGGTGCGCTGCAGACCTTCACTGGCACTACTTTGGCTTGTGGAACCGGCCCCGGCTTGGCCGGCTGCTATGAGATCCACAGTGCGAGTCTGTGGAACCGCACAAGCGGCAACTCAGGGTTTTATATTTGGGCGTGGGGGGACGTTCTGCGGGAGTGGGACTTCAAGCCCCTAACCAACCGTTTCGAGGCGAACCCCCACCAAGGCACGCTGGCCGCGGTCAATTATCCCGGAGGCGGCCTGTCGCTTTCCGCCAACGGGAACGGCGACGGAATCGTGTGGGCCATCGTGCCCACGACCGCTTCGAACTCGCAGGTTCAGGGGACCCTGTATGCCTTTAGCGCCGCCAATGTCGGCACGCAGTTGTGGGCGAGCACGGACTATTGGTTTCCGACCAAGTTCTCGATTCCGACGATTGTAAACGGCAAGGTATACGTGCCTACATCGACGATACCCACGGCGAGCCCCGCATACACGCCTGCGCTTCGCGTTTACGGGCTTTGCGGCGCCTGCGTGCAGGCCGCGCCGCTCTCGCAAAGTAGGTCTACATCACTGCGGTGAGCCCGTCAGTGCCACGCGCACCAGTTGGCTCCGCCTGCGGACGCCCGCTTTTCGAAATATCTCCCGCAAAATAGTTTTTGCAGCGCCTTCCGATACGGCGAGATGGAGGGCAATTTCTTTGTTGGTCAGTCCATCCAGCACTCCTTCGAGCACCTGCCGTTCGCGCTGTGTCAATAAGCTTTTCAGATTCCCATTCTCGCGCTCGGCGATAGAACCAGCCAAAAGTTGGAGGACTTCCAGATCCACCCAGGCTTCCCCCGCCGCGACTTGCCGGATGGCTGGTGCGAGACTATCGAGCGAGCTATGCTTGCGGAATACGCCGGATGCGCCGGCGCGCAACGGCATGAACAGGCTGGCCGTCTGCCTTTCGGATGCGAGTATCAAGAATCTGCCTGAATACCCAGCTTCGCGGGCGGAGGAAATGAACTGCGCGGCTTGCCCCCCTACGGCATCGTAATCCAACAGCACGACGTCGGCGGGTGAACGATCCAGGGCCGCCAACCCTTCAACGGACGTGCCGCACTCAGCCACGATCTCGATGCCGGGTTCCAATCGCAACTGGCGGCTAAGACTTTCCCGAACCAGGACATAATCGACCAGTAGCAACAGGCGTATGCGTTCCATATGCCATTCGAAAAGCTAAGTTATAAACAATCCGTTCAAGAAGTTATAAAGAAATCATAGCGTCGTATGAGTAAGTCGCCAGGGATGCCGGGGGCCGTTACTGAATTGTCTCATATCCATGGAGAGAGTCCGCTTGATGACCTAAAGATAGGGTCGTTAGACCGAAAGATCTATCGCGTTGTCCGTAAGGTTACCCAGGCGCAACGAATGGCCAAAACCTGCCCGCGGAAAGATAGCCGCGGCTTTACGAAAAATATATAGCCTCTCATCCGGCGCGCGTTGTAGGCTGAAAACAACAACTCCATACAATGATCCGCCGGCTCGTCGATTTCGCGCTGAATAACCGCCTCCTGATGTTGGCGCTGGCGATTCTGCTATTCGCCTGGGGCGTAATTTCGTTCAAGAACCTGCCTATTGAGGCCTATCCGGACGTAGCCAATAATTATGTGCAGGTCATCACGCAGTGGCCGGGCATTGCGGCGGAAGAGGTCGAACAGCAGGTCACCATACCGCTCGAAATCGTGATGAACGGACTGCCGCACCTGACGCACCTGCGCTCCGTATCGCTGTTCGGGCTTTCCAGCCTGATGCTGATCTTTGACGACGATTCGGACAACGATTGGAACCGGCAAAAGGTGTTGGAGCGGCTAGCCCAGGTCACTCTGCCTAATAATCTGCAGCCGCAAATGGGCACCGACTATAGCCCGGTGGGCCAGATCATGTTCTACACGCTGACCAGCAACAATCCGGAGTATGACGTGATGGAGTTAAAGGCACTTGAAGACTGGGTGCTGGAGAAACAGTTTAAGTCCGTGCCGAACGTGGTGGACGTATCCAGCTTCGGCGGCCCCACCAAGGAATATCAGGTGCGCGTCGATCCGAACAAGCTCATTGCGTACGGCCTGAGCATCGGCGAGTTGGAACAGCAGCTTTCGAATAACAACGTGAATGCAGGGGGGAGTTTCATCCAGGAGGGACTGCAACAGGTCAACGTGCGTGCCGTGGGACTGGTCAAGCACGTTGACGATATCCAGGAAACCGTAGTCAAGACGGAAAACGGAACACCCTTGCGGATCGGCGACATCGGCGCCGTAGCGCAAGGGCCGAAGATCCGGCTGGGGCAATTCGCGAAGTCGATTCACCGTGCGGACGGCAAGATCCTGGACGACGACGATGTGGTCTCTGGCATCGTTCTGTTGCGCAAGGGCGCGCGGGCCGACGAAACGCTGGACATGATCCACCAGAAGATCGACGAACTGAACGGCCACATTCTTCCCAAAGGCGTCAAGGTCGTTCCTTTCCTGGACCGCAGCGACCTGGTGCATTTAACTTCGAAAACGGTGGAGCGAAATCTGACCGAGGGCATGATCCTGGTTTCGATCATTCTCTTCATGTTCCTGGGAAATGCCCGCGCCGCCCTGATCGTGGCTTTGACCATTCCTTTTTCGCTTCTGTTCGCGGCCATTTGCCTGGATCTTCGACACATCCCGGCAAACCTGCTGTCCCTTGGAGCGCTGGATTTCGGGATGGTGGTGGACGGCGCCGTGGTCATGGTCGAGAACATCGTCCGCCACTTGGGACGCGTCGGCGGCAGCGACGCTTATCGATCGCCGATGGAGCGCATCCGCGAAGCCGCGCATGAGGTGCAGCGGCCAGTATTCTACGCCATCGCCATCATTATTACCGCCTATCTCCCGATCTTCACGCTGCAATCCGTGGAAGGGCGACTCTTCAAGCCGATGGCCTGGACGGTGGCTTTCGCGCTTCTAGGAGCGCTGATCTTCTCCATGCTGCTGGCGCCGGTGCTTTCCAGCTTGCTGTTTCGGAGGAACGCGCGCGAATGGCGCAACCCGGTGTTGACGGTGCTCACGGAGGGGTATCGCAAAGCCGTGCGTTGGGCCATTCGCGCGCGTTGGCTAACGGTGGGCGCCGGAGTACTCAGCCTGGCCGGCGTCATCTATTTGGCCTTCGGCGGCATCATCGGCTCGGAGTTTCTTCCGCATCTCGATGAAGGCGCCATCTGGGTCCGCGGCACACTGGCGCCGAGCACCGGACCGGACGAAGGCGACCGCGTGGCGGACTGGGCGCGCGTGACCCTGGCCACCTTCCCCGAAGTGACCGTCACCACCAGTCAGGTGGGCCGCCCGGACGATGGAACGGATACCACAGGATTTTTCAATACCGAATACTTTGTGGACCTGAAACCGAAAGAGCAGTGGCGCAGCGTGTTCCATCAGAACAAGGACGAGCTTATCGGCGCCATGAATCGCGAGCTGGAGAAAATGCCCGGCGTGATTTGGAACTTTTCCCAACCTATTGCGGACAACATGGAGGAAGCTGTCAGCGGCGTCAAGGGCCAACTTGCCACCAAGATCTACGGGGACGATCTGGAGGTTCTGGAAGCCAAGGGCGCGGAAGTGGTCGACGTGATGCGACAGGTGCGCGGCATTGAGGATCTCGGATTGTTTCAAGTGAGAGGCCAGCCCAATCTGAATTTCACCGTGGACCGCAAACAGGCTGCCCGCTATCAAATCAATGTCGCGGACGTGCAAGACGCGGTCCAGACGGCCGTAGGCGGCAACGCCCTGACGCAGGTGCTGCGCGGCGAGCAGCGCTTCGACCTGGTGATGCGTTATCTGCCGCAGTACCGCGATACACGGGAGGCGATCACAAACATTCGTCTGCTGGCGCCCACCAACGAGCGCGTTTCGCTCGGCCAACTCTGCACCATCGACACGCGCGACGGAGCTTCCGAAATTTATCGGGAAGGAAATTCGCGGTATGTGGCCATCAAGTACAGCGTGCGCGGCCGCGACCTGGGCGGCGCGGTCGAAGAGGCGATTCAGAAGGTGGATGAGAAGGTCAAATTGCCCAAGGGATATACGGTGGGGTGGGAAGGCGAGTATCAGAGCGAGAAGCGTTCGGAGCGGCGGCTGTTGATTATCGTGCCCATCACGGTGCTCCTTATCTTCATCATTCTTTACACCATGTTCCATTCGTTCAAGTGGGCCACGCTGATTCTGGCGAATGTGGCTATGGCGCGCATTGGCGGACTGCTGGCGCTGCTGGTGACCGGCGCCAACTTCAGTGTGTCGTCGGGGGTCGGCTTTCTGGCGCTGTTCGGCGTTTCGGTGCAGACGGGGGTGATCATGCTGGAGTACATGAACCAGCTTCGCGCGCGGGGCCGGACCATAGAAGACTCCGCCATTGAGGGCGCGGTGCTCAGGCTGCGCCCCATCATGATGACGATGCTGGTGGCGACGCTCGGACTGCTGCCTGCCGCGCTATCGCACGCCATCGGGTCCGATTCCCAGCGGCCATTCGCGATCGTGATTGTGGGCGGGCTGATTGCGGACCTGGTCATGAGCATCTTCCTGCTGCCCACGCTGTATGTCTGGGTCGCGGGAGATCGCGACGTGCTGCCGGAGGCGGAATTGGATGCGGAAGTTTGAAGACTGGACTGTTAGGCAATGGCCCAGAGTACTTCTCCATGCGGGCTGGATCGTGTTCGGCGTCGCGTGCCTGAATAGCGCGCGC
>JBEKTJ010000023.1:0-59548 GCA_049516155.1 Bryobacteraceae bacterium
CCCCAACAGCAGAACCATCGCGGTGTCGACGATGTCCTGGCTGGTGGCGCCCCAATGCACGAATCGCGCGCTCGGTTCATCGATCTCCGCCACGCGCGCCACCAGCGCGTTGACGAACGGAATGGCGAGGGTTGCGGACCGCCTGGCCTCGCGTGCGATGGCGGCAGCATCGAAGCCGTCGGCCACCGCGGCCCGCGAAATGGCGGCGGCGGCGGATTGCGGGATCAGTCCGAGGCATGCCTGCGAACGGGCCAGCGCCGATTCGAACGCGAGGAGCGCGGCAAGCACGGAGCTGTCGGAGAACACCGCCGCCAGCTCTTCCGTGGTTCCCAGGCTGGCTAGCAACAGCGAGGACATGATCCATTCCTATATGTCGAAAAACACCGTTTCCCGTTCACCTTGCAAGTGAACGTCGAACTCCCAACATCCCGCCGACATGGGATCCGGCTGCGCGATAAGAGTTTGCCGCCGGTCCTTTGGCACGCGCAGGAGTACGGGATCCTCTGCCAGCGCGGGATCGCCAGCAAAGTAAACACGCGTGCTAAGCCGGTCCAGCAACCCGCGCGCGAATACCGACACGCTGATGTGCGCGGCTTGGCAGGTTCCGAGTCCATCTGGCGCCCGCCCAGGGCGGATCGTATCGAAGGTGCAGATCCCATCCGCGCCAGTGGCGAGTCTGCCGAATCCGCAAAATGCCGGATCCGGCGCCCTGTCTTGAGTGTCGGCCGGATGATTATACTTGCCCGACGCATCGGCTTGCCACAACTCTATAATGCCATCCGGCACCGGCAAGTCATCGCCATCCAAGAGCCGGAATCGCAGGCGAATCCGCTCGCCTCTTGCTTCCGGACCGGCCAGGCGGCCGAGAGCCGAATTCCCGGTTAGGCCGAGGTGAAAGAATGGCCCGACCGTTTGTGAGGGCAGACCACTAAGGCGATCCGGCGCGCGGCTCATGACGGGCCCTCAAACGGCGTAGCCTCGCGCCCCCGCAGGATAATATCGAAGCGATATCCAAGAGCCCATTCCGGCTGGGTCAAATTGAGGTCGAAATGCGAAACGAGGCGCTGCCGCGCCCGTTCGTCGGGAATGGATTGGGAGATCGGATCGAACGGCATCAGCGGATCGTTCGGGAAGTACATCTGGGTCACCAGGCGTGTAATGAAGCACGGCCCGAACAGCGAAAAGTGAAGATGCGCCGGACGCCAGGCGTTGGCATGGTTCCGCCACGGGTAAGCGCCGGGTTTGATGGTGACGAACCGATAGGTCCCATCCTCGTCCGTGATGGCCCGGCCAGCCCCTGTGAAGTTCGGATCGAGCGGCGCCGCGTGATCGTCCCGCTGATGAAAATACCGGCCGGCTGCGTTCGCTTGCCAGACCTCCACGAGCGTGTGCGGGATCGGGCGGCCGTCTTCGTCCAGCACCCGGCCCGCAACGATTATCCGCTCGCCCATTGGCTCGCCGGAGTGCTGGCGTGTCAGGTCGTTGTCCGTGCCGCCAATGGGATTGTGGCCGTACAGCGGCCCGGTGAGTTCGGAGAGCGTGTGCGACACCGGTATTGGCGGCATCGCCGGAGCGCGCCGGACAGTCGCCGCATATGGCGGGTAGAGGAGCGATGGCCGATCGCCCGGTTCCGGACGTGGATAAATCTTCAATCCTT
The DNA here is from genome assembly GCA_049516155.1 of Bryobacteraceae bacterium. Taxonomy (GTDB): domain Bacteria; phylum Acidobacteriota; class Terriglobia; order Bryobacterales; family Bryobacteraceae; genus Bog-159. The sequence continues at coordinate 1,658 of JBEKTJ010000023.1, forward strand.
GCTCCGCTCCTAGCGCGGGTCATTTCGCAACTACGCGACAGGTGAGCCGTGCCGTTTGCAATCGTCATCATATCCGAAGTGGGTAGTTTGATTGCAATACTCAGCGTTTGATCACCCAACAGTGTTCCGGCTATCTGAAGACGCTTCCCGACGATTATACCGGACCACGGCACGTCCCGGACCCGGGTAGTGCCTGAAAGGTGCGTTGAACGAAAACAGCGGTCGCTTGCAACGGGCCGCAACCGGCTTTACGCTGAAAGCATGCCATTCGACCGCAGTTCGCTGCATGCCCTCCGCAATCTGATTGCCGATGCCGATCTGATTCTCGAAACTACACCAGACCTGCCCCAGAACCGCACTGCGTGCTCCCGTGAGAATCTCCGCGCAGCGCTGGCCCTGGTGGACGATCTCATCGGCCAACAGCGCATGAGCGCCGCCGCCGTCATGGGACGCAAGGGCGGCAGCGCAATGGCGAAGCGCGGGCCGGAATACTTCCGGCAGTTGGCAGCGCAGCGCAAGACGCGCGCCGGGGGCAGACCACGCAAGCAGGCGGAATAACACCCTAGCGCCTACTGGCGTTCAGATGCGCCACGAATACATCGTTATCGTCTGCGGAGAATCCGCAGGCACACAGGCGCACGCCAACCGGATAGTGCGCGGGCAGTTTTGGCCGTGGCGGTTGATCGTAATGCACAGTCGGGCCACTCGCTGATAGTTCAATCCGTGTTCCCGCTGGCACCTTAGGGATAGGACTGTTTAGAGTATTGTCCAGGTCCGTCGCAACCGTATCCAATTGCGCCCGGTGGAGAGCCTTTGCCAGACTGCCAAATCCATCAATGTGAGCCTGCAAATCATTCGGCGATACGGTAGTGTCTGCACAAGCGAGTAACAGTCCACCCAGATGACGCTCATAAGCGCCGAGACGATCCTCGATTTCGGAAACGAATTCGGGGCGCTCTCGCAAAATGTCACGTGGGACTACCAGCGCCAACGATATAGGGCCGTCAATGAAGTGTGAAGTAGCTTTTCCCACGGTCACAGCATACACGGCGGCCAGAACTGCCTGTTGGATGGTAATGGCCGGGGAAAGCATACGCTGCACGGTGACATTGTAGAGAGCTTCTTCGATGCCTAGTAACTCGTAAAGGCCTATGCTGCTCAACCGCATCGCCTTCGTGGCCCAGACGTCATACTCTCCAGTGGTCTCCAAAGCCGCAGATACGATTAATCGAAACTCCTTATCCTTAAAGTGCGAAAGGCGGACATCGTTACGGTAGTAACCCCTAAGAGTCCGCTCGACAAATCCCTTGCAATCGTGGAGGCTGCGAATCTTGGCCCGTGGTAGCGCGCTATAAAACGCTTCAATAAATCCATCTACCAGATCCGCATTGCCGCTTCCAACGATTAGAGTATGCAAGTTACCGTCATTGCGTGGCTCAATCTTTTGAACCGCGCAACGATGTGGCCCGCACGTCTCCTGCGAATCTGCCGCGATTGCAATGCCGTTAGATCCCCTGACTGCCGCTATCAGTGTCATAATTTCTTTTCGAACCTTGCTTGCATCAGGGTATACGCTCCGCTTAAAATGAATTGGAGCGCAACCAATCCGCAGATTTTGAAGAACAGCTCGCCTGCCAGCGGGCTGTTTCCATTCCCACGAACAATCATAAGCCGTTAACCTGCTGAAAACGCAACAAATATAGTCGCGAAAACCATCATTTCTCTCTTGCATAACAGCGCACGCTCGTTGTATAATTTAAATATGAAGAGCGAAGCGAAACCCAACGTTTCAATGACTTGCGAAGCATGCGAAGTGAAATGTCAACGCTTCGGAACGCACCGCAACGGCCTTCGCCGGTTTCGCTGCCCGCAGTGCAAAAAAACCTTCACCGAAGCCCATCGCCTTACCCTTGGCGAAATGTACATTTCGGAGGACAAAATGCTTATCGCTCTCAAGCTCCTGTTGGAAGGCAACTCGATCCGCTCCACGATGCGGAGTACCGGCGTGGATGCCAACACGATCATGAAGGCCCTGGTGCTGGCCGGGGAACGCTGCGAGAAGGTCATGGGCCGCTTGATTGTCAACGTTCCCGTCAAGGATGTGCAGGCCGATGAAATCTGGGGATACGTCGCCAAGAAGGAAGCCCACAAGCTGCCCGCCGAAAAGGATGACGATTCCAAGGGCGATGCCTACTGCTACGTGGCGATGGAGCGCCATTCCAAGCTGGTGCTCAACTTCGCTCTAGGCCGTCGCAATCAGGCCACCACAGACGTTTTCATCGAAGGCTTGCGCCAGGCCACATCCGGCAAGCAGCGGTTTCAAATCACCACAGATGGATTCCAGCCCTACATTTCGGCCATCACCACCACGCTGAGCGACCGTTGCGACTATGCGCAGCACATCAAGGTTTACGGCCAACCCGAGGACGGGGAGCGCCGGTACAAGCCCCGCCGAAGTCATCAGTTCGGAGAAGATCCCAGTCATGGGAAACCCCGAAAAGAGCCGGATTTGCACGTCGCACATTGAACGCCAGAACCTCACCATCCGTATGCAGATGCGCCGGATGACGCGCCTCACGAACGCATTCAGCAAGAAATGGGACAACCTGTGGTCTGCCTATTGCCTGTGGTTCGCGTTCTATAACTTCTGCCGGATTCACAAAACCATCCGCGTTACCCCGGCGATGGAAGCTGGCATTGCGGATCACGTGTGGGACTTGAAAGAACTGCTGGCGTAGTGGTAGAGTCTAGGGGAAAGTGGCCCGCTTTACGGCATGTCCTGGGCTGGCCGGTTGTCGAATAATTCGGAGCGTAAAAGGGGCATCGCGACAACCCCGCCAAGAGTCCAGCGATGTCTATGGTATCACTCCTGGAATGGAGTATTCCATTGTTCTGCCCGGCGAATCAATACAGTAGGCCCCCGAGGATGACCTACCAATTAACTCTTATCGGTTGTGATGGAGTAGTGATGGCCAGCGATAGGTCCGAAAGCTACGCCACACAACATTCAGCCGTAGATATCAAGAGTCTAGTCACAAAGATCAACGTCGCGGGGCCATTCGCGTGGATGTATTCAGGCGCGGATCTTGGCTCATTTTGCAGCAAAGCCTTAAAGCCGATCATCGAAAACCGCGTTCCGAATTCCGATGAAGAGGCGGTAGCAGCGCTCGCAGAAAGCGAGCGCGCCGGTTACGAGTTATGGCGTCAGGCACAAGGCTGGAATGGTCCATCCTGGATAATCATGACTTGCGCGCAAACCAAGACAATCTGGCGATCACGGGTAGTTCAAGGGAACAATATTGAACAAATTCACGCCGGAGTGCATGTGTCCGGGCTTGCTCCTAATCTCGCATCGTTTTTCCCGCAAAGTGTTTACCAAGCTTCCATGAATGTGGAACAACTTGCCGTCTTAGCGGCGTTTACAATCGAATGTGGACGGGATCTAGACTCCGCACACATTGATGGTTTGGATATTGCCGTCTACCGCGATGAGGCGGCGAAGTTTGAGTTTGTGAACGTCGCCCCATACTTGGAACGAGCACATTCCATAGATGCGGCCATGCGCGATCTGTTTCACTCCCCCCGATCCTGAATTGGTGCTATACTTCCGCCCATGCGCATACGCCAACTGGCACTTGCGGTTCTGCTTTGCCTGACTGCGGTCGCTCTCCGCGCCGCCGATGTCCCGAACGCCGTTAAGAGCCGATTCGAGGTAAGCGATCCGGTCTGGCGCGAACTGCCCATTCGCGATGACCTTCAGGGCCAGTATGAAAAGTGCTGGCAGACTGCCGTCAATACAATCCTTGAAAACAATTTTGACGTGGCCACGATGGACAAAGATTCCGGCTACATCCGAACCACGGACAATACGGGCATCGTGACGCTCAAGGGCGATTGGGTTTACAAGGTTCAAATCAGCGTGAAATTTTCCTACACCCCCGGAGATCCCAAAGCAAACCCGCCCATCCTGCCCGTTGTTCAAAAGGTCCGTATTCAGGCTGCTGGGGAAGTCGTTCACAGCAGTGGCGGAAGGCTTAAGGCGTACTTCCGGGGATACGATAAGGTCGTCCTTCAGAACCTTTTCCAAGACCTTCAGGCGAAGCTCGGGCCACGCTGAAAGCACGCTCGCTAGCTTATTTCACCCCCCGCCGAAAATCTTCAACGCACCTTTCAGGCACGTCCCGGACCCGAGCCGCTCTCAAACGCGACCGGCCCAATGACGAGATCTTCGTCAGGTCCGCGACTTGGGGCGAAAGCGAGTGCAGTTTAAGAATGCAACCGGCAGGGGAGAGTCTACATGGAAGGTCTGGAAGCCGAAATCGGCAGGCCACGTGCCGAAGAATGTCCTGGCCGGAAAGCACGGTGTTTGAGAACGTAGTGCTTGGCGCGACGAGCGATGGCCGCGAGTTGACCGGTGCGGAACTCGACGCGTGGGTCGCCACCTTCCCCCTCGAGGAGGAGGACGCCATACGCCGCAAGCCGATTACCGCCGCGTCTACGGCGGCCGGCGGGCGCCACATGGAAAATACGTTATACTGTGGCAGTTCCCGCAGCCGGGTACCGTCAGGCGGCCAACAAAAGGGGTGGCCAGAATGTTTGCTTCGTCGTTCTTCGAATGGCTCACTACAAGTCCCTGGGCGAATGCGATGAACGGGCCCGAGTGGGCTTTCCCGCTGGTCCAGAGCCTGCATTTCATTGGATTCGCGTTTTCCATCGGAACCATCGCTATCGTCGATCTGCGTCTTCTGGGATGCGGGATGCGCCGCCAGTCAGCCGCCGAGCTATCCGCGGATCTGGATCCGTGGACCCGAGTGGGTTTCGCGCTGATGCTGACCACCGGCCCTCTGATGTTCTCGGCGGACGCCGTGACGTACCACAACAATGCATCGTTTCAATTCAAGATGGCGGCGCTGTTGGCGGCTTTGCTATTCCACTTCACGATCCACCGTAAAGCGGCCGGGTCGGAGGTTCCGCCGTTGGCGGCCAAATTCGCGGGAGGCCTGTCGCTGGTGTTATGGACAGCGGTGGTGGCGGGTGGGCGGATGATCGCATTTGTTTGACGGGATGGAGCGCGGGATGACGATAGTTTCGGTGCTGGAGTGGATCGAAAGCACGGACCTGAGCACGGCGATTCGCGAGGGGGCGCTGCCCTATCCGATTATCGGTGGAATCCATCTTCTGGGGATCGCTTTGTTTGGCGGCATGGTGCTGGTTACCGATCTGCGCCTGTTGGGCTGGGCGTTACGGCGGCGCCCTGTGTCGGACATCGTGCAGCAGCTTCAGGCGTGGAAGTGGGCGGGCTTTGTGGTGGTGGCCGTCAGTGGTTCGCTGCTGGCCTGGGCGGAGCCCCAAAAGCTCTACCGCAGCCCGGCGTTTTGGGTGAAGATGGCGCTGCTGGCGCTGGTGGGGGTGCATGCTGTGGTCTTTCGCCCCCGCGTCTACGGAAACACGGCGCGGCTGGACGTTGCGGTAACCGCTGAAGCCAAGTTGGCCGCATGCATCTCTCTGCTGTTATGGGCCGGCCTGATTGTTTCCGGGCGGCTGATTGCATATGATGCGTAGTTGGCCGCGGAACAACTTGGAGGAAAATAGAAGGATGCGAACGTTGCTAAGAGGGCCGGCGATTCCAGCCGGCGCGATTGCGGTCCTGTTGCTGGCGGGCGCTCCGCTTTCCAGCCAACCGGCTGCACAGACGCCCCGAATGCCCGACGGGAAACCGGACCTGAACGGAATCTGGCAAGCTCTGAATACGGCAAACTGGGACCTGCGGGAACATGCGGCGCGGACCGGCCTAGTGGTCGCGATGGGCGCGATCGGCGCCGAGCCTGGCGGCCCGGGAGTGGTTGAGGGCGGCGAAATCCCCTACCTGCCGGCGGCGAAGGAAAAGAAGAAAGTGAATTTCGAAAGCCGGTTAACAGCCGACCCGGAGATCCGGTGTTACCTGCCGGGTGTGCCGCGAGCCACGTACCTGCCTTACCCGTTTCAGATCTTTCACAGCGAGAAGGCCATTTTCTTCGCCTACGAATATGCCGGCGCCGTGCGCAACATCTTCCTCGCAAATCCCGGGCCGGCGCCCGCGGATTCCTGGATGGGACAGTCAGTGGGCCATTGGGAAGGGGATACGCTGGTGATCGACGTCACGGGTCTGGACGAGCGCACCTGGTTCGACAGGGCCGGCGATTTTCATAGCGACGCGCTGCACGTGATCGAACGCTACACTCCGCGCGGCCCCGACATTCTCTGGTACGAAGCGACCATCGAGGATCCGAAGGTGTTTTCCCGGCCGTGGAAGATCGGGATGCCGCTGTATCGGCATGTGGAAAAGGACGCCCGGTTGATGGACTTCAAGTGCGTGGAGTTCGCCGAAGAACTCATGTACGGCAAGTTCACGAAGAAGGCGGAAAAATGAGAGACCGTAGGAGAACTGCAATGAAGATGAAGGCATTCGCGCTGGCGGCCTGCGCCACTTGGATCGCCGGGGCCGTGCCGGCCTGGGCGCATCACGCTTTTGCGGCTGAATTCGATGCCAAGCGGCCCGTACACCTGGTCGGCGTCGTTTCGAAGGTGGAACTGATCAACCCGCACGCTTGGATCCATGTGGACGTGAAAGCGCCCGATGGCAAGGTGACCACTTGGATGATTGAGGCCGGCAGCCCGAATGTGCTGCTGCGCCGCGGCTTCACCAAAGCGAGTGTAGCGCCGGGGACGCCCGTGGTGGTGGACGGTTATCAGTCCAAAGACGGATCGTTGCGGGCCAACGGCAAGGACATCACTCTGCCGGACGGCAGAAAACTGTTCCTCGGCTCGTCCGGCACCGGCGCGCCTTACGACGAGAAGAAGTAATTGAAGAGAGGATTAGCGGATGAAAATGTCGGATCGGTTCTTAATATCACTTCTATCGTCGGGGGCTCTGTCTGTCTTTTTGGCGACGTCATCGGCGGCGCAGACATCCAGCGCCGTGCCGCGCACTCCGGACGGCCATCCGGACCTGCAGGGGATCTGGACCAACGCGACCATCACACCTCTTGAGCGCCCGTCCGCACTGGCCGGCAAAGCCACCCTAACCGATGCCGAGGCGCGCGTGCTGGAGGCGAAAAGCGCCAACGAGTTGGTCGAGTACGATGGAAAGTCCGAGGGGCCGTTATTGACCGCCACAGGCTCCGCGGGGACGGGCGGGTACAACGCGCTGTTCATCGACCGCGGATCGGAGTTCGCGCGTGTGGATGGTGTGAAGCGCACGTCGCTGATCGTCGATCCGCCGGATGGAAAGGTTCCCCGCTTGACGGCAGAGGCAGGGCGAAGGCTGGCTTTATCCTATACTGGCGGCAGCTTCGACAGCGTGAAGGACCGGCCTCTTTCGGAGCGCTGTCTGATCGGGTTCGGATCTACATCGGGACCGCCCATGCTTCCGGTGCTGTACAACAACAACTACCAGATTGTGCAGACTCCGGACAATGTGCTGATCCTGGTGGAGATGGTCCACGACGCGCGCATCGTGCGCATGAATGCGACGCATGCCTCACCGGAAGTACGGCTGTGGCTGGGGGACTCGGTGGGTCATTGGGAAGGCGATACGCTGGTGGTGGACACCACCAATTTCACGAACAAGACGCGCTTCCGGGGATCGACCGAGAATCTGCACGTGGTGGAACGATTCACGCGGACGGACGCCGGCACGATCTTATACCGGGCCACGATTGACGATCCGGCGGCGTTTGCGCGGCCGTGGACGATCGAGTATCCGTTTCTGGCGACTAAGGGGCCCATTTATGAATACGCTTGCCATGAGGGTAACTATTCGTTAGTCGATATTCTGGGCGGCGCGAGGAAGAAGGAGGCTAATGGGGGACGCAACTAAGGTCCGCGAATGCACGGAAAAGGACGCTTAACCCTGGAGTGGACAGGTATGCCCGGTCCCGGCGCTTTTACAGTCCGTGCTCCGTGCCGCACACCGACACATCCAGCCCCATTTCGCGGAACATGGCCGCCTTAGCCGCCAGGGCCAGATTAGCCGCCTCAGCATCCGGCGCGTAGGCCACCTCCAGGTGGTTGGATTTGTGCCGCGCCATCATCTGGTCGCGCGTGATGCCGTACGTCACCGCATGCATGATGGGCCACTGCGGCGTGGTGATCCGCCAGCGCCGCTCGGTCTCTTCGCGGGGCAGCTCCACCACTTTGGCGCGGCCGATGTCCGCCTTCAGCATGCCGCTATCCACGAACACGCGGCTCCATACGATCTCTCCTGGCTTACTGATACCCTTCAGACTGCCCCCGCCCAGCCGGAAGTACATGGACGGCTGGCGCTCGCTGACCGCGCCCGCGTAGCCGCCGATGAAATGCGCGGGAGGCGCGGCGCCCGAAATCTCGAACACCCACACGAATTCTTCCGCGCCGCTCACCCGGTAGGATTCGCCATAGCGCACATCGTGCAGCGTGGTCTCCGGCGGATATCCCAGCGCCTTCCAGATGCGATTGGTGACCAGCGCATCCAGGCCCGCGCATTCGTCCACTTCGTTGAAGTGCGGCAGGGCATCGTTATCATGCAGCACACGCCCGTTGCCGCGCGCGCACACCGGCGGCCGATCCACATTATTTAACAAACCCTCGGCCAGGTCCGAAGCCGGCGCCAGATCTTTCAATCCCTGCTGATACTGTATGCCGATGGCGTCGCACCCGAAGTCGTCGGCGATGCGCAGCGCCGCAATATACATTTTGCATTGTTCCAGTATCTGCGCGTCGGTCAGTTCGTTCTCGGGATCGCTGCCGGTGCGGAACTGCACGCCCTTGCGGTCGAGCCAGGTGCGCACCGCGCGCGCTTCATCGCTGCCGGTCGCGAGCATTTCCGCGTAGAGCGCCGACTGGCTCAAGCGCTCCTTGAACACGCCGGTCGGATGCAACAGCTCATCCGGAACGATGGCGTTGTACATGCCCATGCAGCCTTCGTCGAAGACGCCCATGATGGCCTTGTTGCGGCGCAATTCGGCAGCCAGGCGGACGCCGGTTTCCTCCGCGCGCGGCGGCAATTTACAGGCCGATAGCGGACGCACGTGGCTGGTATCGTGCCGCACAGGCTTGCCCGCCAGCCACCCGCGCAAGCCCGAAAGGAAGAAGTCGTCGGTAAAATCCACACTCCAGAGCGAACTATACGCGACGCCGGCTTTGGTCAGCGAGGCGTTCAGGTTCAGCATGCCGACCAAGCCCGGCCATTCGCCGCTCCAGTTTGCCACGGTAAGGATGGGGCCGCGATGCGTGTAGAGCCCGTGCAGGATGTGATGGCTATACTGCCACGCCGCCTCGACCACCACCAGCGGCGCGCCGGGCGGGATGCCGCGGAACACTTCCATTCCGCGTTTCTGGCTATCGATGAAGCCGTGGCCTTTGGCTGGGTCGCAGGCGTGGCCGCGTTCGACCGCGCAGCCCAACCGCCGGATGGCGCCCATCACGGCTTCCTCGGCGCGCGCCTGGGCCGGCCAGCATTTCCGGTTAGCGGCCAGGCGCAGGTCGCCGTTCGCAATTAAGATGACTGCATCTGCCATGACCACATTTTTGCATCATTCTTGCGGCATGCGCGGCCAGGGGCTGTGGGCAGGCGTGTTAAGCTGGATGAAGTTGCTCACCATAACTTGTCGTTTATAATCACTCAGATACAGACAGTCGCTTGAGGCTGTGCTGCTTTTTGTACGATAATCGGGTGAGAGCCTATGCCGCTCACCGTCTATCGTCGCCACCGATCCAAATGCAAAAAGGCCGATGATCGCTACTGGAAAAAGTGCCGCTGCGCTTGCTGGTGCGAGGGCACGGTCGAAGGGGCTTACACCCGCCAAAGCCTGAAGACACGGAGCTGGGAACGTGCGGTCGAACTCGCCCGCGAATTCGAGGATGGGAAAAGGAACCCGACCCCATCACGATCGAGCAGGCCGTTACAATCGTTCCTCGCCGACGCGGAGCGCGGCCGGAAACTCCGCCCGGCGACCATCAAGAAATACAACGTCGTCTTAGGTCAGCTCAAGGTGTACACCGCTGAAAAAGGCGTCGTCATTTTGACGCATATTACCGTGGACTTCATGCGTGGTTTTCGCGCGTCGTGGCAGGACGGCGCGATATCGAGCGTGAAAAAGCTCGAACGGATGCGCGCGTTCTTTCGGCACTTCGTTCTTTCCGGGAGCCTGCAATCCAACCCCGCGACCGTCGTGATGGCGCCGGTGGTTAAGCAGTGCCCCACCCTTCCGCTATCGGACAAGGAAATTGCAAAGGCCCTCGAAAAGGCCGAGGACCCCAGATGGCACGCGCTCATCCAAGTCCTGCGCTGGTCGGGCCTCCGGATCGGCGATGCCATGAAACTCACGCAGGACAAATTCGACAGCAACCGTTTGTTCCTCCGGACCGCGAAAACGGGAACGCCAGTCTACCTTCCCATGCCCCCGGCCGTCATGGAAGAACTCAAGAACCTGCCGCTCTACGGAGGGTATTATTTCTGGAACCGGGCCGGGGAATCCAAGATCGAAACGGCGACGGGAAATGCCCGGCGAGCGTTCCGCCGTATCTTCAACTCTGCCGGTATCAAGAATGCCCACCCGCATCGTCTCCGCGATAGTTTCGCCGTGGGACTGCTGGAGAAAGGCGTGCCGATCGAGAACGTGTCCATACTCCTCGGGCACTCAGATATCAGGATTACCCAGCGGCACTATTCCCCGTGGGTGAGATCCCTCCAGGCCAACTTGGAAAAGGCGGTCGCCTCTGCGTGGGATAAGCCGAAGCTCGTGCGGGTGAAATAGAAAAGGGGGGCCGAAGCCCCCCCGAAAAACGTCTCACGACATTTGTGCTACTACGCTGCTACTCTGCGCGGCCGGTGCTCATCTAGATACAGAATAACCACCCATCCGGGAATTTCGAACCCCGTACGGCGGGTCCGATTTTTCTTGCACGATACGGCGAATCCGTAGCGCCGACTATCAACGATTTCTTCTAGAACCTCGTCGTAGCCGATCCCCGGCAATATACCGCGCACCGCTGGCAGCTTGTTGCCCTTTTCATCCTTCGCTGCCTTAACCCCGCCCAACTGCTGGGGTGTGTACATCGCAAACGGATCGATGATTCCTGCATAAAGGGCGATCATCGCATCCGTTACCATCCTCCTCAATTCGAGGACGATCTCGGCCGAGAGCCGTTCCCTTTCGGGAAACACGTTCTCAACTACCGAGCGAACATGCCGGGCTTATCCATCGCCGGCACCGGCCTTGAAAGACCGTACTGACGTATCGAACTGGTTAGGTTCGAGGCTTCGGCGTGCGTCTTGAGGACGGCGCCTGATGCACGCGGAACACCCTGAACGGCACGACATCATCATGACCGAAGGCGAGATGCAGAAGTATGGCAAGCGACTCTGGGCGCTCCAGGAAAAAGGGTTCACCGTCAAGATTTGTGCGTAGTCGTTGGTTTTGTATGCTACAATTTAAACGCCGGAGCGGAGCAGCTTTCTGCATCATCTTCGGCTGTACCCCTAATCACAATTAGGAGCTTCATTGAATGTACGCTCGCGAGATCCCATCCTTGAATTGATCCTTAGGATCAAACTCTATATTGTCGAAATCGGTTCTTTACTAGCCTTGGCTTGGGTTGTGTACCAAGCCGTGCGCCATGAGGTAGGCCTCTGATGCTTACCCGTTGTATCCGTCCTCCACCAAGTTCCGAAGCCCGCTCTCCGGGCTTTTACCCCTTCTTGTCCATTATCGGTAACGAGAGGTTCTCTTCGGCTCGATCTATCTTTATGATCCTTTCGCTTTCATATACACGTCGGCCATCGCCAATATCACTGTTACGACAATCCAGGCTGCTGCCCAAGCACCTTTTGCGTAGGTGGCTATACGCCAAAACAATCCTCGCAAGAATCCGACAAAAAGCCACAGGCCGAACACGATAGCGCCCAAACAGAATATGATGCCAGAAAGATATAGCCACAACACCGCAATCGCGAATAGCCCAAACACACCGAACAATACGGCCAAAAAAGTGGCGGGGCTAGAAAGTGTTGGATTATCTTTAAACGCTGTACTAACGAAGACCATCCATCCCACCATTGCCAAGAACGAAATGATTATGAAAGGGATCGCAGATATACCCGGAAGCAGTGTCGAAACACAAAACAACCACGCGCGCCGAATTCGAGCTAACCAGTTCACGATACCCAGGTAGATCAAAAATTGAAAACAAGCCAGTTGAGCGTATGGTTGCCATCCGGAGGCATGTAACGTCTTCAGATTTTCAGTAATCTTCGGGTTGCGGCCAAGTTTGGCGATGATGAGCCACTCCGTGCCAACGATGAATAGAAAAATCGGTATGTTGAGAGCGGGGTTCCTTAAACGCGGGTACCATTTAATAACGTTCAGGTCGATCAGCCGTAGCGTCACGCGATCCATGAACCGCTGAAATTGGGCTTGTTGGTGTGAATCAAGGATGAGATCCGCAGCCTTCGCTATGCAGCCCAATACTCCTAAAACGACTGCACCATCCAGGAACGTGGGCCAGTGCGACGCGAGTGTCATAAACGATTCGGAAGCGTATCACGGAGAAGTAGCGGTTTCTTTCCGCCGCTCTACCAGGTCGTCAGCACAACTTGAAGGGGGTGATTTACTTGCTATCGCGCGTTCAGCGGCCCTTCTTTCCAGTAGGATTTCGGATTATACATAGGTCCGTTCGCCACGATGGGCACCCAATGTATCAGCCCACGCTTCACCAGATCGTCAACAAAGTTCCTTGTATCTTGAGTCGCCCATTCCATTGCCTTATCGACAGCGTAGATGGGTCGCGTCGTGCATCCTCGGTCACCGGATGCCCCGTGAGAATGTCGATTACTTTGCGTTCGGTTTCGCTGGTTGTTTGCTGCACATGTACCATTGTACCGCCAAAACATTTTGGGAATGTCCTGTTCTGGGGGGCACGATCACGAGTAAAGCCGTTTCGTAGTTCCGGCCAGGAACCATTCGATGCACTCGTCCAAGCTTTGCGTCCAGTAGGCATCCGGAGTTATGGCGACCGGCTGCATGATCTCGATTAATGTCGGTGCGCCCTCACGAGGGAGGAGCCAGCTTCCGACCGTGAATGCGAACTGCTCCCAATGGCCGGTTGATGGGTGACGGTACGGCGCATCCGCATCAAGGACTTCGTGGAATATGTATGGTGGTTTTCGAAAACGCCCTGGCCGAAGGCGAGCAACTCCCGCGTCCTCAAGCCCTACAGCCCGGATATGATCCGGCTGAACCGCCGCGGCGTGAAGGCAACGGTTCGCCCATCGGGACACGTCATCCGGACGTCTTTCGACAAGGTTGGTGAAGGGGCAATTCCGGGAAACGTCGTCGAAGACGGGATAGCCGATGAAATGGACCTTCCTGTTGTCGATGCGATGCTCAAGTTTGGAAATAATGCGGCGAACGACGAATACGCGAAGCGAAGCAAAGAACTTGGGCTCAAGATGCATCCTGCCCGTTTCCCGTCGGCCCTGCCAGAGTTTTTCATCAAGCTCTTGACCGAAGACGACGACATCGTCATTGATCCCTTCGCGGGTTCAAATACGACTGGGGTTGTTGCGCAGGGCTTGAAGCGACGCTGGATTGCTATCGAGCAGAAGGCCGAATACCTTGAGGCCAGCAAGGTGCGCTTTGAGCCTTTGCCATCTGAGACAGTAAAAGCGAAGCGCCAGGCGGAACTCTTTTAGTGCATTACCCGCAGGCACCGCCCGTTTACGCGAGTCCGGCGGTACCCTGGAGGCTGGAGGGTTTGGTGATGGGGGCACTCAAAGACGCTTACGACATCGGAAAGGATCTGCTATCGGGAGCGCGTGGCCGGAAGGAACGGGCCGATCAGGAGCGGTTCAACCACCGTAAGGAGCAGTTGCGGATGGAGCTGGAGACGGCCCAGCGAACCAAGAACGTCACCTGTCTCGGCTTCATGCCGACGACGGATCAGGTACCGCTTGCCGAAGCGCTCTACCGCGAGAAATTTCTCGACCGGGACATCCACACGGGCCGTTACTTCGTCAGAACCGGGAATGCGGACTATACGGAGTCGGCGCATAGCCTTTACTGATGCGGAGCCTGTACGGGATTTTGTACGATGAAACCGTGAACCCCACGACTCGCCCGACTCCGGCGAATAATGAAATCAATAAGTTACGTGTTATCAATACCCTTGACGGGTTCGAGTCCCGCCCGGCTCACCAGAGTAAGTCTCGTTTTTTCCATTAGTTAGGGACTACGCCCTTTTCGTGTCGCGGATATGTCGCTACCATTCGCACGCTCGCGCTATCGCGCGGGGCCGTGTCGCCGCGGAGCATCTCCCTCTGCGCAATAGGATCGTTCTTCCACGCGCGCACAAGGTCCGATTCGAGCTGCTCCTGACGCGCGCGCACCCAAGGAGCGTAGTGCCGCTCCGTGATCTTCACCGACGAGTGCCCCAGCAAGATGGAGACGCGCTCCATCGGTACGCCATCGAGAAGAAGTTCCACCGCCAGGGTGTCGCGGAACCGGTGCGGGTGGCCCCCTGGTACGCCGGCGATTTCACACAGGCGACAGAAGGTGCGGCGCCAGTTGCCGGCCGGCGTCTCTTTCGAACCCACGCCAGTCCAAAACCACTAGCGTTCGCTAATACGAGGGCACGCTGCGAGCGCTTCAACCACGAACGGCGGAAGCGGGACGTACAACCGGCACGCCGGTCTTCTGGGTGTAGAGGAACAGGCGATTACCAGACAGCCGGTCCACCGCGCAGCTCGCTGCATCGCCGATACGAAAACCGGAGTACCGCGCAAACAAGATGAAGGATCGGAGGCGGTAGGCATTCTCCTGGCCGGTTTGTCCGTGCCAGTCGGTATACTGCTCGCAGGCTGCCAGCAGGGCGCACATCTCGTCCTGCGTAAATGGCATCGTCGGCGCATCCTTGACCTTGGGGCGTTTGAGCTTCTGCGCCAGATTCTCCGCCCACCAGCCACGATCCACAAAGAAGCGGCCAACGGCGCGAAGGCGCTCCAGCTTCTTCCCGCCCGAGACGGCCCCATCCTTCCATTGCCCTCTAAAGCGACTGAGATCCGGCAACGTGATCTGGGTTGTGAATTGGAGGCCGACCTCGGCACAAAACTGCGAGAGCGACGGCGAATGCTTTTCACGATTCTCGGGCTTGCGCTGGTTGATGAGCAGGACACGGTACTTCTTCAGACTGGCATCGGAGAGCCGCTGCGCCCCTACATCAGCCAGGAACGCGGCACACGCTTCCGCGACGGGCATTCCGGCCGGGGTCTCCTGCTGGATACTCCCCGCGATCTCCCAATCGCGGGTGATTTCGCGCGCGTCCAGTTCCGGGTATCGAGAGTTTTATTGACACGCTCGCCGGTCAAGTAACCGTCCACCCAGACCGGACATCGGCAATTGTTATTCTTGCGGTTGCCGTTCGTGCTCTTGCCGTTCCAGAATCGGCAGGACTTCACGTGGCGGCGGTATAGGTTTAGCATACCGGTGACATGTTACCTCTGAAGGCGTTTGTGAACTCGCTCCAGAACACTGTGTGGAATTCGGAGGGTCTTGTATGGGCGCTTCCCTTTCTTGGCTGGGCCCTGTATCCCAGCGTCTTGCGCGCTTCGAGGGCATCGGCCAAACGCTCCACGGCAGCCCAAGCCAGAGGCGCCGCCAGGCGATCACGTGTATCCAGGCACAGCCACTCCCGCAGCGCATTGGCGGTGTCTTCGACGCCGCGGCACAAGAGGAGCGCGATATCAATAACCGCGTGTCCGGCCTCATGGAACGCCGTCGCCCGCTGGTGGCAGGCAAGGATCTCGGCATTAGTGCGCCTAGGCTTTCGTTTCTTGTACGCTTGTGTCAGCATCTCAATCCCATTTTTGATCTATATTTTCGGTTCAGGCCTAGCCCCCTCACCTCCCGCTTCCGCACGCCGGAGTCTTCTGGTATCAGAGGCAATTTCAATACGGCCTTCATCATCGAGCCAATGATAGCCGAACAATTATGCTTTGTCGATCTCGTTTGCGGCATTCCGGTTCGATCCGGAAACCAGCACCCGCCGATTCGCGCTCATGATGCCGGATCATGTGGTGGACTTGGTCATGCCCCGGCTGCTCGGGCAAATCGGCAAGGAAGCCCCGGGCGTTCGGCTGACCGTGGCGCCGTGGCGTGGGCTCGCGACAATGGCGGCAGAACTGGCTCGATCAGTGGATCTGATCATCGCTTGCACGGATGGCGAGGTCCGCGGATTCAAGCGGCAGAGGCTGTTCGGCGACACGGAGGCAGTGGCGGTACGGCGCGGCCACAAGTTGCGACGGCGGCTGCGTACGCTTGACGGATTCCTGAAAGCCCGGCACGTAGCCGTCGTCGGACGAGGCCAGCGGGAAGATCCGGTGGATGCCTGGCTCCTTGGGCATGGGGTTGAACGGCAGATCGCGCTTACGGTACCCAGCTACCTGCAAGCGCTTCACGTTGCGGCTCGGACCGACTTGGCCGCTTTCATCCCCAAGCGGCTGATCGAGGCGCTGGCCGGCTTGTTATCGCTGGCGATGGTCCGTCGCCGATAGATCCGGGAGTCTACGAAGAATTCATGTTTCATCCCTAGCGAGCCGAAGCGGACCCCGGTTCTGTGTGGATGAGGACCCATGTCCTAAGGGTCGGCCGCGCCTTGAACCGGTGATCCTATCTTGACACCGCGAACGGCCGCAATCGCGGTACGCGCCGATGCGGTCCTCGATCCGACTTCGGCATGCACGGCTTGCATGCGAGGCTCCAGATCGCGGCGGCGATTCGGCGGCTCCCGCGGGCCGGATGGTGAGCATGATTCTTGAGGTCCTGTGTGGCATCTGTGAACGTCAGGGCACCCGCTAGAGATTCTTCTTACCCAGGACATAAATGACCCACGGAGCGATCGAGGTCTCGGTCAGCCACTCGTAGGGCTCATCTTCGCGCCCGCGTGGCGTGTAGTGAGCGATGAGGGCGAGTTCGGCTGCGGCAAACAAATCCACGTAGTCCTGGCCGAACCAGACAAGGTCCACCACGGGGCGGTTGTCCTCGACATCCTTCATCACGATCCGGACCGTGTCCCCGCTCTTCGCATGCCGGTTTTCCGGGAAATCCTTCGTGGTGAACGACGCCCACTCGTGCGTGTAGATTTCAGGTGTGGAGCCGAGCAAGACGATACGGCCTTTGTTTTTCAGCAAGCGCCGCAGGCCGCTTAGCAACGCACCGCGCTTGGCGACACCGGGAATGTTGTCAAAGGCGAATGCAGACAGAACGAGGTCGAAGCGGGCAGTCTCGAAGGCGCTGAAGTCGCCGTCGTCGACCAGTCGATAGGTTCCGCCCGGATCGACGTTCTTAGCTAGTTGGATCATGCTGCGCGATATGTCGATGCCACTTGCATTGAAGCCGAGGTCCGTCAGGAACCTCGTGGAGCGGCCGGCACCGCAGCCGAAATCGAGAGCTTCGCGGCCGGTGACGTACTTGGCGATGATCGCGGGCAAATCGCGATATGCCAGATAGTAGGTGCCGGGGAACTCGAGGGTCGCATAGGCTCCCGCTCTCTCCGAATCGTCGTATACATTGGAAAATGACAAGATTGCCTCTCATTGCGAATGAATAGAACAGCACGATAGTTTAACGAAGCGCGTCGCAGCGCGTCCCGCGCAAAGCCGGGCGCATCCTCGTCCCGTTTTCTTTATACCCTCTTTTCGGGTAATTGGAACAAGGCGTTTCTTCAGCGGCCGCGCGGCACGGCGTCAAGGGCGCGCTGGGCTTGCGCGTTCACTTGCCCTTGAAGCCGGGCACGGGTCGCATACGCTTTAAAAAAAGGCGAAAGGGGCAGGCCGCAGGGCCAAAACTGTCAGGCTTGAATCCGCGAAGGCGCGCCGCAGGGCCTGGGCGTTCGACCCGAAGCAGAGCCGAGACAGTGAGCGCGGAAGGAGGTAAGCTCCAGGCCCAACCGGGGATTACGCGAAGGCCGCGTCATTCCAATACCGGCCGCAGGCGCTCCGCGACGATTGCGGCCGTCTCGTTCTCGATTCCTGGGCCAACGCGATTCATTCGTGACATTTGCGGAAAACAAAGCTGTGGTCACATCTCTTTCGCCACTATCGGCTAGAATCACCGCGATCATTTTCCCCGCGGCATCCTTCCGGCCGGCAGCTTCCCTTTGCGGGCTGGGGGCCTGCTCACCGCGAAAACCTGCGAGACGTCTTTGGGGACGCCGATCTCGCATGTGACTTCCTCGCACCTGTCGTCGATGAAGACCGGCGGTTTCGTGCCGCGGCATCGCTCGGAGGTGAGGATATGCGTCTTGTTCCCAGCGATGCGCAGGGCCTGTCCTTCGAAAAGACCGAGCACGGAAATGCCGGGGTTGAGCGTGCAGAATTCCTTGAGGCGCGTATCGCGGGTTTCGCCCTGGTGTTTCGGGTCGTGCATGGCGTCGTTCATGTAATGGCAATTGAGCTGCGCGCCGATCAGGCCAAGGGCCTTGAGGTCGATCACGTCATGCGCTGCGCCCGGCATGTCGTTGGTGGTCTTGATGGTGGGGCAGGCGATCATCGTGCCGGCGCTGCTGCCCAGGTAGGGCAACCCGGCTTCCACTTTCCGGCGGATCAGCTCTAGCGCGCCGTTTTGCTGCAATTTATGCAGCAGGGTATAGGTATGGCCGCCGCCGATGAAGATACCGCCGATGTTTTTAAGGTCCTTCGCCGTGATGCCCGCTTCCGGCGCGCAGACGGTGTCGATTCCCATCTCTTTGAACCGGCTCTGGACCGTTTTGAAATAGCTAACCTCGCTCTCGCCGCTGGGCCGCGCATAGGGCACGAAAAGAACTGGCTCTGTATCGGCGACCGCCTTGGCGAAAAACTTCTTGATCCAGGGTTCCGCGAACTCCAGGAAACCCGGCTTGACCCCGTCCGGCAAATTCCCGGTCGCCTTGCTTCCCGAAAGCAGCAGCATGTTCTTTTTGGAGTCTTTTCGCATCGCGGCGTGTTTGAAGGATCTGCGCATACAACGGCTCAACGGGATATTCCGCGCTGCCGGGGCAGCTCAGGCGTTCCTCGTATCAAGCATACGTGGCCATGAGATCACCGATTTCCTTGAGGGGCGTCAGAGTCCATTCGCCCTTTCAAGACAGGGGATGATCCCGCATCCCTCATCGTCAAAACCACGCTCCCTACCACCAGCACCGCGCCCAGCAAAGTCCGTAGAGTAATTTCCTCCGAAGCCAAGAAATACCCCAGCGCAAGCGCTACAACCGGATTCACGAAAGCATGACTGGCCACACGGCTGGCCGGCATCCGTTCCAGTAGCCACACAAATGCCGTATACGCTACCAGCGATCCCGCCACGATCAAGTACACCAGCGCGAACGCAGCCCTGGGGGGAATCACAGGAAATGGACGCAGCTCTCCGGAAGCTAGCGAAAGCATCATAAGCGCCGCCCCCCCCAGCATCATCTCGGCTCCGGCTGTCACCGGGCGCGAATTAGGCAGCGGCAGCGATCGGGTCAGCACGGTCCCCAAAGACCAGCTAGCCGATCCGCCTAGAATCACCAGGCACGGAAACACACCGAAGCTAAAACTCGATTGCCCACCCTTGAACATCATCATGGTTACGCCGCAAAATCCTACCGCCACGGCTAGAAGCACGCGCCAGCGAAACCTTTGCTGCCGCAGCACAAAGACCTCGAGCAGCACCGTCATCAGGGGTAGCGTAGCTTCCAGCACCGCAGTGATGCCGGACGGCACATACTGCTCGCCCCAAAACAGCGCACCGTACGTAATGGAAAACATCAGCATGCCGATGATTACCAGGCTTCGCCACTCTCGCAAGGACGGCCAATGCCTACCTCGCAGGAGCGCGAAAACGAACAGGACCGTGCCGGCGACAAAAAACCTCACACCTGCACAAAACCACGGCGGAGCCAGCAAGACTGCCGTCCGTATGGCCAGAAACGTAGATCCCCAAATCACATAAATCGCGAAGAACGCCAGAATCGTCTGGAAGTTGAATCGCTTCCAGATCGGTTTGATCGGCGTTTGCGTCGCGGTGGTTCTAACCGTTAAAATGTTCATGGGCGGTTACTATCACCACGGTAGCATATAACCTGTAAAATAGATATTGGAGGTTAGAGAGATATGGCGACCCCGGAACAACGGATTCCAGAGCCGTTCGAACTCGTGGCCGGTCACATCGCCCTCGATCTGGTCAACAGCCTCGACAATCGCTTTTACGAGGTCGGCCCCGAAGAATTGCTGGCCAGCTACGATGATGTCCTCAGATTCGCCTCCCAGTCGGGACTGCTAACCGCGCGCCAAGCCAAAAAGCTCAAGTCTCTTGACGCCTCCGAAGGCGAGCGCGCCGAGGTGCTCCGCCAGGTGAAAGAACTGCGCGAAGCTCTGGCCACAATAGCCTATGCCCAAGTCTCCCAAAAGAATCTATCGGCCTCCGCCCTGGTCACCCTTGAGGACTACTTTCGACAAGCCGGTTTTCACCGCCATCTCGTTCCTAACAACCTTCGACCCGTCTGGCGCTGGCGTGGCCTGGACTGTCAGCTTGCGGCCCCCGTGTGGCTGCTCGCGCAGCAAACGGAGGATTTCCTGCTGTCGGACCGGACCTCGCAACTGCGATCTTGCGCCAGCGACACCTGCCGCTGGCTCTTCCTTGACGCCAGCAAGAACCACAGCCGCCGCTGGTGCGACATGAGAGTCTGCGGCAACCGTATGAAAGCCAGACGATTCCACGCCCGCAAGTCGGATTAATCCGGCATTGCGGATCGCGGTCAACCGGCTCGTTTCTAGTATTTTTGTGCGCGCAGCAACGAGTACGTCGCACCGAGAGCCGGAAGGAAACGCGAACATGGTCGCCGTGTTCTCTCAACCTCGCCTGTGTTTCCTAAATCAAACCAGAGAAAAAAGCTGAAATGTCGCGGGCGAGAACCACGGGTTCTTCTGTGGGAGCGAAATGCCCACCGCGCTCCATCGGTGTCCACCGCTGGACGTTATACAGGCGCTCAGCCCACTCGCGCGGTGCATCTCCTTCGAAGGCGTATTGGGATGTGAAGTTGGCGATGGCAGTGGGCGAGCGGACGAAGTCTTCCGGTCCAAGCGTAATCCCGTGCCAGCGGTTATCGAAATAGTCGCGAATGGAACTCGTAATTGTTCCGGTGATCCAGTAAAGAGTCAGGAGCGTCAGCAAAAGATCGCGTGGAATGTGCCCTTCGAGGTCGCCACGACAGTCGCTCCACGATCTCCATTTCTCAGCAATCCATGCGGCCAGTCCGGCCGGAGAGTCGTTGAGCGAATAGCCCAGTGTCTGCGGCCTCGTTGACTGGATCGCTTTGTAGCCGCCTTCAGATTGCCACCATAGGTCGGAAGTCTCGACGTACGCTTTTTCAGCGGGCGATAACGCTCGTGATCCGGGACCGATATAAGGGGCAAGCTCCAGGTTGGTCAGGTGGATTCCGATGATTGAATCTGGCCTGTCAAGCGCCATCAGCGTGGCAACACCGGCGCCAAAATCGCCGCCGCCAGCCCCATAACGCGCATATTCGAGTTCGGTCATGAGTCGGTGCCAAAGTGCCGAGACATATCGATAGTTCACACCGGGAGACCTCGGGCGCTCTGAGAAACCGTAGCCCGGAAGTGATGGGATGATGAGGTCGAATGCAGGACCGTCGATCCCGTGGCGGGCCGGGTCCGTGAGTAGTGGCACGAGCGGAAGGTACTCTAAGAACGCGCTGGGCCAGCCGTGCGTTAGTATCAGCGGAATTCCACGAGCGCCTCGTGCTCGGGCATGGACGAAATGGATCCGAACGCCATCTATCTCGATGCGGAACTGCGCTAGTTGACCGAGTCTTTGCTCCTGAGCGCGCCAGTCGAATTCCTCAGCCCAATAGTCCATCAGATTCCGCAGCCATTCAAGATCGGTCCCCTGCGACCACGGAGCGCCGGGTGCGCTATCAGGCCAACGCGTGTTCCGAATGCGTGTTTTAAGATCTGAGAGGACATGCTCAGCTACCGACACCTTGAAAGATTCTATACGCAATCCTCGAACTCCTCGTGAGTAAAAGAGATAGATTCAAACTCAGCATACTCGAATCAAGCCCAAAAGCATCGCGTTTACGCCAAGCACATTCGTTTGGCGCTCGTTCGCGAAGATAAACTTCCACCTCCGGGCGAGCCCAAACCCATAGCCACCGAGTTCTGCCGTACCGCGAATGAACCCGTGACGAGGGCTCGCCCGACATCGCTACTTCGCGTCGTGAAAAATAATACCCACCGTGTGACGGTGACCAGAAAGAACGCGGCTGACTCCGTGTCGCAGGTTCACGCGGTATGTGCCGCGCGTTCCCCTCACAGGGCGGCGATGCACCGCGAAAATGACCCCGTCCCCTTGACGCAGCGGCACGACCATCGGTCGTGTCTGCATCCGCGGGCGCTGCTCCGTCATAACGAATTCTCCGCCCGTGAAATCTTCGCCGGGCTCGGAGAGGAGGATTGCTAGCTGAAGCGGAAAAACATGCTCGCCATAGAGGTCCTGGTGCAGGCAGTTGTAATCGTCGGCGCCATACTGGAGCAGAAGCGGAGTCGGGCGGGTCTGGCCTGCCTGGTGACAACGCTCGATAAAGTCGATATGCTTCTCCGGATACCGTACATCGATTTTCATGGTTTCGTTCCAACGATTGGCGATCGGGACGAGATGCCGATAAACGCTGGTGCGGAGGTTCGCAAGAAGTTCCGGCAACGGATAGCTGAAGTATTTATACTCTCCGCGTCCAAAGCCATGTCGCCCCATCACAACGCGACTGCGAAAGATGTCGTCTCTCGGGTAGAGGAAGGAGATCGCCTGGCACTCCTCCCGAGAAAGAAGCCTTTCTATTATGGCGTTGCCATGCGCGTCGAGGCTTTGTAGCGCGGTTTCCCAATCGATTTCATCGGCTCGCGTCGCCGCGCTCCGGAGTGAAGTCCTGATTTCCGTCGTGCTCATGGCGGTTCGGTTGGATCGGGCGGCCGTCGTCATAAACTACTTGATCGCGATGATCGGGTCAATGCGCATGGCGCGGCAAGACGGGAGGTAACAGGCGCAGGCAGCCGTCAGGATCAAAACAATAACAACTGTGGTGAAGGTGAACGGATCGCTCGTTTGTACACCGTAAAGCAGACTGGCGATCAGCCGTGCGAGCGCGAGAGACACGCCAATGCCGATCGCGATTCCGTACAAAACAAGCTTCCCACCGTAGGCGAAAACCAGGCGCAGGATGTGCACGCGCCGCGCTCCCAACGCCATGCGGATGCCGAGTTCATGCGTCCGTTGCTCGACGACGTAGGACAGAACGCCGTATACGCCCGAGCAAGCCAATAACAGCGCCAGACAGGCAAAGACGGACAACAGCACCATCAAAAAACGCCGAGTAGATAACCAGTGTTCCAGAACCTGTTCCAGGGATCGTTCACCATAGGTCTCCTGATCGCCCTCCCCACGGGCGGCCTTGAGAAGAGCGCCCGCGTATGCGGTCGGTTCGCCCAGGGTGCGGGCCACGACGCTGAATCCTCCGTTTATCGATAACGTCAGCCATTTATCGGCGAGCTGCGCCTGTGGAAAATACATTTGCCGCGTCACAGATTCACTTGGATCGCCTCCAGGGTTCCAATGATTCACGTGCCCCACAATGCCGACGACCTCGGTCGGCCCAATGAAATCGATATCGAGCCGTTTTCCGAGAGGATCCTCGTGACCAAAAATGCTTGTCGCCAGATTCTCGTCAATAATCATCACGTGCGGCGCATGCTCGTCGTCGTGTTGCGTGAAGAAGCGACCGCGACGAAAAGGAATCCGCATGACGCGGAAATAGTCCGGTCCAACGTGATACCAGATCGCCGAGGGTTTAAACTTTCCATCGGTCGGAGGCTGACACTCGCGTTGAAACTGCACCACGTCGGCCACACCGCTCAAAGGAAGAGGGTCGAGCATGACGGACGCGGTCTCGACGCCCTGAAGTTCCTCCAGCCGTCCGGCCAGGTTTCGAAATGAGGCCCGAATCGCGGATGGGTGGGAGGTTACCGAAAACGGCGGCATCACTTGAAATGTCAGCACATGGCGTGGGTCAAAACCAGGATTGGCGTTCCAGAGATTCGCAACGCTGCGAATCATCAGGCCCGATCCAACCAGGAGTACCATCGCAAGCGACATCTGAACCGCAACAAATGCTGCTTGGGTGCGATGGCCTCGGCTGCTCGATCCGCGGCCTCCCTGCTTCAACGCTTCATTTAGATCCTGCCGAAGTATACGCAGCGCAGGGGCAACGCCGCATATCAGCGCGGCCAACGCGGATAGACCGAACACGTAAAGCAGGACTCGATGATCGAATTTGGTTTCCGCAACTTGAGGAATATCGGTCGGAATCGCCGCGATCATGGCCTTCAATGCCAAGAGCCCCAGAGCCATGCCAAATATGCCGCCGAGCGCTGTCAGCAGAAGGGTCTCCGCTAATAGTTGCCTGGCCAAACGGGCGGTCCCGGCACCGAGCGCTGTCCGGGTGGTAAATTCGCGGAGGCGTCCGGTTGAGCGGACAAGGACGAGATTCGCCACATCCGCGCAGGCGATCAGCAGTACAAAAACTATTGCGCCGGATAGGGCGAGCAAGGTTGTTCTCACGCGAAACACCAGCGTTTCTTTGAGCCCCTCCATGGTGATCCCGACCTCGCGATCGGCGGCCGGGTAAGAAGCCGCGAGGTTTGCGGCGATTCTGCTCAAATCAGCGCGCGCGGCGCCCGCTGAAATACCCGGTTTTCCTTTGGCGACCACCACCATCCCGGTTGTCACCTTGCGGTCGCGAAAGCTGGGCTCGTCCCACTGACCTAACGGAAGGTAAACGTTTGCCGGCCCAACGAGTCGGCCGAGCGCGTGCAGACTGCGAGGCGCGACCCCGATGATTGTATAGGAAAGACCTTTCAAGCGAAGCACACTGCCAAGAGCCGAAGGCGAAGCACCGAATCGGTGCCGCCAAAAATCCTCGTCGAGCATGACAACGCGCCCGGTGCCGACGCGGTCGTCGGCGGTCTCAAAGGAGCGTCCGACGACCGGTCTGATGCCCAGCGTTGCGAAAAGCTCCGCGGAGATCATGGCTCCGTGCAGATTCTCCGCCCGTTCCTGTGTGGACATGACGACATCCTCCGAGCGGCATGCCGCCATGCTCTCGAATGTTTGATTTTCGCGCTGCCAGTCTAGATAGTTTGGATAGGAGACTGTGAAACGGGCCGTGGCAGGCGTTCTCTGATACAGCACGAAAAGATCTTCCGGCTTCTCAAATGGGAGCGGCGCGAGCAATGATGCATTAACTAGAGAGAATATCGCCGTATTCGCGCCGATGCCGAGCGTCAGGATGAGGACTGTCACAATAGCGAAGCCGGGGGTCCGGGTCAGTGAGCGGACGCCATAGCGCAAATCCTGGGTAGCGTCTCTAAGCCAAGGGAGATTCATAGATTTCGCGAGGTCGCGCGTTCGATGTCGATTAGCGTTCGCTTAAGGGGCAGGCCCCAACGATAACCACCCATTTCTCCGGTCCCGCGAATGACTCGATGACAGGGGATCACCAGGGCTACGTTGTTGCGGGCACAGGCGCTTGCGACTGCCCTGACGGCTTTGGGTTTCCCGATCGCGGCAGCCACTTCGCCATACGATTGGACCTCGCCATACGGAATCGATTGGAGATACGTCCAAACGCGCATTTGAAATGCGGTTGCGCGGATGTCCAGAGGCAGGTCCAGGTGGGGTTGCTTACCTGCAAGGTGATCGGTGAGAGCATTGATCCAGGTCTGAAAATCAGGATGGCCGGGCTGGCGCATCGGGGTCAGCTCCGCCTTGGCGTATTCGTTCCGGAGCGCGTTCAGGAGTTCCTTCCGAGAACTTCCAAACTGCACGAAGCATAGGCCACGATCGGTGGCACCGATCATCATCAAGCCTACCGCCGATTCTACGGCGACGTAGGTGATTGTCACGCCGTGCCCGTGCTGACGGTACTGATTTGGAGTCATTCCGAGCCGCGTATCGCCGCGCGCGTAGACGCGGCTGGAAGAACCGAAGCCAGCGTCGTATACGGCTTCGGTGACGCCGGACGATTGGCGAAGACTAGTCTTGAGCTTCTTGACACGGAGAGCTTCCAGGTAGTGCTTGGGCGACACGCCGACGATGGCTTTGAAGCTTCGTTGAAAATGAAACGGGCTTAATCCTACCCTTGCAGCGAGGTCCGCGAGCTTCAGCGGCGCATTCGCGTTCATTTCGAGGTACCGGCAGGTCTCGCCGATGCGAGCAGTATTCGGATCTTTCCCCGTGGCCGCCAAGGGCCGGCAACGCAGACAGGCGCGGAGTCCTTCCCGCTCAGCATCCGCCGGGGTCTCGTAAAAACGAACGTTCTTGCGGAGCGCCTGGCGCGCGGGACATGACGGTCGGCAGTACACTCCGGTGGTCAAAACTCCGTAGTAGAATTGCCCGTCCTGGCTCGCATCGCGCTTCTGGACCGCGTCCCAGCAGTTTTCCGGATTCAACACGTTGTCCTCCGCAATGCTGCTGTCGCGAGAATTCGGGTCGAATCCCGCAAGGGGAGCCGGGTGAGCGTTTCTCCGAACAGCAGCGGCAGCTCGGTGCAACATAACGCTGACCGGTTTTGCTCCACCCGTACCAGAAACTCGATATCCGCTGCGGCGAGCCTGACTGGATATACGTTGCCCTCCATCGTTTTCCTGGTTCCCAGCAAAGCCAGACGCCGGTAACCGGATCGCCGCGCTGCTGAAGCTACCTCATCGGCGATATGCAGCCACGGAAGCGGTGAGCAACTCGAGACCATTTCGAACGCATGGTGAATGGTATTACACGGAGCAATCAGGAACTCGACGCCGGCGCGGGTCAGCTTTTCTGCCGAAGACAGCATCAAGTCTGCAACTTTCTTCCAGTCGCTCGATTCGATATGGCTCATATAGACGAGGAATGGATGGGCGTGCATGCTGACCTCCGGGTTCATCCCCGTCGCAGCGGCTTCAGTCAGGATCGCTTGGTAGCACAGCGCCGCACCGGGAGGGCTGCACGCGACAATTCCGATGTGCTTCGACATTCCGGCTCCTTAGGTAACTCGCGGAAAGCACCAGTCTAGACTTATTGGTGCGGAGCATTCTACCCGGAACTTGCGATCTAATTCAGAAGCGAGGCGACGCGAAAGCGACTGCCCAGGAATCACAAAACAGCGCCGAGTTCTCGCGGGAAGATGCAGCCTCCGCGACCGGGGGCGTTTAGGCGGGTAGTTTATTCATCAGCGCGCCATCGCGCGGGCGGCCGGGAAAGGATTAAATGATTAAATGACTGATCTCGCGCCTCAGCGGACACACCGTACGCTTTCCGTTCCTTACGAGCGCAAATGAGTTTGAACCGCAAGAATCGGGAAGACAGGTCAATACAACATTTCGTAAACTGTTGCATCGTATCCGAATCAGCAGGATGCGGTTGTCTGAATCGAGAAATTGCCTCCGCATCAATCTTTGCCTTACGATGACCATCGTGTTCGCCTTTTTGGAAGGCCCTTAGAGTTAGATTGATCGGGAATCGAGAGGAGCAATGACCAAGCACGGAACGGAAGACGGCGGTAGTGGAATCACGAACCACCCTGTGGTTTCGCCGGAAGAGTGGATCGCCGCTCGACGGGCGTTCCTGGTGAAAGAAAAGGAATTTACGCGGCTCCGAGACGAACTGAGCCAACAGCGCCGCGAGCTTCCATGGGAGGCCGTCACAAAAGATTATGTTTTCGAGGGGCAGAATGGAGAAGAAACCCTGCCGGAGCTGTTCGACGGCAGGAGCCAGCTTCTGGTCTATCACTTCATGTTTGGCCCCGACTGGAATGCGGGCTGCCCGCATTGCTCCTTCTGGGCCGACAATTTCAACGGCATCATCGTGCACCTGAACCAGCGTGATGTGACGATGGTAGCCGTCTCCCGCGCGCCATACAGCAAGCTGGCCGCATACCAAAAGCGGATGGGCTGGAATTTCAAGTGGGTGTCTTCGTCCGGAACGGACTTCAACTTCGACTACCACGTGTCCTTCACACCGGAGGATCTGAGGAATAAGGTTTTGTACAACTTTTCAATGCACGAAAAGAAAACACCCGAAGAACAGGGAATCAGCGTCTTTTACAAGGACTCCGAGGGTGGCGTGTTTCACACGTATTCAACGCATGCCCGTGGTATCGACCTGATGAATACGGCCTACAACTATCTTGATCTCACGCCAAAAGGCCGGGACGAGAAAGGCCGTGGACAGTACTGGGTGCGTCGACACGACGACTACGGGAGCTGAACTTGAGTCCCGGTCGCCCGATGTGGGGGATGAGGCTGATTCGTCCATGGAAACGAGAGTTTGGCCGTTGAAGCTTCTCGAACTGGCTAAGTCCGCGGCGAAGGGGCTTCCTTGATCGGGACGTTCGCTTGGAGCAAAGGCATTGCCAGCACCCTGGCTTCCGGCATCCTCCTGTACTTCGGCACTGGTCTTAACCCGATCTGGTATCTGACCTGGCTCGCTCCGATTCCGATCCTGCTCTTCGCGTCCGGCGCTCCGGCGTGGGCTGCCTTCATGGTGGCCATTCTGGCATTCCTGCTCGGAAGCGCCAACACGTTTTTTTACGCTCACGGCGTCATCGGCTTACCGCTGCCTGTTGTGGTCTCGGCATTGGTGATTCCGTCGGCCGCCTTTGGGGTGGCTGTGCTGCTCTGGCGCTTTTGTCTGCGTCGGGGCTCGTTGTGGCAGGCGGCGTTGGGGTTCCCCTGCGCCTGGGTGGCCTACGAATTCTTGAACGCGTGCACCTCTCCCCACGGCACATTCGGCAGCTTGAGCTATTCAGAGATGGACTGCCTCCCCTTGCTGCAGGTTGCCGCGCTTACCGGACTGTGGGGCGTCGCCTTCATGCTCCTGCTGGTAAGTGCGACGGGCGCCATTCTGCTCCTCCCCCGCAGCGGCCAGAGGTCTAGAACAGCGCTCGCCGCAGGTGTATCCGTGACGCTCGCCGCCGTGCTCGCGTTCGGCGAGTGGCGCCTCCACTCGGACTTGCACGCAACCGGAACGCTGAGAGTCGCCCTGATCAGCTCGGATGCGGAGGAGGACCACTGGGCAAAGGACGATCAGCATGCGCTCGCTATTCTGCGACGATATGCCACGCAAATTGAGTCCGCTCATGGAGCGCAGGTGGCGGTACTGCCGGAGGACCTCGGCCCCGTCTCGCCGACGGCGGCGGCGACGGCCGCTCAGATCATGAGTGCAGCGGCTAAACGGAGCGGAACTGAAGTCGTCGTCGGACTGAGAGCAGGCCTGAAGCCGCCTATGTTAAATGAGGCGTTAGTATTCGCCCCGTCGGGAGAACTGGAAGCGCGTTACGAGAAGCATCACCTGATACCGAGGCTCGAAGATGGCATCGTGGCGGGGACATGGATTACGACACTGCCCGCTTCAACGGGTGTGGAGGGTGTCCAGATTTGCAAGGACCTTGACTTCCCCGGTCTGAGCCGTGACTACGGCGCGCGCAAGGTGGGACTGCTGCTGGTACCCGCGTTCGACTTCGATGTGGATGGATGGCTGCATGGACGCATGGCGGTGATGCGTGGCGTCGAGAGCGGATTCAGCGTCGCGCGGGCAGCGCGCCACGGCTTGCTCACTGTTACGGATAATCGCGGAAGTGTTCTGCTGCAACGCGCCGGGTCGTCTTCGGGTTTCGTGATTGCAACAGCCGATGTCCCGGTGGCGAACGCGGCCACACTGTACGGGCGCTTCGGTGATTGGTTCGCGGTGGTGTGCATAGCGCTGCTGCTCGTCGCAATCGGCACCGCGACGGTACCATCCAGCTTCCGGCTCCTCGCCGGTACTCGCTTCGTCCGTTGACGGTCGCGCATTGACGTTTTTCCATTAGGGTCTGTTGAGCTTTCAACTTCAGTTTCGAGAGAACTTCCCAGACGAGTCTATCCTCTTCGTAGAGTCCGTCTTATGGCATCTTGCTAGACTAGTTTTCATGAATTAATAGAACACACGACGTGCGTCTTTAGAATCGATTCCAGTGCGCCGACGGCTCGGGCCACGTCGGTTTCGTTGGTTCGCCAGTTACAGACGCTCACTCTCATCGCGCGCCGCCCGCGCCACGTGGTCCCCGCGAAGAAAGCCTCTCCTGTCGTCTGCAGAGCAGCGATGACTTCGTCTGTGCGCCGGTCGTGGTCGGTCTCGGTCGCACTCGCCGCGGTGTCGAGAAAACGGACAAGGCCCTGGTTTAATACAGGTATCCAGAGCACCTCGGCCCCAGGCAGGGCGCCGACTTGCAGGACCAGCGAACGCGCGTGAGCGCAAGAGCGCTCGATGAGTTCCTCCACTCCTTTCGCACCCAGTTGTCGAAGCGCAGCATAGGTCGCAAACCCTCTCCCTCGCCGGCTCCATTCCGGATTCCAGTCGATCTGGTCACGAGCATTCTGGTCGTGGGTGATATAGGGAGCCCGATGTGACAGGGCGCCTCGATGTGCCTCGGGGTCCGCCACAAAGGCGTATCCACAGTCATAGGGGACGTTAAGCCATTTGTGTCCATCCGTAGCCCAAGAGTCCGCGCCTTCCGCGCCGCGGAGCAGATGCCGAAAACTTGGGCTGGCTTTAGCCCACAAGCCAAAAGCTCCATCCACATGTACCCAAGCTCCATAGTGCCGGGCGAGCGGCACCACTTGCTCGAAGTCATCGTACGCCCCGATATTGATGTCACCCGCCTGAAGAAGCACTATGGTGGGAGCGGCCTGCTTTGCCTGTTCCCCAAGAGCCGCCTTTAGGGTCGTCAGCACGATCCGTCCTTGTTCGTCAGCAGGCAGGTCGATAACTTGTTCCCTACCGATACCCAGGAGACGCACGGCGCGGTCGATCGAGCCGTGGCGTTCGCTGCTGGTCAGGATGCGCAACCGCGGTGAGCCGGAAAGTCCTTTTTCCTCCACATCCCAGCCCTGTCGTGCGAGTAATGCGTGCCGCGCGGCGGCCAGGCAGGTCACGTGCGCCATCTGACAACCGGTCGTGAGAGCAAAGCTGGCGTGCTGTGGCAACCCAAGCAAATCCTTCAGCCACGCGCCAGCGACTTCCTCCACTACAGCAGCCGCCGGTGCGCAGGCATGCAGAGCTGCGTTCTGATCCCAGGTCGCAGTGAGCCAATCGGCGGCTAACGCCGCCGGCAAGGAGCCCCCAATCACCCAGCCAAAAAATCGCCCCCCTGCAGAGCCTAGGATGCCACCCTCTACGTCTCGCACTAGTTCCTCAACTACCCGTTCGGGAGCAAGGCCAGTAATTCCGAGCGGCTTTGCAAGGCGTCGTCGCAGCGTGGGAAGGTCGACTGTAGCTCCCACCGGATTGTGGTCAAGGCCTTCCAAAAACGTAAGCGCGGAAGTCAGCGTAAGCTGCAGAGTGACACGAAAATGATTTTCGGATTCGGACACGGGAACCCCTCTGATTCGGATACGAGGCAAGTCTACGAGAATTTTAGTGATGGTGTCTTCCCGATTCTTGCGATTCGAGATTCAGTCCGCCCGTAAACCGGAGAAGTCGAGGCTTAAGGCCACGGCCAGAAGCGCCCGCCGCGTAGCCGCACGCGCTTCTGGCCTTTGCCTTCAGCCCCCTTTTCTTCTTATCAGGACAGAGGTGGTTTCTTCAGCGGCCTGGAGCGGGCGCAAGGGCGCGGCATCCACGGCTCGGTGATTTACTCGCCGTGCATCCCTCGCGTCGCATTGTGCCGCGTTCATCGTGACCCTTGCCGGCGCGGAGGGCAGCAATACGCTGGTGGCTTGAGGAAAAGGGGGCCGTGGTTCTTTTGTTTTTTCGTGCGCGTACAGCGCAGCATCGGAGAAACTGGGCGCTACAGCGGCCTTAGCCTTTTGTGCGTTGGATAGGCCTTTTCTACTACGGCGCGTGGTGCGTCCCGCTTTGTCCTTCGCGGGATGGTGCCATCCCCTACGCCGAAGCGGGATCATGCTGACCCGCAGGCTTTTCGGCTTCGAAGCGAGGGCCTTCATTCTTTGTATTGTATGCGAGGAAAAGATTGTCGTGAAGTAAATCGGGATATAAAACGGAGCCCATATGTTTCAGAAATATATCTATGAGCCGGTCTGCTCTTTCGGGGTTATCTGCATAGTTATACACGACACACCCGAAACTCTTTTTTATAATCGATGAATCGATCTGCTTCGCCATTTCCGGCGTCACATCTTCGACAATAGATGTCAATTTATCCAGATCACCGCTCATAGCATACAACAACATGAAATTCTGAAGATTGTGTATATTTATGATTGTTTCCCCCATTCTTTAATTAAATCATGAAAACGGGAACGATATGTTGGAATACTGTGGGGGCTTTGTAAGAAGTTTGTAAGAGCGCAGGGATGCAGGGTAAAGATGCCTCTCTATCGCTTTCATGCTGTAACACTCGCTGTAACAGATGGTTAACAACTGTGTTTGAAGAATGCGAAAAAACCTTTACTTCCAGTCCCTCGGAACGAAGCTATCGCCTTCACGGCCTTCGAGCGCCTGTTCAAGGAGCGCGGCCTGCCCCGCGGCCATACCGTGAGAGGCGGCAGGCCTTTCGAGGAATCAAACGGTCTGAATGTCCTAATCCTAAACCGACGGAAGCTTGCACCAGACGAGATATATACCACCCAATCCGGCACAGAATATGACCGGGAAAACCGCCTTGCCTATTAGGCAAGCTAAGGCACTGTTGAGTTCGGCACGCGGCGAGTCGGAGGAAGGACTGGCGCCTTGATTTTGGGCCCACCGGCTGATGCAGGACCTAACGATCTGCTCAGCCGGAAAGCTTGGTTTTCTGGAGTGCTTTCGTGGACACGCCGCCGATGTCCAAGCCAAAGAACAAATCGTTGTGGATGCCCGCTATTGTGCGGCGATTATGCCGGTCGCTGCCGCAGAGTAGGTCCGAGTAGGGTTTATGAAGATTTCGTCCGCGGTGCAGCCCGAGACCGCGAAAGTAGTCCCTAGAGTGGCTACGGGGCTAGCCGCGCTCGAAGCCCCCCAACCGTTCAGCGTTCCAGTACCCCCTACGCCCTCACCGCCATCACTAGGGTTGTCAAAATCGATTACGCCCGAACTCGTCTCGACCAGAGATCCGCTCGAATCCACAAGCGCATTGATGAAGCCGAACGTAAAGTGCGCGTTGGTGGGCGCCTTGATCCCTTCGATGATCTCGAACGGAATAGCCTGCGGAGCCGATTTGAGCTCAACCTCGAAACCCCTACCTATGCCGACAAGGGTGAAGACAGTACACTCCTCGCCAGGAGCGAATTGGAACAAAAGCGGGGTAATGTAACCGGTCGTGTTACCCTCAGTCGTCAGATCGAAAAGGTATTGGAAGGTGGCCAGGTGGGTTCCAGGCGGGAAGGCTCCCCCGATGTAAACGTATATGTCACCAGTTGCGCGGTCCGTCTGCGACCGATGTGTGGGAGTAGAACCCTCCGCAACACGCGTGTAGGCCGGAACTGGATCAGCCAGCGCAGGCGAGCCAGAAGCGGCGAAAACGAAGCTGACAATACAGCCCGCCACGAGCGCTCTTGCGAAGAACGTCATTTTTTCCTCCTTGAAGAACTTGCCGCAGCCGATTCTCGGATATCTTCATCGGCGCGAATCGGTGCTGCTAAGTATCAACCAAGCCTGCACGGCGTGTCAAGCGGATTCCCAAAAAACTGCGAAACCGGAGAAGGATAGGTACAAGACTCCGTTCGTAGCTAGGGTCTACCCGCCGTTCGCGCACTCGCCGAACGGAAACCGCTACCCTTGGCGACCCCATTTTTCCCGCACGGCGATAGTGGGATTGTTCGATGTGATTCCACGCATCTGGAGTACGACTGGCACCGCACCGACGCGAGTTGAACCGACACGGAACTCGACGCGTGAGTTGAGAGCTTCCCCATCGACAAGGCCAAGGGCGGTATACGCTGCTGCCCATTACCGCCGCCCTGAATGCCCGGCGGGAGCGCGCGCGAATGCCTGCCACTGCCGGTGCCGAGTTAGCTACCGATATTAGTGGTTAACGTTCTGCAATGCGGATTGTCTAGCGAGGCTTGATTTTGCCCCATCCAACAGCCCCTTCAATCTGGTTTTCAGCGCCACATCGGCGGGCGATCCGCCTGGGCGCCGGAGCCAGGAGTCAAACATGTTTCTGGTCGGCCGGTGTTCAGTGCTGGGTTCTCGGGATTCCACAATAAATTCGTGCATCCCTTTTGGCTCGTATTTGACATGCTCACACCGACGGAAGCGATCAATCGCGACGCCCAACTTGTTAGCGACCCGTTCTCGATCTTCTTCGGCAGCACCAGCCGCCGCCAAAGGTTCCCCAAGTTGTAGGCGATTAGCCACAAGCTCAGATAGCCGTACTGAATCCGGAGGCGCTTCGGCGCCGCGCTCAGCCGGTTCGCCTTTCCTCCGCTGGTGGTCCTCCGCTTCTCCAGCGGTGGCCATCCAACAAGATGGGAACGAATACCGCAGGCGTTAGCCGAATCGATCAATTCATGATAAATGTAATACAGCCGCCAATGTTGAAGGGGATCCCCAATGTGGCGCAGGCATTAGTGCGTGCCCTGTCGAGACGCGCCTCTACTGCCCGGACGAGTGACGGCCCAGCACGCAGGAGTGCGCGCGCCACAATATCCGGGGTGCGGGCGATCGGTACGATGGTGCTTCTTGCCCTGCCCGCAATCGGCGCAGATTCACCCTGTGCAGACTGTCATCCAAGAGAGGTTCGGGGCTACCGGCAGTCGGCAATGGCCCATTCTCTGAGCGAGGTGACACCCCAGCCGGACGGATCTTTTGAGCACGCTTTCTCCAAGACCAGACTCTTCATTCGTTCGAATCCATCGGGCGTGCAGCAGATGTTTGAGCGCGACGGTGAAAGCGGCCAACAGCGCGTTGCATACGTGATTGGCTCTGGAGCGCATGCTTTCGGCTATCTGGTTCGGATTGACGATCATCTCTTTCAATCCCCGCTCTCCTATTACAGCAACCGCCGCCTCTGGGATGTCGCTCCGGGTTACGAAGACGATCGTCATCCGGACTTTTCCCGGCCAGTGACGCTGGAGTGCGTGCTCTGCCATTCGGGAAAGCCGCAACCGGTTCCGGACACCCTGAACCGCTATCGTTCGCCGGCTTTCCTGGAGGAAAACATCTCCTGCGACCGTTGCCATGGGCCGGGTGAAGCCCATGTGAAGAATCCCGTGCCGGGGTCGATTCTCAATCCGGCGAAGCTCCGAAGGGCCGCGCGGGACAGTATCTGCGAGCAATGTCACCTCGCGGGAGAAGTACGCATCCCAAATCCGGGAAAGAGCATAACGGATTTCCAGCCGGGCCAGAGTCTCGAAGATGCGTATACCGTTTATGTGGCGGCTCAACCGCCCGGCAAGGCATTTCCCAGAGCGTAGGAGTTCGATCCGGGGGTAGGCGCGATTGATCGGACCCGGAGAGCTTTCAACTGAAGCTTCGTGCCGCCAACCAACGTCAGCGCATAGCCCTCCGCATCGACCAGGCGCTCCACGACCCGACTCAGGACGTGAGCCTCATAAAGCTTCCCGGCCGACACCGATTGTGGAACAAGCCCTTGGGTCGTCCCCGGGGACACTCCGAGGTACCGCCGGAACGCGTCCTGGAGCTGCCGATGAATCTGGTCGCGCGTCATTGCGGTAGTTCGGATTCGTGAATGATTTCCGCGATGATGCGTTCCAGCGCTCCCAGAAACTCGGAACGGTCGGTCAACTCCGCGAGGCTGATCTCCTCACGCTCTTAGATTTCCTGCTCGGCGGGCGAAAGCGCGACGGAAATGCCGCGCACCGGAGAGCCGTCTTCCAGCCGGACAAAGCGATTCACCGTGTCAAGAACAGGCCCGTACATTCCACGGCTCCGTTCGGCATAGACGTGACTGATGGTCCTGAGCAACTCGACAAGGTAGCGGCGCGGGTCGTTGTAGTGCTCCGTGGACCGCATGACAGGTTCCAGGGAACCGGGGTCATATTGGAGAAGCAGGACTTGCACCTGCCTCACCAACTCCACGCAATCCTGTCGGCTCAGCGGCATCCGGTCACCCACAATAACATAGATCCTCTAAGTGAACAGCCATCCGTCATCTGGAAGTGGTCGCTCATCAAGGTCCAACCGTATCCAAGAACAACCTAGTCCGCCGGCCGAGGTTCATAGCGCTTTACGTCGATCCTCTTCGCGCGGCTGCGTGTCTGCGCAATGTCGTAGGAATTCTGCATTCGCATCAAGGTGTCCATATCGACGCCGAACGCTTTCTCGAAGCGGATGGCCATCTCGCCGGAAAGATCCGACCTCGCGTTCAGGAGGCGGAAAGGGCCGGGCGCGATACGCGTAGAACCTTCGCCGCCTCCGTGACGGAGAGGTTGTGGGCTTCAATGACTTCGGACCGCAGAAATCGTCCCGGATGAACGGGGTTGCGCATTCGCATGGTCATCTCCGATCTCCGGCGAGACGGTGGGTCTTCCACAACGGAAAGCACGAAGCTTTTCCGGATCGTGCATGTCCTGCAAGGAACGTCAGCGTTGCCCGTAGCTTGTCCACGGCGTCCGGAGGCAGGCCTTTCGGCGTGTCCTCCAGATAAAGCAGCTTAAGTCCCTTATGGACGATGCAGCAGGTAACCTGTAGCCTCTAGCCTTACGCATCTCAACCGCTTTAGGAAACCAAATCGAATTGAGATTGGGCATTGGCCGCCGCATGGCGTTCTCGGATTGAACTAGCCAGCGCCTTGAACAGCTTAGCTGAGTTGCCTTCGGTAGTTGATCCCACACTTCCGCCACAGAGTGCGTCTGGTAATACTCGGCCGTCACCGCGTTCCAGCGGAACGTCGGTGAAGGCGCCTTCGCCCGGAGGAACCTTGGCCGCCCACCTTGCCCCTGGGACAGCCGTCTGGCCAACCTCACGCTGCGGACAATCTCGCCAGGATGCAAGGCGCTAAAATGGTCTGTGCCAGTCAAAAACCGAGAGGGAGGGGCGTTGCCTTTGTTTTCTTTCTTCGAGGACCTTACGCGCGATATCCGTTTCGGCCTCCGGAACTTGCGCAAGAATCCCGGCTTGGCGTTCATGACTGCGGGCTCCCTGGCGTTGGGGGTCGGCGCCACCACCGCCATGTACAGCGTGATCTACGCGGTACTGCTCGACCCCTTCCCTTACAAGGATGTCGCCCACCTGGTCAGTCCGATGCTTCGGGAGCCAGACAGGCGGGGCTATCGTACCTACTACACAATCGATCAGTATCTCGAAATCGCGCAACGCAGCGCTATATTCGACGGCCTGACGTTCTCGACCATCGACGACATTCTTTGGACGGGGAACCGAGAACCGCAGCGGCTGCGGGGAAATCACGTCACCATGAACGGATTCGCCGTGATGGGAGTGCCGCCGCTGCTGGGCCGCGTCACAACGGCCGCGGACGGCGCGGGAGACGCTCAACCCGTCGCCGTCTTGGGCTATCGCTTCTGGCAACGGCGGTTCGGCGGAGATCCGAGCGTGTTGGGCCTCCGGATGACACTGGATGGCACGGTCCGCACCGTTATCGGCGTAATGCCGCGGCGCTTCATGTGGCGCGGGGCAGACGTCTATATCCCCATCGTTCCGCGCCGCGGCGAAGCCGTTGACGGTGTCCACGGAGCCCACGTACTCGGCCGTCTCAAGCCGGGCGTTACCGCAGCGCGGGCGGAGGCCGACTTGCGCCCGATTATGCAAGATCTGCAACGTCAGTCTCCGCACGACTTCCCCGAGAAATGGCGGGCGGGCGTCATCCCGTTCGCCGAGCAGTTCCAAAGCGGCCTGCATGACGCGCTTTGGATTTTGTTTGGAGCGGTTGGACTGCTGTTGCTGATCTCCTGCGTCAACGTCTCGAACCTGTTGCTGTCGAAGGCGTCTACGCGCTACAAAGAAATCGCTGTGCGCGCATCGCTGGGCGCAAGCCGGCTCCGCATCGTCCGCCAGTTGCTGTGCGAGAGTATCGTGCTGGCGCTGATGGGAGGGCTGCTGGGCGTCTTTCTAGCGAAAGCCGGCCTGGCCGGAATCATCGCCATGGTGCCACCCGATACCATCCCCGATGAAGCCGTTATTTCGCTGAATACGCCTGTTCTGCTGTTCGCGGTAGCGATTTCAGCCGCGGCCGCGCTGATCTTCGGAATGGCGCCTGCGCTGCATCTGTCGGGAGGCGATATCGTAAGCCCGCTCAAAGAAGCGGGCCGAGGCTCCACCGGCGGCAAGCGCCAGCGATTCTTGCGCGGCTCGCTGGTGGTTGGTGAAGTGGCGCTTTCTCTCATGCTGCTGGTCGGCGCGAGTCTGATGATCCGCACTCTCTTCGCCATCGAAGACCTGGGGCTGGGTATCCAGCCGTCTCGCATTCTGACTGTGAGAATCCCTCTCTCCGACAAGCGCTATCCGGATACGGCGCGGCGCAACGCGTTCTTCCGGGAATTACTCCGCCGTACGGCCGCATTACCCAGCGTCACCGCAGTGGGCCTCAATGTCGGACTGCACCCCTTCGGAAGCATGGATGCGCCGGTCGAGGTCGCGGGCGGTACGCGCCAGGACAAACGCCCCGCACTGATACATACCGTCAATGAAGGCTATACAAAGGCGCTAAACATCGGCCTGATCGAGGGGCGGCCCATCGACGAGTACGATGTGTCGAACGGCGCCCATATCGCCCTGGTCAATCAGGCTTTCGTGCGCCGGTATCTCTCCGCGCGTGACTCGCTCGGCCGGCAGGTCACGATACCCCGCCTGCTGACGGCTCGGTTCAAGCTGGCGGACGCGTCGTTTCAGATTGTGGGAGTTACCCGAGACACACTCAATAACATTCCCGAAGAGCAGGCTATGCCGGAGTTATACATTCCCTATACCGTTGCCGGCATCGCCGACCAGTTGGTGGTGCTGGCGAAGGGGCGCCCGGAGGCGCTGATAAGCGCCGTGCGGTCCCAGGTATATGCCATCGATAAGGATCAGCCGGTGACCGACGTGAAGACTATCGAGACCATGCTGAATGACTGGGTTTATTCGCGTCCACGTTTCAACCTGCTACTATTTTCCATCTTTGCCGTAATTGGGCTGTTGCTTGCGTTGTTCGGAACTTATGGTGTTATTTCCAGTTTCGTTGCGCAGCGCACCCACGAGATCGGGATCCGCATGGCGCTGGGCGCCACTTTCCTGCGAGTGATCCGCATGGTCCTGGCCTCCGGCATGCGGCTGGTGGGGGCCGGAGTCGGGCTCGGCCTGATACTCAGCCTCCTCTCGGTGCGCGTACTTGCCGGGCAAGTGTGGAAGCTCTCGACCTTCGACCCGTATTCGTTTGCCGCTGTCTCGCTGCTAGTGGTAGCCGCCGGATTGTTGGCGTGTTTCTGGCCGGCCCGCGCCGCGGCCCGCATCGACCCGATGTCCGCATTGCGCGAAGAGTAAGTAACGCCGGCAAAAGGAGCCGCAGAGTCACAGGCGTTCGATTACACCGTATCTGCTCCACAGCAGAGCGTGAACGGTTCGTGATAGCGTAATACCAGCCACCAATGCTCAAGGGGACTGCACTTAAGGCATGTGGAATATTGGTAATGACTGCCGTCCCGACAGCCGGCGGAGAGCGCCGCTGTGTGGACTGCCATCCAAGAGAGGTGCAGGGCTATGCGCAGTCGGCAATGGCCCATTCTCTGAGCGAGGTGACACCCCAGCCGGACGGATCTTTTGAGCACGCTTTCTCCAAGACTAGATTCTTCATTCGTTCGAATCCATCGGGCGTGCAGCAGATGTTTGAGCGCGACGGTGAAAGCGGCCAACAACGCGTTGCATACGTGATTGGCTCTGGGGCGCATGCTTTCGGCTATCTGGTTCGGATTGACGACCATCTCTTTCAATCGCCGCTTTCTTATTACACGAATCGCGGTCTCTGGGATGTCGCTCCGGGTTACGAAGAGGATCGTCACCCGAATTTTTCCCGGCCAGTGACGCTGGAGTGCGTGCTCTGCCATTCGGGAAAGCCGCAACCGGTTCCGGACACTCTGAACAGTTATCGATCGCCGGCATTCCTGGCGGAAAGCATCTCCTGCGACCGTTGCCATGGGCCGGGTGAAGCCCATGTGAAGAATCCCGTGCCGGGTTCGATTCTCAATCCGGCGAAGCTCCGAAGGGCCGCGCGGGACAGTATCTGCGAGCAATGTCACCTCGCGGGAGAAGTACGCATCCCAAATCCGGGAAAGAGCATCGCGGATTTCCAGCCGGGCCAGAGTCTCGAAGATGCGTATACCGTTTATGTGGCGGCTCAACCGCCCGGCAAGGCACTGAAAGTCGTCAGCCACGCGGAACAACTAGCGCTCAGCGTCTGCGCCCGAAACAGCGGCGGCAAGCTGTGGTGCGGGAGTTGCCATAATCCCCATGAGAAACCGCCAGATCCTGCGGCGTACTTTAGAGAGCGCTGTCTTAACTGCCACGGCGCGGCCCTGGAGAAATCCCACGCCGCACCCGGCCGCGATTGTGTGGCGTGCCACATGCCACGCCTGGCCGCACGCGATGGCGGGCACACCGTGTTCACGGACCACCGCATCGCACGACGCCCCGAGGCGCCGAGCGAGCCGATCGAAACGGAGGATTTAGCGGCGTGGCGTGAACCGGAGCCTCGATTGCGCCAGCGTAATCTGGCGCTGGCCCTGGTGGCGGTAGGGCTGCAGAACAAATCCGCACAAGAGGTCGTCCGTGGTTATCGTATGCTGAATCAAGTGGAGAAGAATTATCCGGACGACCGGGACGTGTTGACCACCCTGGGAAGCGTCCTGGTGCGCGGGAAGCAGCCGGCCGAGGCTCTGCGCCGTTTCGAAAAGGTTCTAGTCTTGCGGCCCGCATATGCTCCCTATGAAGTGAATGCCGCTGCGGCGCTGATCGCTGCCGGCCGGAAGTCCGAAGCCCAGCTCCATCTGGAAAGAGCGTTGCAGCTCGATCCCCTGCTGCAACAGGCAGTCGAACTCCTTAGCGGCATCTACAGTGACGCGGGCGAGCTGGCCAAGGCCACCTGGATTGTCGCGCAATACCGACGCGAAATGGGCTTCGCCCCGGCGCGATGATGGCCGCGGCCTTTATGGCGAAAACCGCTCCCTCAAAGGACGAACTCGGTGAAGAACTCATGCCTGCGGCCCCGCTGCCAGCGCCAGCAGTTCTTTACGGGCATCCACCACCTCGGGGATATCCGCATCCGCGTTTTTCCAGATCTGCAGGAACCGCTCGTACGCAGTGCGGGCCTGCTCGTTCCGGCCCTTTCGCCGATAAGCTTGCGCCAGATGGTACTGCGCCAAGGGGTAGTTCGGATTGAGCTGCAGAATGCGTTGGTACTCGGGAACGGCTTCATCCAAGCGCGCCAGTTCGAGGTATGCATTGGCTAGACAGTCTTCATAAAGATCCCGTCCGGAGCTGGGCGGCAGGTGGCGCAGTGCCGCCTGGAAATGGGCGATCGCCTGGCTAGGCTGCTTTTCGTGCAGCGCCAGGGCGCCTAGATAATACTCGTAACTCCTCCGCTCGTCGCGCGACCCGCGCCCCGGATAAGGCACATCTTGAAAATACTTCAGAAACCTGCTTTTCAAGCTGGCCGCCTTGGCAGTCTCGCCGCGTTCCAACGCCAGGAGCAGTTCGCTCCAGACGGCTCCCTTCGCGTAGCGGGTCTCGTTCCGGGCGGCTAGCTCCGCGCGGCTGAGATCCCCCTGCCGCCAGTATATCTGCGCAAGGCTGCTGTAGCCCACAGCGCGCGCCGTATCCGAACCGGTCACTTGAATGTAGCGCTGGTACTGGCCGAGGGCGTCGCGGTAGCGGCCCTGCTGGAAGTAGACGTCCCCGAGGTGAATAATAGCCGGCTCAAATTCCGGATCGAGCGACAGGGCGGCGTTGTACTCGGCGGCGGCGCTCTCATACCTTCCAGCCTGCTGAAAGGACATGCCCAGGCTGTCGTGGGCATTGGGCTCGGCAGGTGCAAGCTGCGCGTAGCGCTGATGCGCCGCGATGGCCTCATCGTAGCGCCCCAGGCCCAGGTAGCATATGCCCAGCACATTGTATAGATCTCCGGATTCGGGCCCCGCGGCCAGCCCCCGCCGCACCACCGCTATGGTTTCTTGCGGCCGCTCCTCTCCATACAGAAGCCGGGCCAAGCGGGTATAAGCTTCCGTTTCCGCCGGGAATTGGTCGACAATCTGTTGCAGGGTACGGATCGCGCCGGGATAATCCTGCCGCGCGATTGCATCCCACCCTGTGACATACAGGCGCTCCTTGGGCGCCAGACGATCCGACAATTGGAGGGCCTTCGCCAGGAACGGCCTGCCTTTTTCCGGCACGAAATCCGTCACCGAGTAGGCGTATCCGATCCGCGCGTAGGCCATGGCGAATTTCGGATCCAGTTGCACGGCCTTGCGCAAAAGCGCGATGGCCTGCGCGTTCTGAAACGCCTGCGCCTTGCTTACACCCAGGGAGTAGTAACGGTAGGCCTCCAGGTTGTTCGTCATGCTCTCGGCAAGCCCCGTCTGATGACCCATGTCGACAGGCGCAGTCCCCAGGTAAGCCGCCAGCTTGGGCGACAACAGATCGATTCGCGCCAGAATATCCGCCGGCTGATCCACCTCGAACTGATCCGCAGCAAGCAATTGGCCGCTGGCGGTCTCAAACAGCCGTGTGTCGATCCGGATCTTTTCTCCCAGGGTCAGGAAACTGCCCAGCAGGACGGCTTCGGCGTGGCTCTTGCGCGCGACATCCAGCGCGTCGTCCAGGTGAATCCCATCTTGGGGTTTGTGGCCCTTTCTCTTGGCGCCGCTCTCCAGGAGCAGGTGAAGCTGTTGGCGGCTCAGGACCGTCAACTTGTCGAAGCGGGCAAGGTCGGTGATGAACATGTCGGCCAAGCCTTCGCTCAGCCAGTTTAGAGCCGGTTTGGCGCTCTGGTTCTCGAAGTACATCACCGCGAGCGCCTTTCGTCCGGGAACCCGGGGCAGGGTCAGTTCCACTGTGGCGGCTGTGGAATGCCGCAGTGCGGTCCAAGCGAGCACTATTCCACCCGCGGCTGCGAGACCCAGAATCCACCGGAGCCACGGCTTCAAGCGTGGGTGGAGGGCGTTTATCGCCGCGCCCCGGGCAGTCTTAGCCTCGGCTGCGGCCGTGGTGGCATCGGCTCCAGCGGCATACTCCTTGGACGGACCAGCCTCCTCAATCTCCGGACGTAGACCGCCCTCGTCTGAAGCCAACGGCTCTTCCACGACATCCGCAATAAACCGGTAGCCGATCTTGTGAATCGTCCGGATAAATCGCGGTTCGTGCGGATCGTCACCGAGTGCCCTTCGGATCTCCTTGATGCACTGTACAACTGCGTTGTCGGTGACCGCGGCGCCTTGCCAGAAGTTCTCAATTAGCTCTTCCTTGCCGACCAGCCGCTGGCGCCGCTCGATCATGTAAAGCAGCAGGTGAAAGGATTGTTGGCGAAGATGCTGCTCCACTCCTCCGCGTTTGAGGCAGGCTAGGGAAGGGTCGATCTCCACATCTTCGCACCGGTAGATTTGTCTGGGTTGCGTCGCCGCGGGTTCACCGCCGACGATCCCTCCGTGCGCCGCGGGCATGGCGGCTGGATTTCCCCCTCGTGCAGATGGGCCGGACAGGGCCCCATCCTCCCGCTGAAGCATGGGACCGATTATATCGCAACCCGGCGCAAGACGGCGGATCGGTACACGGAACGTTTTGGTGTTGATTGTTACACGTTACAAGGTGTTCAAAATCCAACAGTTCCCTGGGTCCAACGAACGAGAGTGTTAACGCCGAACCAATTGCGCTTTGCCTTCATAGAGATCCAAGGAGGCATCCGGACCCCGTATGAAACCGGCCAACCCGCTGCACCTAAAAGATTTCATCAGAATTTCAGGAATTCCTCACCACTTCGAGGCAGGAAAAAAGCTAATGGTAAAGCACTACAGTAAAAATGCTCGCTTAAGACCCTTTGACAAGGAGCCCGCACATGAGGATTTTCTCGATGCTTCCGCTGTTACATCGCGCCAGCGCGACTGGCCGGCGCTTGTTCGCCGCCTGTTTGGCCATCTCTATTGCACTTCTGGCTTCTCCGGCAATCTTGCGCGGTCAAGCCCTCAGCTCGATCACGGGGACCGTGACCGATGCCACCGGCGGCGTCATGGCCAACGTAAAGATAACTGTGACGAACACGGCCACCCAGGTGGTGAGCCACTCGGTCACCAGTACTTCCGGCACGTACACTGTGACGGACTTGAATGCCGGCACGTACACCGTGCAAGCCGAGAGCCCCGGTTTTCAGACGGCTGTACACAACGGGGTGCTGGTCGAGGTGGGGCGCCCCTCTACTGTGGACGTATCGATGCAGACTGGCAACGTTACGCAGAGCGTCGAAGTGCAGGAGGCTGCCATAACCTTGAATACGACCCAACCCGAGCTTGGCACCACCATTGAAAACGCGGTAGTGCAGGCCTTGCCTGTCGAGTTGGACGAAGGCGATGGCCGCGGCCGTCAAATCGACCAGTTTATGTTCCTGGCCCCAGGCGTTACCGGCGGCACCTTCAGCCATCGAATCAACGGCGGCGTGGATTTTGAGAGCGAAGTGGTCTTCAACGGCATCCCCATGGCGCAGTCCGAAACGCAGGGCTTCCAGACCATCTGGAACCCGCCCTTCGAGCAGGTCAATGAATTCAACGTATTGCGCTCGTCCTTCTCGGCCCAATATGGCTTGGCGCAGG
Source organism: Bryobacteraceae bacterium (assembly GCA_049516155.1). GTDB lineage: Bacteria > Acidobacteriota > Terriglobia > Bryobacterales > Bryobacteraceae > Bog-159. The sequence goes on from JBEKTJ010000023.1 coordinate 46,461, forward strand.
GAGTTGTCACCTATCAAACCGCCTCGGGCACCAACACGATTCACGGAGATGTCTTCGAGATCCTGCGCAACAACTTCTTCGATGCCCGCGGCGCTTACAACCCGACCGTCCCGGTGGACAACGAAAATAACTACGGCTTCACCGTCGGGGGCCCGGTCTGGCTTCCTAAAGTCTACAATGGCAAGAACCGCTTGTTTTTCCACGTGAGCACGGAATGGTATCGCCGGAATTATCCGGATCTGACCTTCATGTCCCTCCCCACCGCCGCTGAAAAACAGGGAAATTTCAGCGCTACGGGCTTATCGATCTACGACCCGACAACCGGGGTGCCTTTCCCGAACGACCAGATACCTACAACTCGGTTTAGCACAGCATCGGCGAGCCTGATACCGTTGATGCCCAATCCTACTTTTCCGGGATATGTAAACAATTTTCAATCCAACGAAGGTGTGCTCCCTGTCCGCCAAACCAATTGGGGGTACAACATCGATTACAACATCAACGACAAGCAGTCGATCCACTGGAGCGAGTGGCGCGATAAGCAGACGTCCTATGCGACGGAAACCGGCTCTCACCTTCTCGGTGAGCTGGGCAGCGAAACCGTGAACCCGGATCTTGGCACGGTGTTCCTTTTGAACTACTCAAATGCGATCACCCCGCACCTGGTCATGACCGCGGGCGCAAGCTGGCTGGGCGAGTTGAACGATCAGATCAGCCTGGAGAAAAATGTCACGTTCGGCCCCGACCCTGGCACGCCGGAGCTTCCCGCCATTAACTTCAGCGGCCCTCTTGCGCCAACCACGTTCGGATCGCCGTGGATCGATTCAATCAACCGGAAGCTAGGATGGGTTATCGAGAACAACTTCCTGTGGGTCCACGGTAAACACACGTTCAACATCGGGTGGGAGACACGGCGCACTTACCAGGACGACAACGAATGCCAGCAATGCGCCGGCAATTTTAATTTCAGCAACAACGAGACCGCCAACCCGAACAATCTGGGGACCACGGGCAATGCGTTTGCGAGCTACCTGCTGGGCACCGTGGACAGCGCCGACCGGGTGGGTTCAGAGGAAGAGAAACTGCGCAACCGCGATTTCTCGCCTTATATTCAGGATGACATCAAGTTACGACCCAACTTCACCATTAATATCGGTTTGCGGTGGGATATCATGGTTCCCTTTACCGCGGTTGGCAATAACATCGTATTCATGAATCCGTATACTGCAAATCCTGGCGCGGGCGGACTGCTGGGCGCAGCCACCGAGTTCGGCAATTGCTCGGGTTGCGCAGGATACGATCGCGCCAATATCCGGTGGAATCATCTAAGTCCCCGGCTTGGATTCTCGTACGCGTTCAACAATAAGACCGTACTGCAAGGTGGTTTCGCCCAGAACTATTTGGATGGCGGCGCGTACGAATATGGCACCAGCAAAGTGGCGGTGAACTACGGCAACCTGCTCGTCGGATCGTTCCACCGCAATTCGACGGGGAGCACCACACCCGGTTTCGGCGACTGGGACACCAATATTCTTCCCATACCGGCGCAAACCCCCTTCAGCCAAACCCTTGGGATTGGCCAGCAAATCAATGCTTTTTCCGCCACCGATGGCATCGCGCCGTACGTTATTGCCTGGAGCGTCGGCGTTCAGCGCGAGTTGTCCCACAACGTGCTGTTATCGGTGCATTACACGGGCAACCGGGGCAATTACCTGCCAGGCCAGTTGAACCCTCCCAATCAAATGGGCGCCCAGTATCTCAGTCTCGGCAGCACGCTCGGAGATGCGATTAACTCTCCGCAGGCCATCGCCGCTGGCATCGGAGCGCCCTTTCCCAGCTTCCTCGCCACTTATGGAAGCAGCGCCACAGTGCAGCAGGCCTTACGCCCTTACCCTCAGTATTCAAGCGTTTTCAATAACTTCGACGACAGCGGATCTTCGCTGTATAATGCGATGCAAGTCCAGGCGGAGAGGCGGTTCTCCAACGGTTTCATGTTCCTGGTTACCTATAACCTCTCGCGCATGATGTCGAACACTACCTCCGGCTTTACGTCGTTCGCTAACGCCTCCTTGAACAAGAACAATCAGAAAGCGGAATGGACGATCGACAATAACGATCAGCCCAACATGGTCAATATCGCGGGCGTCTATGAGCTGCCGATCGGCCAAGGCAAAGCGTTCCTGAACAACAGAGGAATTGTCAGCAATGTGTTCGGCGGATGGGGTCTCAGCGCCATCCTCACCTATCAAGAAGGTACGCCGCTCTTTAGCGGCACAGGCGGCTCGGTGTACGCGCCCGGCGATCCGCTGGACAACGGTTGCGCGCCGTGCAATCGGGCGAATGTGGTGCCCGGCGTTCAGCAGGAGTTCTCCTATAGCAACGTGTACAAGGGGCTGCCGGTGCTGAATGCAGCCGCCTTCACGGCCCCTGGCCTGTGGACGCTGGGCACCGCGCCGCGCCTCCTCGATATCCGCAGTCCATGGCTGTATAACGAAAACGTTTCGGCATTCAAGAAGTTCGCCATAGGCGAACACGTCAAGGCGGAATTGCGCATGTCGTATTTCAATCTGCTGAACAGAGTGCAGTTCGGCAGTCCGGATCTGGGAATTGCCGACCCGACCTTTGGCATGGTGATTAATAGCCAGAACAATACGCAACGCCAGGGCCAAGCGCAGTTTCAGGTCACTTTTTAGAGTGGGGCAGGACTCCAGTCCTGCGGTCGGCGTCCCCGCCGGCCTATCCATGTCCGGAGCGGGCCCTGGAGGACCCGCACAGGCTTGGCGGTCTGCCCTATTATCTTTCCTTTTCGTCGCCCTGCTCGTAGCCCTCTTGCCGCTGGGCCTCCGCGCCGAGGCTGGCGGCACGCGCTATGCCGGGGCGGCGGTCTGTGGCTCTTGCCACACGGAGATCGCCGCCGCTCAGGCCAAAACCGCCATGGCCACTACGTGGGGCGGTGGATCCGCGCTGCCCGTAGGCTATCATGGGCACGCCACAGAAGGCTCCACTAAAGCCCTCGAATACGACATCGAGCGTCAAAGAGACGGCTTTGTCTTCTCCGCATCGATGCCGAATGGCGTGAAAACGGTCTTGCCCGTGAAGGTGGTCATGGGCGGCGAACGCCACGGCCTGAGCTATCTTCTTTCGATCGAAAAAATGGGCGGCATTCCGCTGGAGCGCCCGGCGCTTATCGAAGCGCGGTATGTCTATAACTGGCCGAACCACGCGCTGGCGATCTCACCTGGCTTCGGTTCCGAAGAGCCGACGTCGTATGAAGACGCATTTGGCAGGGTGATTAGTCCGGGGTTCCAGGAGAAATGTCTCACCTGTCACGGCGAACCGGGCACGCTGGGAGCGGGCAAGCAAGGCGGGGTTCAATGTGAAAGCTGCCATGGGCCGGGTCTCGATCACGTAGAAGCGATCCGTCAGGGCAAACGCGGCACAGGCATTGTTAATCCGAAGAAGCTGGCCGCCGATGGGAGCCTGGCGCCATGTGCCCAGTGCCACATTGGATTTTCGGACCGCTCCGATCCCCTGCCTCAGGAATTGCTCGTTTCGAGCCAGGCGCCGGCTCTGCGCAATTCGGAGTGCTTCATTCAGAGCGGAAAAGCGCTGACATGCACGAATTGTCACGATCCCCATCGCGATCGCGCGCCTGCGGAATTGGCGAAGGCTTCCGCCACAACCTGCCTGGGCTGTCACTCCGTCGCGGCGAGGCCGCACGCGGCCATGTGCCCGGTGAGTGCCAGCGGCCAGTGTACCGGCTGCCACATGCCGCAGGTGGATCAAGGCGTTTTCCACATGACGGACCACTGGATTCGCGTGCATCCCGAGCGGGGAATCCCATCCGCAAGACACGATGTTACTCTCCGGTCGCAGATTCCGCCCCTGCGCGAGTTTCTCCGCATCATTGTCGTGGACCAGAGGCAGAAGGCCGAGGACGTGGCGGCACGGCTTGCTAAGGGAGAAGAATTCTCCGACCTGGCGCACGATTTCTCGATAGACGATACCGCATCGGGGGGCGGCTACCTCGGTGAGATGTGGCTATCCGAAATGCAGCCCAAACTGGCGGGCGCAGCGGCGAAGCTAAGATACGGAGAAGCTAGCGGCATCGTCGATGTGGGAGATCGCTGGATGCTCCTGCAGCGCCTGCCGCGCGATTTCAAGACGGACGCGGATGCCCTGTTCGAGCAAGCATCCGCCCTGAAAGCCGCAGGCGACATCAAAGGCGCTCTCGAAAAGGACAACCAGGCCCTCAGGGCTTATCCGTATTTTCTGCGTGCGCTGGTCTTCATGGGGGCCACGCTTGGCGAAAGCGGTGAGGTGCAAAAAGGCTCCGAAGTTCTGGCTTTTGCGGCGCAGCGTTATCCGAATGACGCTACCGCGCAATTCGATCTGGGCGTCACGCTCGGCGCTCTGGGGAACCATGCCGGGCAGATCCAGGCATTCCGCCGCGCCATCGAGCTTGACCCGGACAATATCGCGGTGTATGAAAGCTTGGGCGCAGCCCTATACGCGGCTGGCCAGTGGCAGAGCGCGGTCGAGGTGTGCCATGCCGGTCTGCGCACCGATCCGCTCGCAGCCAGACTCTACTTCAACCTCAGTATTATGTTGGAGCAACACGGCGACGCTGAGGGGTCGAAACGCGCGCGGGCACTGGCCAAGGCGATCGATCCTGGAATCATGGCTGGTTTAAACTGAAGAAATGCCGCGCGCTGTCCTTTTCGCCGGTCTGCTGCTGCGCCTTGCGGTACTCCTCGGGCAGACACCCGATCCCGCTCTCTTCGAAGTTCAATCGCTCGTCGATGTGGGCAAATTGCACGATGCCGAGAGCGCCGCCCGGCGGTATCTGGAGACCCACCAGAGTTCGGCGGATGCGCACTACCTGCTCGGGTACATTCTGTTCCGGGAAGGAAATCCAAAGCCCTCGTTAGCTGAATATGCGGAAGGCGCGCGCTATCGGGCGCCCAGCGCACTTGATCTGGAAGCAATCGGCACCAATTACTTCCTTATGGAGGACTACGCCGCTGCCGACCAGTGGCTCACTAAGTCGGTGGAGTTGGCTCCCGGCGATGCGAATGCGGAGTATTACCTGGGGCGCGCCAAATACAATCGGAAGCGCTTCGCGGACGCCGCCCGGATCTTCAAAGAATGCGTGGATCTGGATCCGCGGAACGCTAAAGCAGCGGACTACCTGGGCCGCTCCTACGAAGCGCTGGGCAGCACGGAAGACGCCCTCGCGGCGTACCGTACCGCGATCGCCCTGGATGCTGGCGCCGCTACCAAGAATCCCGAGCCGTACTTGGATCTGGGCACTCTGCTGGTGGAGAATGAGCGGCCCGCCGATGCCGTCCCGTACCTTCTGCAGGCGGCCGGCATCGCCCCTGGCGACTGGCGGGTTCACCGCGGGCTAGGGAAGACTTATCTGCAACTGAATCGGCTGCCGGAGTCGCTTGCCGAGCTGCACAAGGCCGTGGCTCTCGCCCCTGAGAACGGTCCAATTCACTTCCTGCTGGCCCAGGCATTGCGAAAAAGCGGCTTCGAAGACCAGGCGCGCATCGAAACCGAACGCTACAATGCGCTGACCGGCGCGCATTCTTCGCCGGATACGCCGCTGGCGGAGGCCCGATCGCTGCTGGACTTAGGTAAGTTGGATGAGGCGGAGCAGGTGACCCGCGGTTATCTGGGAATGCACCAGAGCTCCGCCGATGGTCACTATCTCCTCGGCTACATTTTGTTCAAGAAACAGGACCCGAAATCATCCCTGGCCGAATACACGGAAGCCGCTCAATACCGTAAACCGGGCGCGGCGGATCTGGAAGCGGTAGCCGGCGACTATGTGTTGTTGAAAGATTATCCCGACGCCGATAAGTGGTTCACAAAAGCTGTGGAGTGGAATCCGGAAGACTCACTCGGCTGGTACTATCTTGGGCGCACCAAGTACAACGAAAACAGGTTCGATGAAGCCGTCACCGCCTTCGAGCAATGCCTGAAGCTGGATCCCCGGAACGTCAAGGCGGAAGACAACCTTGGGTTGTCGTTTGAAGGTCTGAATCAAATCGAGAAGGCCATGGCTGCCTACCGCATCGCCATCGATTGGCAGAAGGATGCGCCGGAAAAGAATGCCGGCCCCGTATTCGACTTGGGCAGTCTTCTGGTGGACAACGATCGCCCTGAAGAAGCGCTGCCGTACCTGCTCGACGCGGCGCGGACCTCTCCGGAAGACTATCGGGTGCATCGGCAATTGGGCAAGGCGTATACGCACCTGAATCAGTTGGAGAAGGCTAGAAATGAGTTGGAGCAAGCGGTGCAGCTTGCCCCCCAAAACGCGCCCGTGCATTTCATGCTGGCGCAGGTCTATCGGAGACAGGGATTGATGGACAAAGCCAAGATCGAGAGTGAGCGGTATACCGCCCTGGCAGGCACTCGGAACTCGAGCGAGAACTAGAGGAGACAATCATGAAAATCTGGAGCATCATGATAGTGGCGGCGGCTTGCATGCCGTTGTCGTTTTTGGCGCAACACAAACAGTTTATACAGGCTGAATTGCTCAAGACCATAAAGGCGAAAAACGCCAAGGCGGGCGATACAGTCAAGGCGCGCGCGGTCGCCGCGGTTGTGCTGCCCGGTGGAGTTACAATTCCGGAGGGCGCCATACTGCTGGGCGAAGTGCGTGCGGCAGACCCTAACTCCCTCAGTATTACGTTCTTGCAGGTGGAAGTAAAGGGCAAGCAGACGCCGCTCAGCCTGTCAATCCGGGCGGCCATGATGCCGAATGGCCCTGAAAATCATGTCGACGGTGTTGCCGCGCAAACGGGCTCCGTCATCGGGATGCCCGGAGTTACTCTCCAGATAGACGATTCGCCGCGGCATGCATCGAGATTCGAATCGAACGGAAAAGAGCTGCAGCTCAAGCAAGGGCTGCAGTTCATGCTGGCCGTGCCGCAGTAGCCGTGGGGCAGGCAATCCTGCCTGCGGACGCGCTTTCGAGCGCTTCCAAGCCGCCTATAAAGGCGGCTGCCGCCAAGATTGGCCGCCCCACAAGAGCCTTAGTGTGCCGTCTCCTTATTCTTAATCACTTCTTGGGCTCGCTCGGCGGTGGCCGCCCGCGCGCTCTCCTCCAACTTGCTGAAGGTCTGCATCTCGGCCTGCGCTTCCTGGACGCGTCCCAGAGCGCGATATACTTTGGCGAGCAAAAAATGAGTACTGGGTTCAGCCGGATCTGCTTTCGCGGCTGCCTCTAGATCCGTAGCAGCTTCCGCATTGCGGTTGAGCTTGATCAAGGCGCGCGCCCGATCCGGTTTGGCATCTGTCAGACCGGGGCACGTCGAGAGCGCCCGGTCGATGTCCGTCAGAGCCTCCTCCGGATTCCCGTTCTTCTGCAGCACAATAGCTCCGATCTTCCACCGCGCCGTGCAATTTGCCGGATCTACGGAAAGCTCCGCCTGGAATTGCTCAGTTGCCGAATCCCATTGCGAGAGACTGTAGTAGGCATCTCCCAGCTTATAATGGGTGCCCGGGCGCTGCGGCGCCATTTCCACCGCCTTCTTCAACTCCACCAGCGCGCCGTCGTAATTGTTCATGGCCTCCATCATCTCGCCGGACAACTCGTGCGCCAGCACCGAATCCGGATCGATGGCGTTCATCTTCGCCAAGTCCTGTTCCGAAAGCTGCATGTGAATCTTGGCGAGCAGATACCAGACTTCCTGGTTCTTTGGCTCGCGGCCCGCGAGCTGGCGCAAGTGGGTCTCCGCTGCCTCGTAATCGCCCAACTTTGTCAAATCGTGCACCAGGTACATCTCCGCGTTACTGTCGGCGGCGTTGGCGCGGAGGGCCGCCTCCAGCCGGGGCCGCGCCTTGCCGAACTCACCCATTTCGAAGAGCGAAATGCCGAGCAGCGCCGAGGCGGACGGCATTGCCGGACTGATTTTGAGCCCTGCCTCCAAAACCGCTACCGCCTTTCGATAATCCCGCTGCCGGAAATACAGCGCGCCCAAGTTGTTGTACGCGGGACCCAATCGCGGCGCGACTCGCAGAATCTCTTCGTATTTGGCGATGGCGGTGGCCATATCGCCCTGCGACTGGGCGGTCTTCGCCTGGCCGTATAGTTCTTGCACGCGCGGATCGTCGCCTGAGCCGCTCTGGGCCTGTAGTTCGGGAAACCCCGAAAGCAGAAATAGCAGGGCCGAAGTTGCCAAGAGCCTATGGAGCATTACTACTAATGTTATCTTGCTATACTACTACGATCAACATGAGACTGAGCCACGCAGGTATGGTGGTCCTCGTGGTTCTTCCCGTTCTCGCGATTCTCTCTTTAGCCGGCAGCATATCCGGAATCCAGTTCACGGAGACCGCCGGCTCCGCCGGAATTCACGCGGAGATGCGTTGCGGAGGTCCCGAGAAGCGCTGGATTCCGGAGGCCAATGGCAGCGGCGCCGCCTGGCTCGACTACGACAACGACGGCCTAATGGATCTACTGGTTGTGAATGGCTCCAGCATGGAGCAGTTGCGCCGCATTGTGGCGGGCCAGCCGCCGGCGCCGTCCAAGGGTGGGGTGTACCTGTTCCACAATCTCGGGAATGGGAAGTTTGAAGATGTTACCGAGCGCGCGGGCCTCTCGAATGCTTATTGGGGGACCGGCGCGAACGCCGCAGACTACAATAACGACGGCTATACGGACATCCTGATCACCACCATCGGCGTCGAGCTGCTCTATAAGAACAACGGAAATGGAACGTTCTCCGAAGTCGGAGGCGCGGCGGGCTTGAGCCGCAACGTGGAATGGCATACTGGGAGCGCGTTTGGCGACTTCGACGGCGATGGCTACCTGGATCTGTACGTGGCCAGCTACGCTGACATTCATTCGATTTCGCTCAACGAACCCGCGCCGGTTTGTCCTTACCAGGCAATGCCCGCATTTTGCGGCCCCATCGGCATAAAAGGGGGCCATGGGGTGCTGTATCACAACAACGGCGACGGCACCTTCACGGATGTCACGAATCGGTCCGGCCTCGGCGATCGCAGACTCTCGCATGGTTTTACTGCCGTGTTCGACGACTTCAATCACGACGGCAAGATCGACCTCTTCGTGGCGAACGATTCCGACCCGAATTTTCTTTTCCTCAACCAGGGCGACGGCACGTTCAAGGAGTGCGCGCTGGAGTGCGGAGTAGCCGTGAACGCAGACGGGAAGTCGCAATCGAACATGGGAGTAGCCATCGGCGATTTCGATAATCAGGGCAGGCTTGGCCTTCTCACCACCACATTCTTCGACGATTATTTCCCGTTGTTCCGGCAGGACAAATCCGGTTTCTTCGAAGATGTCTCGCTATCGGCAGGCGTTCTGCCGGCGACCCGGCGGTACCTCGGATGGGCCTGTGGTTTTGCCGACTTCGACAACGATGGCCAGCGGGACCTCTGGCTGGCCAACGGGCATGTGTACCCACGCTCGCCGCATTACTTCGAACCATTCACCGTGCTGCGCAATCAGGGCGGGGAATTCTCTAGCGTTTTTAGCTATCCGGCGGCGCCGGATAACTCCTACCGCGGAGGCTGTGCCGGTGATTTCGACAACGATGGCCGAATCGATGTGGCGGTGCTGCCCATTGCGGGTCAGCCCCTGCTGCTGCAAAATAAGACATCCAACTCGAATTCCTGGGTCGGCCTGCACCTGCGCGGCACCCGTAGTAACCGAGATGCCATCGGGGCCAGCGTCCAAATTACATCCTGCGGCAAGACCCAGTTCGATACGGTCCGCAATGGCGGCAGCTATCTATCGCACAACGATCCACGCCTGCACTTCGGGCTGGGCGCATGCATGAAGGTGGATCGCGCAACCATCACCTGGCCGAGAGGCACAGTGCAGGCGCTGAACGAACTTCCGATAGATCGCTACAATACGGTCGAGGAGCCCCGGTGAGGAAAGCTGTGATCTGCCTCGCCTGCCTGGTGTTCCTGGGATTGGCCGGGGCCTGGTACACGGCTCCCGATAAGCCCGGCAACTTCACCGATATCACGGCGTCCAGTGGAGTCCATTTTCAGCACGCCGCCTCGCACACATCCAGGAAGTACCTGCCGGAAACCATGGGTTCGGGCGTGGCGCTATTCGACTATGACAACGATGGCCGTCTGGACATATTCCTGGTGAATGGCGCGCCTCTCGACGATCCCACTCCCAAGGGCACGATTCCGCAGAAGACCGGGCCGAAGTACTGGAATCGCCTCTTCCACCAGAAAAGCGACGGAACTTTTGAAGACGTCACGGAGAAGGCCGGCCTGGCAGGGGTTGGCTATGACATGGGCGTCGCGGTAGGAGACTACGACAACGACGGCTATGAAGATCTGTACGTCACCGGGTACGGCGGCAACCGGCTCTATCACAACAACGGGAACGGCGCCTTTACCGACGTAACCACGCAGGCTGGCGTCGGAGGCAGCGGTTGGTCCACCAGTGCGGCGTGGGTAGACCTCGACAACGACGGCCTGCTGGACCTCGTGGTCCTTCGATACGTTCAATGGGACTTCGATGACATTTGGTGCGGAGAGCATAAGGAGGGTTTTCGCGCCTATTGCCATCCCGATACGTTTAAGGCGATTACGCCGCTGGTCTATCACAACGATGGCCACGGCCGCTTCACGGAGGTCGCACAGAAGATCGGTTTGGCTCTGCCGGGTAAGGGACTTGGCATCGCCCTCGCCGATTACGACCGCGACGGACACATCGACCTTTTCGTGGCCAACGATTCCATGCCCGAATTCCTGTTCCACAACAAGGGGGACGGAACCTTTGAGGAAAAGGGCCTGCTTTCGCAGGTTGCGGTGGATGAAGACGGCCGCACCTACGCGGGCATGGGCGTGGACTTCGCCGACTTTAACAATGACGGTCTGCCGGACCTGGTGGTGGATGACCTCGCCAACCAGATTTATGCGGTGTATCAGAACGCCGGCGATGGCACGTTCAATTACATTAGCAAGACTTCGGGTATGGGCCGCATGACGATGCTGCACTCGGGCTGGGGGCTGCGGCTGGTTGACTATGACAATGATGGCTGGAAGGATCTGTTGGTCGCGCAAGGGCACGACCTGGATACCATCGAGCAGACCAATCCGCAGTTACGTTATCGCGAGCCGATGTTGCTGGCCCGCAACACGGGTCATGGCTTCGTGGATGTTTCCGCGGCGTCCGGCAGTGTCTTCCACCAGGCTTGGGTGGGTCGGGGACTCGCCACCGGCGATCTCGACAACGACGGCCGCATTGATGCGGTGGTGTCCACCAACGACGGACCGGCTTATGTGATTCACAACGAAACAACGACGGAGAATCACTGGCTCACCCTGAACCTGGTAGGCCACAAAAGCAACCGGGATGCCATCGGCGCCGTAGTGAAGCTTGTTACGCCGCAAGGAGCGCAGTACGCAACGGTCACCACCGCGAGTAGCTATCTTTCATCCAGTGACAAGCGAGTGCACTTCGGCCTGGGCCCTGCCGTGACGGCGCAAACTCTCGAAATCCTTTGGCCCAGCGGTATCCGCCAGGTGCTGAAAGATGTGCATGCCGGCCAGATTTTGCAGGTGGACGAGCCCGTGCCTGGCAGCCCTTGATTGAAAACATCTGGGTTTCGCTGCAACTCCTCACGAGCGCACGTTTCCACCGGCGCCATTGATGTTTCGGCTAACGAAGGCTCGCGTCTCGCCTGACTTGGAGCCTGCTAAGCAACATGAACTGGAATTGACGGCCCGCGGGGATTTCGAGCAGGCCCAGAACAGGCGCGTATCACGCTGGACGCGACCACCGGGTCGAGGCTTATGATTTTTCTCGTACTACTCGCCGCTGCCGAAAACGGAATCGCAGCAGCGCGTCACGTTCTTGACACTGAGCCCACTAGCGCAGTGAAGCTCCTGGCATACAATAGCTTTGAAGGTTTGCCCCGCGCGCTCTGCCAAACACGTGGAGAAACTGAAGACCACTCCGAGACTGATAGCCCCGCCATCGTACATAGTGGCGCCGTATAAATTGCGCTGAGAATCGCGATAAAGAGCGTTATCAAATGACTCGTTCCCATCCGCTCACCCCGTAAAGCTATAGAGGGCCGTCACGCCACTGCCAGGCGTGAACTCAAACACCGTGCCCTGGCCGAAAGCGCCGCCACGACTTGTTGTACCGAGAAGTTTCCTTGCGCATCTAAGATCACACCGTTAGGATAGGCTAGGGGGAAGGATCTGAGGCAATTTCTGACGCAGGATGCGATGGCACAAATAGATCAGGTAGTCTATCCGCACAAGGTCCATCCCCATTCGTGAAATGTCCACGTCAGCAACATCGCCGACGCTGCATATCCAGCCTGAAGGCACCGCATCGTTGACCTTAGCGCACCCTCAATGGCGTCTGTATGACATTCCTCTTCCCATGCGTATTCGGATCCGCCTTACGCGGGCGGCGCCAACACGAATACCGCACAGTCCTTAGAACGCCCTGGGAGGGTACACTTCAATCGACAGCCACGCCGCCGCCGGGCTGCCCGCGACAGGTGAATCGGCCGTTTCCGTAAGCGTACAGGCATTTGCTGTCTCGCTGAAGCGCAACAATCCGATGTAGGACTTGTTATCCGTGCCCAGTTCGGGCAACATAGAGTAGGCCGCCCGCACCCGCGGCAAGTTCGGTGGCCACGGCGCCGATATACGCGTATTTTGAATAGAAGCCGCGGAGTGGGCGGGAAGCGCAGCCCGGCCGCACTTTCCCAGTCGCCTTATCGAAAAACGCGGCGGTGATGCGTCCGCCGGAGCTGTTGGAGATGTACAGCAGGCGCTCATCGGGGCTGAGGCGGACGCTCCCGGAATTCCACGCCGCGCCCAGATTGTACGCCACGGGTGTCGTCAGCTTGCCAGAGGAGATGTCGGAGATTTCGACGGCGCTCGCAGTGGAGCTGCAGCCGAAAATGGCGAAGCGACGTCGCGAGCGATATCCACGGAGTCGGAAATGCAGTCGGCTTTTGCACCGGCGTCGCCCTGGGCATCGCCATTCGACAGCGGCATGCCGCTGGAAATATTGAAGGATTCGATGGAACCATCGCCATAAGCGGCCACCAGCAGGT
>JBEKTJ010000024.1:0-47429 GCA_049516155.1 Bryobacteraceae bacterium
GGTTGGGCGATGTTGGATGTGATATAGTGTGGCTGAAGCTCCGCGGGCGGGAGTAATTCAGTGGTAGAATGCCAGCTTCCCAAGCTGGACGTCGCGGGTTCGAGTCCCGTCTCCCGCTCCATTTGGTTTCAACAAGGGCTACGAGCTAATCGGCCCCTTCGGGACGCGTGAACCAGCCCTTTTTTCGCCCGTTATCTGAGTGAAGGGGAGGGTAGGGTTCGTAATGATGATTTAAAGTCATTTCGATGCCTTGACGTTCAGCCGGTGACGCTGGCTGTCGCAAGAACTGCCCATATCTGCCGTCCTAAGTCAGAAGTCAGCCAGGGTCAGAGGAACGCCACAAACTTTCGGGCTGTGGCCCGACCCGACAAGGCAACTCAGCCAAACAACTCAGCGAAAATGTCGGAGGCGAAAGGGATAATTCGAGTAACGTCGCCATTTGCGGTCTTGATGAAGTGCGCTCGGCCACGTGAGAATAGCGCGGCTGGAGATGCCGCGTGGCTTTTCCAGCGCGAGGCGATTCGGTGCGGAATTGGGAAAGATTCCAAGAGAAGCGGGGTTGTGGCAACCCGATGCGCCGGAACATGACCTCGTTCTTAAGCATGAGGCCAACCTCGTCCGCAGCGCCCCCGAACAAACGTTCGATGAGGTTGGAGAACGGCTTGAACACGGCTTCAGCCCCGGCCTTTATTAGGGCTTTCTGGTCATCGTCCATGATAGCGTCTGGATCGACTTATAGGAGCCCTACAGGCTCCAGATCTGATGGCGTTTGCGCCAGAGGTCATTAAGCAAGGAGCGAGCGGCTTCTCGAATCTCAGCGTCCCGAGCAATGGTAATATATCATGAGCGTCCCGGCCTAGCTACACCCGCTAGTCCCCCCGCAATTCCCGCACTTATAACAACTCCCGTTCCGCGTCATAATCGACCCGCACTCCGCGCACAGCGGCGCATCGGCGGTCATCGGCGCGAAGGGCAGCTCCTGCTGCGGGTTAGGCTCGGTCGGACGCAACGTGGGCGGATCGCCGGCTTCCGTCACCGCATACTCCGGTCCCAGAAACCGCGCGCCCAGCCAGCGGAAAATGTAATCCATGATGGACTTGGCGTAGGGGATCTGTTGGTTGCCGGTCCAGCCGCTGGGCTCGAAGCGCACGTGCGCGAACTTGTCCACCAGGAATTTCACCGGCACGCCGTATTGCAAATTGAAGCTGATGGCCGTGGCGAAGGCATCCATCAGGCCGGAAATGGTCGAGCCTTCCTTCGCCATGGTGATGAAGATCTCGCCCGGCGCGCCGTCGTCGTACATGCCCACTGTGATGTAGCCTTCGTGGCCGCCGATCGAAAACTTGTGCGTGATGGCGCGCCGCTCGTCCGGCAGCTTGCGCCGCACCGGCCGGTAAACCACCTTCTCCACCACCTGCTGCACAGGTGCAACCGCGCCGCTGTTACTTAACGCAGCGGCCTTCTCCGCCTTGCCCCCCGTGCCCGAACTCATCGGCTGCACGCGCTTGGAATTGTCTCGATAAATAGCCACCGCCTTCAGCCCCAGCTTCCAGCTTTCGATGTAGGCGTTCATCACTTCGTCCACGGTAGCTTCTTCCGGCATGTTGATGGTCTTCGAAATCGCGCCGGAAACGAACGGCTGCACCGCGCCCATCATCTTCAAATGCCCCATGTAGTGAATCGACCGCGTGCCGTTGGCCGGCCGGAAGCTGCAATCGAAACAGGCCAGGTGCTCGGGCTTCAGGTGCGGCGCGCCCTCAATGGTTCCGGTGGCATCGATGTGGCTGACGATCTGCTCCGCCTGCGCGGGCGTGTAGCCCAGCTTGATCAGCGCCTGCGGCACGGTGTTGTTTACGATCTTGATCACGCCGCCGCCCACGAGTTTCTTGTACTTCACCAGCGCCAGATCAGGCTCGATGCCGGTGGTGTCGCAATCCATCATGAAGCCGATGGTGCCGGTGGGCGCGATCACGGTCACCTGCGCATTGCGATAGCCGTTGCGGCGGCCCATTTCCAGTGCGCTATCCCAGCATTCCGTGGCGCCGTGGAAAAGGTCCTGCGGAATCTGGTGGCCGTGCAGGCGATGCGCGGCGTCGCGATGCATGCGGATCACTTCCAGGAACGGTTCCGCATTGCGCGCATAGCCGGGGAACGGGCCGGTCGATTCGGCGATGCGGGAGCTGGTCAGGTACGCCTGCCCGCACATCACGGCCGTGATGGCGCCGGCATAGTCGCGGCCCTGGTCGCTGTCGTAGGGAATGCCGAACGACATCAGCAGCGCGCCCAAGTTGGCGAAGCCCAGCCCCAGCGGGCGATAGTTGTGGGAGTTGCCGGCAATCTTCTCGGTGGGATAGCTGGCGTTATCCACAATAATTTCCTGCGCCATGATCAGGGTGTCCACGGCGTGGCGGAAAGCTTCCACGTCGAACTGCCCGCCCGGTCCCACGAACTTCATCAGGTTCAGCGACGATAGGTTGCACGCCGAATCGTCCAGGAACATGTATTCTGAGCAGGGATTCGAAGCGTTGATGCGCGCGGTATTCTTGCACGGATGCCAGCGGTTCACGGTGGTATCGAACTGCATGCCGGGGTCGCCGCACTGATGCGTGGCTTCGGCGATCTGGTGCATCAGGTCGCGGGCCTTGAGGCGTTTGACGGGCTGGCCTCCGACCACGGATTTGGTCCACCAGTCGCGGTCCTGTGTGACGGCCTCCATGAATTCGTCGGTCACGCGCACGGAGTTATTGGCGTTCTGGAAGAAAATGGAGCTGTAGGCTTCGCCATCGAGGGAGGAATCGTAACCTGCCTCAACCAGCGTGTAGGCTTTCTTCTCCTCTTTGGCTTTGCACCAGACAAACTTTTCGATATCGGGATGATCGGAATTCAGGATCACCATCTTGGCCGCGCGCCGCGTCTTGCCGCCGGATTTAATCACGCCCGCGAACGCGTCGAATCCCTTCATGAACGACAGCGGTCCGGAGGCGCGTCCGCCGCCCGAAAGGATGGCGTCCTCTTCGCGCAACGATGACAGGTTGCTGCCGGTGCCCGATCCCCACTTGAAAAGCATGCCCTCGGTCTTGGCCAAATCCAGGATGGATTCGAGTGAGTCCTTTACCGACACGATGAAGCAGGCCGAACACTGCGGCCGCGTCGCGCCCGTTTCCAGCTTGGCGATCCCGCCGGTGGCCTGATCGTATACCCATCCGTAGCCACGGGCCTCCTTCACCCCCACGTTGAACCACACGGGCGAGTTGAAACAGGCCTTCTGGGTCAGCATCAGGTGCGCCAACTCGTCGCGGAAATTCTGGTTGTCCTGCGCGGTGGCGAAGTAGCCGTCCTTGTGGCCCCAACCGGCGATGGTATCGACCACGCGCTGCACAAGTTGCGCGACGCTGGTTTCGCGGTCGGGCGAACCCAGCTTGCCATGGAAGTACTTGCTGGCCACGATGTTGGTGGCGGTCTGCGACCAATCCACGGGGACTTCGATATCCCGCTGCTCAAAGATAACGGCGCCTTTATCGTTGCCAATGGAGGCGGTACGGGTCTCCCACTGGACGTCGTCGTAAGGCGTTTTGCCGGCCTCTTGACGGGCGGTGAAGTAGCGGGGGAAGGCAACCCCCGTACGATTAGGCGACTGGTCCTTTGTTTTCAACATTTCCAGCGTATTCATTGTGGCACTCAGGTCTACGGTAAGCTGTCCCATGGGGCGGCGCTCCTTTCATTGTCGCGCATTCGTAATGATGGCCCAATATATAGTGCTTCGTCAAGGATTTTATCTATATACAGTGCTATAGTTTACGAAGAACGGGATTTATGGCGAGGTCGCCAGCATGCCGTGGTCCGAGAGAAATCCAGGTTGCCAAACCGAGCGCCGGAGAACGAAAAGCGACATAATTATGGCATGAGCGTCCGAACCACAATCGACATTCCTGACGATCTGCATGCCGCGCTCCGGCAGCGTGCAGCTGCGGAACGCACCTCGATCCGTTCGCTGATTACCGGCGCCCTGGAGAGCACATTCCGGCCACAGCCATCGCGGCGCGTGACCGGACCATTGGTGGGAGTTCCTGCCTTTGGCAAGCCAGGGAAACGCGATCGCCTGTGTTTCGTCTGATAGCGGATGTGTACGACCGGCTTGCATTCGCCGAGAGAACAATAGACCGGGTAGTATGGGAACGAACCACAGTGGACGGGCGTGCTGATTTATGCAGCGCTTGTGGGATCTCCGCGAGGAGATCCATCTCCAAAATATCCAGAACTAACGTTACATCAAAATCGCGATCCGTTCTACCTCATCCAGGCTTAGGTCATCTTGGCGCCTGTCCTTAGACGCCGTAGTGTGTGACGACTCGTGGGCCGTCATCTCCTGGGCGATCTACAGCTCGGCGCGGGCGATCACCGAGGGCAGCCAGCCGCCGCTGGGCGTGGCCGAGAACATGTTGGGCCCGGTCGTTTCACAGACCAAGCTCACTATGCGAGCCAAGGCGCACAAGTTCGAGACTTTCGTCATCCGGCTTTGAGAACGAGGTCCGGCCTGATGTGGCAGTCGCGGTGATCGTTCCATTCGCCGGACAGTGGGTGATCGAAATTCCGGTGCGGCAGCGGTGTGTCGGCGGCGAGCAGGTTGACGACCTCCATCAGTTGGGCGTCCAGCTTCTTGCCGTGCCGGCCGGATTTCTCCCCTGTAGTCGCGCCGAAAGCGGGAGGTATATTTAGCCTCCCGCATTCAGGCTTCGCAGCAGTTTGTCCGGCTTACCGGCCTTAATTAGCTCGCCCCGGCGCGCGGCCTTCATCGCTGCGACGGTTTCGGCGTTGGGATTGAGCGGCTCGAACGGCAAGGCTTTTTCCGCCGCGACGCGCACCAAGAGGAGGCGAAAGGCATCCGACACCGTGAGTCCGATTTTCTTCAGCGCCGCGGCGGCTTCTCTCTTGGTGCGTCCATCGATGCGGGCGCGAACAACGGCATTGCCAGTCATTTTGTTAATCCTCTTGAGCTACATTGTAGCCCATGCGCCGGGATATGTCCAGGCGAGAGTGGTTTCATCGCACCTCGCCCCGCCAGGGCTCGACGAAGACCACATTGCCATACCGAGCGCCGGAGAACGGGAAGTGACATAATTATGGTATGAGCGTCCGAACCACAATCGACATTCCAGACGATCTGCATGCCGCGCTCCGGCAGCGTGCGGTCGCGGAACGCACCTCGATTCGTTCGCTGATAACCGGCGCCATCGAGAGAGCACATTCCGGCCACAGCCATCGCGGCGCGTGACAGGGCCGCTGGTGGGAAAGAAAGGTAAGCCCGCCGCCGGCAGTCCCGACAGGGAGAATCCATACGACGTCTTATTTGCCTGATCTGGACGGGCGCTTGCGGCGCGCATGGGAGTTAGATGCGGAGGACTGACCATGACCAAGATTTCCTTTCAGAGAAGCAGCGGCAGCGTGTTTGCCGATATTCGATTCGCGCCGGCGGAGGCGGCGGAGGTTCACCGCTAAAAGCAGCTTGATAATCGGCATCGGGGACGCCATCGATCAACGCAAACTGACGCAGCAGCAAGCGGCGCGGCTCTGTGGCACAGATCAGCCGCTGCTTTCCAAGGTATTTCGGGGCCGCATTGAAGGCGTTACAATCGACCATCTTGCGGGCTGGCTCAACGCGCTTGGACGGGACGTAGAGATCGTCAAGTCATCCCCCGCACGCGGCAGCCGCGGTTACGCCCGCCGCCAGCAAAGTCACAGGCCATGAAAGTCACCCTGCCCCGGTGCCAGCCGTGCCCTAATCCCGCCTTCAAATGAATCGCCCGACGCATGCTCCACGGCGCTGCGACCCGTTACACGGCGTCGGCCACGTGCAGACGGCCTCGGCAGCCAAACTTGGCGGGCATCTGAGCTCCCGGGAAACGATCTGATTGTACAATGGATGCTGGCCGGGAGCCCGAAGCGGATCTTCGCGGAAAACGGAGTAAGCGTTGGACGTTCCGCGCGAACTAAATCATGGCACAGCTTATTCCCAAAGTTGCTTTGGAGTCTATCACCACAAAGTCCGAGCGTGACGTGGCCCGAGCTCTGATTGAGCGCCTTCCGGCGCGTACCACGGTGTACCACAGTTATCCGTGGCTGCGCCCAGAGCGCTCCGATAAAAGTTCGGGAACGCCTCTTCGGCAAGGCGAGGCCGACTTTGTCGTAGTCGATCCGCGCTACGGTCTGCTGGTGCTGGAGGTTAAGGGTGGCATAATCGAATACGATCCAATCGCCCACCTCTGGTACCGCCAACTTCCCGATAGGCGCAAGGACATCAAACAACCATTCGAGCAAGCGGGACGGAATATGCACGCGCTGGTGGACACGATTCACCAAAAGCTACCGTTTCGCAGTGGGCTGTCATTCACGTTTGGATACGCCGTGGTTTTTCCGGACTGCGACCCACGCGGAGCGCCGCCACCGGGCGCGGATCCGGCAATCGTGCTTGGTGCTAAGGATCTCAGCAGCATCGATCAGCGACTAGAGGAAATCTTCCGCAGGTTTTGCGGCGGCGTCGGGTCGAGGGATCTTCCTCGGCAAGTCTTGGACTCCATTCAGCAGGGGCTCTCGCCTGCTTTCAGATTGTTGCCGGTGCTCTACCGCCAAATCGCGCAGCAGGAAGAGGCCCTGTTCCGCATGACGGAGGATCAGGAGCGCATGCTAGACTTCCTGGGATCTCGCGACAGAGCAGCCAGTTGGCGGATTGGCGGGCTCCGGGAAGACCAAATTGGCGACGGCGCGCGCTCAGCGATTCGCTGAACAGGGAAAAACTGTTCTTTTCCTATGCTTCAACCGCCAGTTGGCGGATTGGCTGAAGGCCGAGTTGCCGGAGCGCTACGACAAGAAGATCACAATAAGTACTTACCACGAGCTTTGCTACGACTGGTGTGCGAGGGCGGGCATAGAGTGGGATCGCGGGCTGACCTCGGCAGCCGCCGAGCCCGGCAGCGCAATCGGCCGTGAACAGGATCATTATTGGAACGATAGAGTGCCGGAGATGTTGCTGCAGGCCATCGATAAAGTCCCGGAGCGCTTTAACGCAGTGATAGTCGATGAGGGCCAGGATTTCCGCCCGAATTGGTGGACCACGATCGAGTTGCTCAATTCTGAGCCCAACAACGGCGCACTCTATGTCTTCTACGATCCGGCCCAAAACTTACGCCGTGAAGAAGAACCCGCTTTTCCGGAGCTTGGACAGCCGTACGAATTACCAACCAACTGTCGCAACACCCGTGAGATTGCACTTAAATGCAGTCGAATCCGCGAAGTGGAAATCAGGGTCCGTCCTGGAGCGCCGCAAGGTATCGCGCCCAGTTGGATTCATGCGCGGAGCAAGGAGGAACAGATCCGTGCGTGTTTTCGGCAACTCAGTGAGTGGTTAGTTCAGGGCGGCCTCAAGTACAGCCAAATCGCACTGATGTGCATGGGCCGCCCCCCTGCTTCAAGCCTCGGCGGGCTGACGAGACTTGGCAACCATCCACTTATTGGCACAATCGCCATGGGTTCGCTCGAGCAGTCGCTTCAGACGGGGAACCACCTCAACAGATGGAGAACCGGCGACGCCATTCTGGTTACCAGCATCCGCCGCTTCAGGGGCTTGGAGTCCGATGCCGTTATCATTTTCGATTTGCCGCTACTCACCTCAGCGGACTTTCCAACCAGGTACATGCGGGACTGCGAACAGCCGACTGTCGCGGATCTCTACGTCGCACTTTCGAGGGGAAAACACTTGGCGGCGGTAATAAGCTTCGTCCCCCAGCCCGGGCAATTCGGCTGACATCGCTGCGCGGGCCACCAGCGTTGGGAATGGCTTACCTTGTCGAGACTGGCGCATGACAGGCCGTCTCTAGAAGGACATGAGTGTCACGCTCAGAGCCTTCACTACGCGACCATCTCCATTCGAATCCCCAGCGGGTCAGTTGGCGGATCCGCGGGCAGTGTGACTGCGACGCCGTGCAAGATGCGCTCCGCCGTCCAGAGACCGACCAGCGCATCAAGGATGTCGTCCGTTTGACAACGCAACTCCGACCGCTGGGCGATGGCGCAGTCCGTGTCCGGCCCAAAGCACGAGCGCAACAGGTCGAGCCGTTCCTCTCTACCCTGACGCGCTTTTTTGCTATTGGTTCAGTGGTCGATGTGCATTTAGGAAAAAGAAGCACACCTCCGGATGCACTTCGCGTAGAATCGAGCGACTGCGCGGTTCGGCGCTGAGCAGACCATCAACCTCTGCCACCTTCCTGAGTATTCCGAATGCTTGGATGCTGATGCCCTTGCCCTCGATGGACCGCCTGATCGTCGATGCTTCAGAGTGGGAGAGGCTAGCAAGCGTTGGCCGAAGAGGCGCTGGGAAGACGCTGCTTCGGCGCGGTCCTAGCAGGCGGCGCGCCTCGTTGTCGCAGGCCCGACTGCCGCAGGGTAGCAGACCGATTGGCACGTCGACTGCAATTATCAGGGGTGCGGGCGTCAGCCCAAGCAAGTCTTTCAGCGCGTCCCGCCTAAGCACCTGCAGGTGTCCAACAGCGTCGCCGCGTCGAGCGGCGATCCATCCCCGCGAACAGCCGTCCACACCGAGAGCATTCATAAGGTGCCCCAACCCCGCCAGAGTGCTTCGCACTCGGTGTTTGAGGGCCTGCTGCGACAATTCCTCAAGGCAGCAGCGACGTAACTCGGTGTCGCGCGCGAGCTCAGGATCTTTGGCGTCGAGGCGGAGCCCTCCATCCAATCATCGCCCATAAATAAAACGGCTGCGCCGCGGGTCCGCCCCGCCGGTCAAGACACCATCAGCCATATTGATCCGAATCGCCGTAGGCGCGGAAAGATTCGCCCAATCGCCAACCACCGTCACCTTGTGTCCCATCGCCATAAGCTTATCAATGGTGGCTTGCGGAATGCGTCGCTCCACGTTCAACTTGCCCGGCAGAAACTCATGGAAATCGAAAGACGTATACAGATGCGCGCTATCGAAGCGCGGCGCTTCAATAGCTTCTTGCGGCGACATGTTGAATTCCACGATATTAAGAAGCACCTGCAGCAGCGTCTGGTCCTGGAGATCCCCGCCGGGGGTGGACATCGCCAGGAATGGTTTGCCATCCTTCAGCACCAGCATGGGGCTGAGCGTGACGCGCGGGCGCTTGCCGGGCGCCAGTTGGTTCGGATGGCCGGGCGTCAGCACGAAAGTTTGCATGCGCTCGCTCATGGCCAGGCCCGTGTCGCCGGCGATCACCGAGGGCAGCCAGCCGCCGCTGGGCGTAGCCGAGAACATGTTGCGGTCGCGATCCACCACGTTCACGCAAGTGGTGTCGCGCGCCGCGATGGTCGATTCGGTCGACGCCGGCATGGATAGCGGTCCGCCGAACGTGCCCGGGCGATGCTCCAGCGACGCGTGGTTGGGGTCGATCAGCTTGCGACGCTCGGCCGCATAGTCTTTCGAAAGCAGAGTCTCCTCGGGAATCTTGGAAAATTTCGGGTCGCCATAGTAGCGGTCGCGATCGGCAAAAGCCAACTTGATGGCTTCGACGAGCGTGTGAATGTAAGTTGGACTATTGTGGCCCATGGCCCGCAGGTCATAACTTTCCAGCAGGTTCAGGGTCTCGATCATCACCGGGCCTTGCGACCAGAAGCCGGGCTTGAAGATTTCATAGCCGCGATAGGTGCCGGTGCGCGGCGTGTCGGTCTCCGCGTGGAAACCGGCCATATCTTCGTAGGCGATCAGGCCGCCGTTGCGCGCGCAAAATTTGTCGTACTCGTGCGCGATGGGGCCTTTGTAGAAGTAGTCGCGGACCGCTTGCAGACGCTCGACCCGGTCGCCCTTGGCTTTAGCTTCGGCGGCCGCGAGTGCACGCAGGGTCTTGGCCAGGGCGGGTTCACGGAAAACATCGCCGCGACGTGGCGCCGCGCCGCCAGGAAGAAAGAAGTCGCGCGAGGTGGGCCAGAGCTGCAGCAGGGGTTGCGATCCGCGAATCCAGTCGGCCATGACTTCGGTGACCGGGAATCCGTCGGCATATTCGATGGCGGGCGCCGCCACGCGGGCAAACGGCATCGTTCCGTAGCGTTCGAGCGCCAGGATCAGTCCGTCCATCACCCCAGGCACTGGTGAGGCTAGAATGCCTTCCGCGGGCATGGGGGGCATGTGTCCAGGCTCTTCCCAAAGCTCGCGCGGGCGCGACTCATAGAAAGCGACGGTGGCTCGTTTTGGCGCCGTGCCGATACCGCTGATGACCACTACGGGTTTGCCGGCCAGCTTGATGACGATCGGAATTTCGCCGCCCAGCCCGAAGTGATCGAGCTCCGTGACGCCGGCCGCCAGCGTAGTGGCTACGCCCGCATCCACCGCGTTGCCGCCTTCGGCCAGGATGCGCATTCCCGCGTCCACTTCGAAGTTGTTGCAGGATCCCACCATTTCGTGCAGGCCGCGGACGGGGGGAAACATGGTCAGCTTCGATTGGGCGGAGAGCGTGGCCGAGAATGAGAACAAGAGAGCCGCCTTAAAGGCGGCTGCGGGCAGGATTGCCCGCCCCCCATTAAGCTTCATAGCGGTAGATCGCCCCCGCAATCGGCACCCCGCGTACATCGATTTTGCGGAGGTCCGCCGAGCCGACACCGTGCCGCTCGGCGAGGAGCAGCGTATTTTCGCAAGTCCGGAACGGGGTAGTGCCGCGCGCGGCGCGTGGATCGTAACCCATCACTGCCGCCGCCACCGCATCGGTCGAAACGGGATTCAGCCCCGCCAGCAGTACGCCCGGCTGCACGCGCCGGATACTCTTGATCCAGGGACCTTCGCCCCCGGCGATCGACTCGATGCCATCGATAATCTCAAGATCGATGGGCCGCGATTTCACCAGGTCGGCGACAATGTGCGGCACGCGATATCCCGGCTCGCGGCTGGAGGATGGATCCAATTCCGCGGGCGACGATTTGGAAGGCTGGCGGCGGCCTTCGTGCATGGTCTTGGAGCGGCTGGACTTGGGGTTCTCGTTGGGCTGGTCCGCGCCCGCGTCGTCGCCATAGATGGATGCGGGCAGTATGCCGAAGCAATTCTTCATGGAGAGGGTCACGCCGCAGGTGGCATGATTCTTCAGCTTGGCCATGCTGACGAAAACGTCCGTATCCTGGTAGGCGCGATTGAGATCGTAGGCCGGGAACAGGTAGCCGCCGCCCGGCACTTTGAATCGCGCGTATTGCTTTCCCTTGCCCAGCGCGTTGGTGTTTTCGAATTCCACGCCGGGCGCGGCGGCCAGCAATTGGCGCACGTTCCATCCGGAATCGACCAGGTACTCTTCGAGCGGCCCGCTGGTGGCCCAGGCGCTCTCTACGAAGCGAATTCGCCGCGCCCCGGCCCGTCCCATCAGGTACGCGGTGGCGCCCACCAACTTCGGATGCACGTAGTGCGTGACGCCAGGCAGGCGGCCGTCCACGCGCATGCCGGGGCTGCCAGTCAGGTTCAGCTTGATGGTTACGGTTTTGCCGCGCACGACGCGATCCAGTCCGCCGAGTTGGTCGAACATGGTGGCCAGGCGGGCGGTCACGTCTTCGTCGTACGAGGCGCACTTGGCGATGGCGACCGGAGCCGCGGGAGCGTTCGGCGCAGCCTTGAGCATTGGCGCCGTAGTGATGAGGGCAATCCATTCTCTGCGAGTCATACTCTTAGTCTAAACGCTTCATGGCCCAGGCGGAAGCGCGGTAAACCTCCCGAATCGTCTTGGATTGCCCTCACCGCCGCCTGCCTTCCAACTCCTCCAGTAATAACGAAAGCCGCGGCGCGGCGTTCGCTTGCCCCCCAAACCGCAGCGCATTGTACGCGGACGTGAATTGCAGCACTAGCATCCCGGTATCTGAAGGAGGCAGCGAACAAGCGAATTCGTAAGGGGTGAACCAGGCCGGCTTCTCGTATCCGCGCCGCTTCAACAGCTTCAGCATGCGGCCGTAGAGCAGGGTCGCATCGGCGACGCTGGCTTGACCGCGGCGCAACCGCCGCACTCCCATCCGCATGTGCCACGCGTGCCATAGCTTTGGCGCGGACCACGCGCCGGCCACTCCGCAAACCAGCGCCAACAGCCACAATAGGCCGGTGTGGGCCAGCCATCCCCGCGCCGACTTCCAGTTATTCCCTACGTCGAAGATACGTTCGAGCCAGCGCAGACTGACGCGCCGGCTGGCCTGTTCCATGTTATCGGCGAGCGTAGCCTGATGAACCAAGTCATAGCTGACCACCCATTCCTGCCAGAAAGTCTCCACCGCATCCGCATACAGAGACAATTTCATCAGCAGTGCATTGGCGCCGTGGGAGGGATCCGGAGGAGTCGGATCGAAGGTTACCCAGCCGCGGCCCGGCAGCCATGCCTCCACCCAACTGTGCGCGTCCGACGCGCGGATGACATATAACTCCGTCAGCGGATTGAAGATCCCGCTCTGGAAGCCGGTCACCAGGCGCGCCGGAATATCCAGCGTGCGCAGCATCACGGCCAGTGCCGAAGCGAAGTACTCGCAGTGTCCCTTCTTGCGCGTGAAGAGGAAGTAGGCCAGCGGATCGGCGACCTCGTGTGCAGGCAGATCCAGTGTGTAGCCGTAGTTGCCGCGCAAATACCGAGCCACGGCTACGGCGCGATCCGTATCGTTATCCGTTGCGCGCGCGATGTTGCGCGCTAGTTGCGGAATCCGGGGATCGATCGCCGGCAGGCTCAGATAGCGCCTTCTTTCGCGCGTGCCCAGGAATTCCTCGGCGGCCGATTCGTCCGGCCAGCCCCAGACGTCGTAGAAGAACCCTTCGGCCGGCGGGTGCCCCAGACGATAGCTGCCATCCTGCCGGCCCATGATGGTGAGTTCCTTCACCCACACCATTTCGGGGCGGCCGGCGAAGAATAGAACATTCGAATCGATGCTGTTCAAGCTGATGCGGTAATTCGTGCTGCGCCCGAGACGGCGGCGCTGCTGGTCGTTGGCGAGTTGGAAGACACCCTTGGCTACGGCTGGAATCCAGTGCGGATCGCCGGAAGGTTCGAACCATGACCGGCCGTCGAAATCGCTCAACGTGGCCCCGCGCCATTTAAGGTTGCCCGGAGCATGGCCGTCGGTGAAGTGTACATGCATCACGGGGCGAGAGGTGGTCTTGATCTCGCCGATCTCGCCCAAGGTCACCTGGCTCGAAAATCCCGGCAAATAGAAGCGCCGGGACACCAGCCGCCGCAATGCCGCATCGGCGGTGCGCGGCAGCATGAAGAAAAGTCCCGTGGTAAGGCCCAGAATTCCGAAGGTGATGACGGCAGTCAGCGCCGCCAAACGCGGGTGAAACTTGCGCAATCCGCTGCGCGCGACTGTCAGCCGCTTCTGCATAGAGCGGCGAATCTCGGCGCTGGTGAAGGCGGCCATGGCGAAAAACAGATACAGCGCCAAGAAGAGAAAGAAGTTCGAATTCGTGGAGAGGATCGCCGCGGCCAGCAACTCCAGGAACGCGATGGTGGCCATGAAGAAGTAATCGCGATTGGTGCGCGAGGTCAGGATCTGGATTACCGCCAGGAAGAACACCAGGTGCACCGTGGATTGGATGAACGCCCGCGAAAGGAAGAAGTAATCGAGCGGGAAGAAGCCCACGTAGGCGAGCGTGAGCGCCACTGCCACTTTGGGCGAGATCTCGAAGCGCAACGCGCCGGAGATCAGGAGGGCGCGTACCAGCAGTCCTGCTCCCGTCAGGACTACAGTGGGCGCATCCAGGTAACCGGAGCCGGCCACAGCCAGATAGCCGCTGACCACCAAGCCCCACAAGGCGAACTGAAAGAATCGCTCGACGGCAGCCGCGGCACTCGCCGGTGAGCGGGACATATTTCTATTGTACGTTGGCTGGGCCGTGTCATTCGCAACGGATGGTGGCCATGGGATCGAGCCGCGTGGCCCGCATCATGGGGACCCAGCAGGCGGCCACCGCTACTAGAAAGATGAGCGTTGCGGAAACGGAGTAGGTGGCGGCGTCTCCGGATCCCACCCCGTACAGAAAAGTTGAAAGCGCGCGCATCAGGAAAAAAGCGCCCACGGAACCGGCGGCCAGACCCGGCACGGCCGGAGTGAGAGCCTGGCGCAGCACCAGGGACCCGACGTCCCGACCCTGCGCGCCGAGAGCCAGCCGAATGCCGATCTCCCGATATCGCCGATTCACGGAGTAGGAGAGTGTTCCGTAGATGCCCAGAGCGGCCAGCAGCGTCGCGACACCGGCGAAAGCCGTCAGCAACAGCGTCTGGAAGCGGCGCTGGGCGGCGGATGCATCCACAATTTCGCGCATGGTTCGGATCGCGGTCACAGGCGCTTGCGGGTCGATCTGTGCCACGGCTTGCCGGACGGATTGCGCGATGGAGCCGACTGGCAGCCTGGTGCGCAGAACGAACGAGAGATGCATGCCGGTGTTGTGCGCGGCCGGCAGATAGACCATCAGCGGCGCCGGATTCTGCAATTCGGTCTGCTTCACGTCGGCCACCACTCCAGCCACTGTCCACATACGCGGGTGCGGCGACTCGTCGATGGTGAACTCCTGGCCGATTGGGTTGCGATCCGGCCACACGCGCCGGGCGGCGCTTTCGCCGACCACGGCGTTCCATAAGTCGCCGGAGGTCTCGGAATAGATGCGTCCGGCGCGCAGGGGCACGCCCGCTGCGCGGAAATAGCCGGATGTCGCGAAACGGATTTGGGCCATAGGAAGATTGGGGATTCGATCCGGCGTCAATGCGACGCCTGGCAGGAAGATCGGATTGATGTAGTCGTCACCCGACAGGGGGAGCAAGCTCACTGCGCCGACGACGGATACGCCGGGAATGGCCGCCAAACGCCGCTCGATCGCCTGGTAGGTGGCATTGCGGCGAGCGGGTTCGGCGTAGCGCGCGCCTTCCAATGGTACGTCGGCGGCAAGGACGTTTTGAGTTTCGAAGCCGCGATCGGCGGTCATGATTTTCGCGAAGCTGCGCAGCAGCAGTCCCGCGCCGATCACCAGCATGGTACAGAGCGCCACTTGGGCCGCGGTGAGCCATTGCCGGAGAGGACCGGAACCGCGCGTGTCCGTGGATCCGCGCTGGCTCTGCCGGAGGGCTTCCTGCGGGTCCGCCTTGGACAACCGCCATGCCGGCAACGCGGCGGAAAGGAACGCACAGAGAAATGTGACTGCCATGCAAAAGGCCAGCGTGCGCGGGTCGACGGAAATCGCGGCGCGATGCGGGAGATCTTCGGGGAGTTGTGTCAGGATAGCGCCGAGCGTCAAGCCGGCGCAGATCGCACCTAGCGCTCCGCCGAAAAGAGCCAAGGCCAAGCTCTCGGAGAATAATTGGCGCACGATCTGCAAGCGGCTGGCGCCCAGGGCGGCGCGCACGGCGATCTCTTTGCGGCGCGTGAGCCCGCGGCTGAGCAGCAGATTCGCCAAGTTGCCGCAGGCGATGAGCAATACCAGCCCCACCGCCGCCATCAACAGACTGAGGCCACGCTCGACGCGTTCCGTCAGGTTAGTCCGCAGGGGCGACACAACCGCATTGCGTACGAGATTGCCCTTGATCGACGCGAGATTTGCATCCAGTTCGGCGCGAGCTTGTTCCACCGTCACGCCGGGCCTTAGGCGGGCCACGCCCCAATAACCGTGGTTTAGCCTTTGTTCGGGCGCGATGTCCGCGGGCAAAAGTATGTCGAAATGCGACGCGTGTTCCGTCTCGAGGTCGATCGGCAGTTCGAAGCCGGGCGGCATCACACCGACGACAGTGTAGGACTTGCCGTTCAGTTGGATCTGGCGTCCGACGACGGTAGGATCGGCGGCGAAGCTGCGCCGCCAGAATCCATTGCCGAGAATCGCGAGCTGCGGCCCTTGATATACATCTTCATTCGCGGCGAATGCCCGCCCGAGTGCCGGCCACGCACCCAGGGTAGGGAAGAGCGACGCGGAAACGTGCGCGCTGAGCAGCCGTTCCGGCTCGCCGCCTCCCGTGAAGTTGTCGCTGCCGGGACGGACGACGGCAATATTCTCCAGGCTGGCAGCGTGCGCGCGCCAGAGGTCGTAGACGAAAGGCGGAATGGGCAGGATGCCCAGGTTCTTCAGCGTGGTGATGCGGAGATGGAGGCTGATCAGGCGATCCGGCTCGCGGTAAGCCAGCGGTTTGAGCAAAACGCCGTCGATCACCGAGAACATGGCGGTGTTCGCGCCGATCCCCAGCGCCAGCGTGAGGACGGCCGCGGCGGTGAACCCGGGATTGCGTGTCAGCGAGCGCAAGGCGGACTTCAGCATGTCCCGGAGTTTAGCAGTTCCGCGGCTGTGCCGAGAAACAGCCGGCTAGCGTTCCTTGACATCGTATCTTGGTAATTTGGTACATTGATAATATGGTACCGAATGAAAAACATATCGTAGAACGCGTACAAACGGGCGTCCGCATGGAGAAGCGGATGTTGAAAGTACTGAAAGCGTTTGCCGACTATCACGATTTGACGCTCGGCGATCTTCTGGAAGGCATCGTTCTGCACGCGTTCGACGGCAAAGCCCCGTTCGGGCGGGAAAGCCTCGAACGCATCAAGGAATTGAAGCGGTTCTATGGCCTGGATTTGGATGCCAGTGCCAGCCATCGCCTCACCGAATCCGCCGCGGGCGGCTCACACAAGACCGGCAAAAAGAAGGAGAAGAATTCGCGATGAATCCCCATATCAAGGGATGGGCTATCTCAGGATTGCGGTTGGCGCTGGGCTTGGTCGTATTGTGGCAGTCCGCTCACTTTGCGCTTTCCGCTGGCGGCGCGCACGAGTTCGCTAAGACCGGTCTTCCGGCATGGATACGTCCGGCGCTCGGCGGAAGCGAAGCGGTTGCCGCGCTCTTATTTCTTGTGCCTGCCGTAAGTCTGGTGGGCGGTTACGCGCTGCTGGCGATCTTCGCAATCGCTATTTGCGTTCATTTTCTTCACGGTCAGTATGAGGTCAGTGCCCTGATTGTCTATGGTATGGCCGCGATCGTTTGCATAACCCAGCGTCACGGCGAAACGGGGGAGGCGCGGCATGACCGATGACGAGTTCATAGCCAACTTCGAGAACTGCAGTCTTGCCAGTGAATCGTTTCACCATGCCGACCATGTCAAAATGGCATACCTGTATTTGGCCCGATACCCGGCCTTGGAAGCTCTGCAACGCTTTTCCACGGCGCTGGCCAGTTTCGCCGCGGCGAACGGCAAGCCCGAGCTTTACCACGAAACCATCACCTGGGCTTTCCTGCTTTTGATTCGCGAGCGACTGGCGCGGACGGGACGTGAACAGAGCTGGGATCAATTCGTTGCCGGCAACGCGGATCTGCTGAACTGGAAAGATAGCGTCTTGAAGCGATACTACCGCGCCGAAACGCTCTCATCCGAGCTTGCCAGAACGACCTTTCTGTTTCCCGACAAAGCCGGCTCCGAGCCTTGATCGACCGGCGCCGATGCTACAATTGCAGTCTGTGGCGGCGGCCGATGAAATCGAAAGGGCTGAAGGTCTTCCTCTGGCTGATTTGCAGTGTCCTATTCTCGCTGCTGCCTATCGCAATCAATTACATCGACGGACGAGCCAACGGCAGACCGCCAGGCTGGATCGATCTGCTTGCCGGCGGTGAGTATTGCGCATCGTTTGCGGCGCCGGGTGTGCGCTACTGCTGATTGTGACCTCCATCTACTTTGGGAGAATCGCGTTTTCCATGGAGGAGCATCGAACGAGTCTGGCAGCCGCCATTGAGGCCCGCAACCCGGAACTGGCGCTCCAGCGCCTGCACGAACCGGTCGTGGACCGCCCTACTGTCGCGCAAGACTCGTTTTGGCTATTTGTCTTTACTGGAATATGCGCGCTGGGTGCTATATTCGTGGAAGAGGAGGAATGAGATGGCCGTTGAAGTCGTTCTGGGCGCAGTAGGCGCTATAGCCTCGTTGAGCGCCGGCATAGCCAAAACATGGATCGTCCATCGAGAGCCGAAACGCTCGACTCCCCGCGCTCTCCCTCCCGAGCGGAATACCGGCAGCAATCCTCAAAATAACGCAAAGTTCGGTAGCGCTTCGTCCGCTCGCTAAAGGTCCGTACTATCGCCAGTCCATCGCCAGGCGCACCATGCTGCGCAAGGGCACGCCCGTGGGACCCTTGGCTAGGAACGGTTTGGCGTCGTCCAGCCACGCGGTGCCCGCGATATCCAGGTGCACCCACGGCGTGGGATCGGCAAATTCTTTGATGAACATAGCGGCGGTAACTGCGCCGCCGGGACGGCCGCCAACATTGGGCAGGTCGGCGAATGCGCTTTTCAGAGAATCCTTGTAATCGTCCTCCAGCGGCATGTGCCACATTTTTTCGCCCTCTGCGCGCGCGGCCAGCAGCACGCGCTCGCGCAACGCGTCATCGTTGGCGAACAGGCCCACGTTGATGTGCCCCAGCGCCACTACGATGGCCCCGGTAAGGGTGGCCGCATCCACCAAATGCGTGCAGCCCAGCCTCTGCGCGTAGGTGATAGCGTCCGCCAGAATCAAGCGCCCTTCCGCATCGGTGTTGATGACCTCGATGGTTTTGCCGGAAAGCGAGGTGACGATATCGCCGGGACGCTGAGCCCGGCTGCCCGGCATGTTTTCAACGGCGGGTATTAGGGCGGTGACCGGGATGGTGGGTTTGAGCTGCGCGAGGGCGCGCATGGCGCCGATCATGGCCGCGCCGCCGGCCATATCGTATTTCATCTTCTCCATGCCGTCTGCCGCTTTGATGGAGATGCCGCCGGTGTCGAAGGTGACGCCTTTGCCTACCAGGCCCAGATGCACGGAATCGGCCACCGCGACCGCGGGCCGGTAACGCAGCACGATGAGTGCGGGCGGTTCGGCGCTGCCGATGGCCACCCCCAGCAGGCTGCCCATGCCAAGCTGCGCCATGCGGTCGCGATCGAGCATCTCGTACTCCAGGCCGAACTCTTCGGCCATGCCACG
Organism: Bryobacteraceae bacterium; assembly: GCA_049516155.1. Classification (GTDB taxonomy): domain Bacteria; phylum Acidobacteriota; class Terriglobia; order Bryobacterales; family Bryobacteraceae; genus Bog-159. Next base: position 18,945 of record JBEKTJ010000024.1, read on the forward strand.
GGCATACTCCGCGAGCCCGAGGGGAGTGAGCCGGTTGGCTGGCTCATTAGCCAGTTCCCGCGCGAAATTCTGGGCTTCGGCGAGGATGCGCCCGCGCTCGGCGGCGGCGTCCAGGTGCGGACCGCCCTCGGCCACGGCCACCGTGAAGCGCTGCAACATCTTCGTATCCTTCTTATCGGTCTTGTAACGATCGGTTTCGAAATCGCCCAGGATGGCGCCCTCGACCGCGGCTGCAATGTAGTCGCCACCGGCGTGCGCGGTCTCCAGCCAGACCGCCGACTCCACGACGGACTTCGATTTCAGGTGGCGCACGGCGGCGCCCACGGCCCGGCGCAGTTCGGCGGCGCTAAACTTCGCGGGCTTGCCGGCGCCGACGGCCAGGAGCCGCTTCGCGCGCATGCCCGGCGGGTTGTGGAGCAGGGTGAACTCGAACGGCTTGCCGGCGATTTCACCGGCGTCGAACAACTCGCCCAAAGCCGGGTGGTCCGGACGAACGCCCTGTAAAACGACGACCACCAGCGCTTCGGATTCGACCTCTTCAATTGGATGGCGTTGCACACTGACTTGCATAATAGGACTTCTGTCTCCTGTCTTGTGACTTCTTCTTCACTGTCTCGCTTTGCTGGCGCGCACTGCCGCCCTGGCTTCGGCTTCCGCCGTCTTGGCGCGTTCGGTCTCGCGTTTGTCGTGCAATTTCTTGCCCCGCGCCAAGGCCACCTCGCATTTGATGCGGCCTTTCTTCAAATAGACCTTGGTGGGAACGAGCGACAGTCCCTTTTCACGGGTCTTACCCAGCAGCTTATCGATTTCCTGGCGGTGCAAGAGCAACTTACGATTGCGCACCGGCGGATGGTTCTCGCGATTGCCGTAGTCGTATTGACTGATGTGCGCGTTCACCAGCCAAGCCTCGTTCTTCTCAATCGCGGCATAGGCCTCTTTGAGCTGGATCTTGCCGGCGCGGGCGGCCTTGACTTCGGTGCCCGAGAGCACCAGCCCGGCCTCGAACCGCTCCATCAGAAAATAGTTGTGGCTGGCCGCGCGGTTGTCGCTCAGGATCTTGAAATCGGCTTCTTTTCCGGCCACATTTGCTCTCCACGCCGGGAAGCCCCGCAGCGTCATCCAGATGAAGCAGCCTGGGAGGACCCGGCTGCCTCATTAATCTTACCATATGCCTTTCCGTGCGCCCCGAACTCATATAAATTGTATTATTTTCAGTAGCTTAGCGATTCTTCTCGGATTGGCGGCGCTGGTTGGGTGCTGGACGGTTCCGGCTGAGGCGCGCACCCGCAAAGGCGACCGGTTCATGGCCCAAGGCAAGGAGCGCGAGCTCAAAAAGGATTGGGACGGAGCTCTGGAATTTTACAACAAGGCGCTCGCCGAAGATCCCTCCGATCCCGGCTATCAGCTCAGCGTGTACCAAGCCCGCTTCCAGGCGTCGCAAGTCCACATCATGCAAGGCATGAAGCTGCGCAAAGAAGGATCGCTGGGGCAGGCATTGGTCGAGTTCCAAAAAGCATACGGCACGGATCCTTCTTCGAGCATTGCCGAGCAAGAGATCAAGACCACCTTGCAGATGATCGAGCGGGAGAAAAAAAAAGGCGCGGATTCGGACACCCGGGGCCTGACTCCGTCCCAACTGGCTAAGCGGAACTCGGAAGAAAAGCTGGATTCGATGTTGCCGGTGCCGGAGTTGCGCCCGCTGAACCAGCAGCCCATCAACCTGAAGATGAACAACCAGTCCGCCAAGGTCCTGTTCGAGACGGCGGGCAAGCTGGCGGGCATCAATGTCTTGTTCGACGCGGAATTCAAAGAGAACAACAAGCAGTCGATCGAACTTGCGGGAGCCACTTTGAACGAGGCTTTGGACTATCTGGCAATCGTCACCAAGACCTTTTGGAAGCCGCTTTCCGGGAACACCATCTTCGTCACGCAGGACAGCACCACTAAGCGCCGCGACTACGAAGAACAGGTGATGAAGGTCTTCTATCTGACCAATGTGACCACGCCCCAGGAACTGCAGGAGATTGTGACCGCGGTGCGCTCCGTAGCAGACATCCAGCGGCTGTTCGTCTATAACGCGCAGAACGCCATCATCGCGCGCGGCGAGGCGGACCGTGTGGCGCTGGCGGAAAAGATCATCCACGACCTGGACAAGCCCAAGTCGGAAGTAGTGGTGGATGTGCTAGTGTTGCAGGTATCGAGCGATATGACGCGCACTTTGGGCGCGGCGCTGAGCAGCTTAAACGTTCCGATCAACTTTGCGCCGCGCAGCAGTATCAGCACGCCGAGCACGTCCTCCACCACCGCCGCCACTTCCACTGCCACAACCAACACCACCGCCACCACCGGTACCAGCACCACCGGAACGACATCCACCACCTCTTCTATCCCGCTGGCATACATCGGCAAGATCAACACCGAGGATTTTTCCACGGTCTTGCCGTCCGGTACGTTGCAGGCCGTGCTGAGCGACAGCGGCACGCACGTGTTGCAGTCTCCGCAACTCCGGTCTGTGGACAACCAGAAGGCTACGCTCAAGATCGGCGAAAAGGAGCCGATCGCGTCCGGAAGCTTCCAGTCGGGCGTAGCGGGCGTGGGTGTCAATCCACTGGTGAATACGCAGTTCACTTTCATCGATGTGGGCGTGAACGTGGATCTGACCCCCAAGGTGCACGACAACGGCGAAATCTCGATGCATATCGAGGTTGAGATCTCGAGCGTGCAGAGCTATGTAAATCTGGGCGGCATCTCACAACCGATCATCGCCCAGCAGAAAGTGATTCACGATATCCGCATGAAGGACGGCGAAGTAAATCTGCTGGCAGGGTTGAAGCAGATGCAAGACAGTAATACGGTGAGCGGGATTCCGGGGCTGTCCAGCATCCCGATCATCAGTTATCTGTTCAGCAGCAAGACGGTCAGCAAGAGCTCGCAAGAACTGGTGATTGCGCTGATTCCGCACATCGTACGGCGGCCCGATTATACCGAAGAAGAGATGCGCGGCATCGCGGTGGGCAACGCCACCGTGGTGAAATTGAATTACGCGCATCCGCCGCAAACGGACGGAGAGCCCGCGCCGAAGGCCGGTATTCCGCCCAATCCCGGTGCGTCGTTAGTGACACCGCCGGCTACTTCGGTTAATCCTCCGGCCACGCCGGCAACCCCGCAACCCGCCACGCCTGCGCCTCCCACCGCGCCGCAAGCTGTGCCCACCGCGCCGCCGGCCAACACGACGGTCAACTTCGTGCCTGGCCACATGGAGACTATAATGGGCCAATCGATCAGCGTGAGCCTGGTGATGACGAACGCCTCCGATCTGTTTTCCGCCCCCATTCAGATTAAATACGATCCTGCCGTTCTGAAGCTCAGCGACGTGGCGCCGGGCAACGGAAATCTGATGGCCAGCGATGGCCAGCAGCCGACCTTCACCAAGAATATCCTGAACGACACCGGCGAAGCCGACATTACCCTGAACCGCCTCCCAGGCACCCCTGGCGTCACCGGTTCGGGCATGCTGTTGACACTTTCGTTCACCACGCTGGCGCGGGGGGCAACCAGCGTTTCGGTTCCGGCCTTCAGTCCCACCAACTCGCAAGGCCAGCCGATATCAAACTCTTCACCGCTTTTGACGGTGAATGTGAGGTAGAGCATGCGACGCAAGAATCAGCGGGGACTGACTCTGGTTGAGTTGGTGGTGGCTTTCACGATCATGCTGATCCTGACCACTATGGCTGTGCCGCTGGCCCGCTCCAGAGTGCGTATCGAGCGCGAGAAGGAATTGCGCCGCGCGGAAGACGAAATCCGCCATGCCATCGACAAGTACAAAGATTACGCCGATGCAGGCTATCTGGGCCAACAGAAGCTGGATTCCGATAACTATCCGGATAAGCTGGAGACGCTGGTGGAAGGCGTGAAACTGCAAGGCCAGGTAGATAAGAAGATCCGGTTCCTGAGGAGGATTCCCAAGGACCCCTTCACCAATTCCGCCGACTGGGGAATGCGCAGCACTAAGGACGACCCGACCTCCAACAGTTGGGGCGGGCAGAACGTCTTCGATGTTTATACCAAGACTACGGAAAAGGCGCCCGATGGAACCAATTACTCCGACTGGTAGAGGCCGGCAGCGGCGCCGCGAGTTCGGGTTCACTATGATCGAGATGATGATCGTGATGGCGATCATCGTGATCCTGGTGTCGCTCGCCATTCCGGCATATCAGAAGGCGATCATCCGGGCCAAAGAGAGCGTGCTGCATAACAACCTAACTACTATGCGGCAGGTGATCGACGAGTATACCTACGACAAGAAGAAGGCTCCCCAAGCGTTGGCGGATCTGGTGTCCGCCGGCTACCTCCGCGAGATACCCCTGGACCCTATAACCGGCTCGAACGATACCTGGCACGTGATCATGGAAGATGCGCTGCAGGCCGTCGATCAAACGGAGCCGGGTATCTTCGACGTGAAGAGTGGATCAGATAAGACGGGTCTGGACGGCACGCCTTACGCGGATTGGTAACAATATTCACTTAGTGCCACTTAGTGCCGCAGGGAGATCGGCGGCAGATACACACCCTTCTGCTCCCGACGCCACCATGTGCCGGTTCGCCGCCGTTCGGCGAAATCGGTGAAACGGTAATCGTACACCACCGCCCGGATATAGCGCGGCGGACTCTCCGGAAACGGATTGCGCTCCAGCAATGCCAGCACCGGCGGCGACCCTTGCATTAACCGCGCGGCGAAGCTGTAAAACCAGCGATTCTCATCCGCATTGCCCAGCGCCGCGAACCACATCTGCCAGTCGAGGCGCGGCTGATACGGGGCCACCCAGGGCGGCGGGCGCCGCACATCGCCCGGCTTGTAACGGAATTCATATGGCGCCCAAGTGGTTCCGTCGCTCGATCCCTCCACCACGATCTCCGGGCGCGTGGTGGTCATGACGGCGAATAACCCGTATGAGTTGACCAATCGCAGCGGTGATATCCAACTGAGGTAGCTCTGCGCGGGTGCAGGCAGCGGTACGCGCAGCATCTCCAGAAACTGCAGCCCGCTGGTGGTTAGCACGAAGGCCATCAGGCCGATCGTGACACCCAAGTGGGCACGGCTTTCCGGCTTTCTTGGGGACTGGGCGCGATCCACGAACAGGAACACGCACAGCGCAATGGCGAGCAGATTGAAGAACGTATAATTGCCGGTCAGCAGAATTAACATCTGAAGCGCGATCAACAAGGCGCCCGCGATGCGCCGCGGCTTGAGCGGCGCGAAGATCACAAAAGGAACGGCTAGCTCCACCAGAAACACAAACGCCGTGGAGCACTTCTGAAACCAACCCGGCAGTTGATACATGTACCAAGCCAGCGGCGTGGGCAGCGGCTGTGTTTCATAATGATATCCGAGGGCTGTCAGATCGCGCCATGCCGGATCGCCGCTCAACAGCTTCACCAGGCCCGACATGAACATCAAGCGGAACAGCAGCCATCGAAACAGCCATGTGCGCCCGGGGGAGCCGTCCGCGAAAATTGCCAGGAAGCCCACCTCCGTCAGCAGGATATCCCATTGGAACGACCAGAAATCCTGGCCGGCGGTCGAGATGGAAATATATAGAACCAGCAACGCTATCAGGCAGGTCCGCTGGAAAAAGCCGAGCATGAGCACGACGGCCAGGGCTGCGCCGGCCACCCATACGATGCGTAGCGCCAGATCGTTGGAGGCCACCCAAAATACCGTGGGCGCATACCAGAACGCGCGCGCACCCAGCGCTTCGCGCATAGACGAAAGATAATTCGCCAACGGAAGGATGCCGCGCGAACCGATCAATCCGCCGGCTTGCACGCCGAACGATACGAAGGCGATGAGATAAATCGCACCGAGAGCTTTGAGGAACAGCCCTGTGGCGCGGTTCATGAGACGCACTCAAGGATGTAGTAGGTCTTGCCGTCCTCGCGGGCGATCTTGCCGGCCACGATCCATTCATGACCGTCCACCAGATATATGCGCCGATAGGAATCGTACTCCACGCCGATCTGGCGGTCGATGCGGGAGACTTCAACTTCGCGAGTATCCCCCGGAGCCCACGATTGCTTGACGACGCGGAAAAAATCATCCATAGAGCAATTATAAATCGGCGGCGGGGCGCCGCCTTGGACGTGGTCCCACGCGAAAGTCGCCTTGCGCAAGTTAATTGCCCAGTTAGTAATACTAACCTAAGTGAGAATTGCAAAATAGACGCTAGTTAACTAATCTGGTTGTTCCAGAGGCAGCCCTATGAAACACACCCCACGAATTCTTTTCTGGCTATCATTGTTTCTAATTTTGGTAATGGCGGTTCCCAGTGTCATGGCGCAGAATCGCGGATTTCGACTGCAAACCAGCGCCTCGCGCAAGGCCCGCGCAAATACGGCGGGGCCGGTTTTCGGCGCGGCGCAGAGCTATGCCGCAGGTTTCGCGGGGGCTTCCCAATCGGTTGCGGCCGACTTCAATGGCGACGGCATCCCGGATATCGCGGTAGTCAATCCCTGCAATTCGTCTTCGTGCGGCAATGGCTACGCTTCGCTCGCCATCCTGATTGGCAACGGCGACGGCAGCTTCCAAACGCCGGCGATTTATGCCACCGGATCATATGAGCCCATGTCACTAGCGGCCGGAGATTTCAACGGAGACGGCGTGCTGGATCTGGTGGTGGCATCTCAGTGCACTTTCACTTGCGGCGCCGGCCAGGTAAGCATCCTACTGGGCAATGGCGACGGCACTTTCCAGACGCCCGTTCCTGTCCAGGCCGGTACGGGCAGCAGCTACTTCGTAGTGACTGGCGATTTCAACGGGGATGGCAACCTGGATCTGGCGGTGGCCGAACAAACCGGCGCGACCAGCGCGGTCGTAATTCTATTGGGTAATGGCAACGGCACCTTCCAGGCGCCCGTCGGTTATTCGACGGGGACCACATCCGCGACATCCCTGGCAGCAGGCGATTTCAATCAAGACGGCGCCTCCGACTTGGCGGTAGCCAACGGAGCCGCCGATTCGGTGAGCATCCTGTTGGGAAATGGCGATGGCACGTTTCAGCCAGCGGTGATCTACGCATCGGGCGGAGCCTTGGCCAATTCCGTCGCCGTGGGCGACTTCAATGGCGACGGCGCTCCGGACCTGGCGGTGGTCAATGGTTGTGCGAGCGAGACTACCGCCGCGGGTTGCTCGCAGAACGGCTCCGTGGCAGTGCTGTTGGGAAATGGCGACGGCACCTTTCAACCTCCCGTCGCGTACGTGTCCGGCGGAAACGACGGCGACTTCGTGGCGGTGGCGGATTTCAATGGCGATGGCTACCTCGATCTGGCAGTCGGCAACCTCGGTCTTTCGGCTGGCGGCGTGCTCAGTCTGCTGCTGGGGAATGGCGACGGCACCTTCCAACCGCCAGCCACATTCGGCACCGGCGGAAGCCTGACTGCATCCGTCGCGGCGAGTGACTTCAACGGCGACGGCCAACCAGATTTAGCAGTGGTTAATCAGTGCCCGACATCGGGAAGCTGCACGAATAGCGTAGTTGGCGTGCTGCTGAACACCGCTTCACCGTTCCAATTGGCGGCCAGCTCAACCGTACTCGCGGCGTCGGTCAACCCGGCCGCTCCCAGCCAGCCGGTGAGTTTGACCGCCACGGTCGCGTCCGGCTTCCATAACGCAACGCCCACCGGCAGTGTGACCTTTTACGATGGGGCCACTGCCATGGCCACCGTGGCCCTATCCAACGGGCAGGCTTTGTACGCCGCAACCTTCGCCACGGCAGGCCCGCAGGCGCTCCTGGCCGTCTATTCGGGAGATACGAATTACGCCGCCAGTTCCTCAACCGTACTGCGCGAAACCGTGGGCGCTCCGATGACATTGGCCTCGTCGCTTAACCCGGCGTCCGTGAATCAGGCTGTCACCTTTACGGCGACTGTGGCCGGGTTTGGCGCGACACCCACGGGTTCCGTTACTTTCATGGATGGCACTAACTCGCTCGGAACTTATAGCTTGGTAAATGGCAGCGCTACTATGAGTCAGTCGGCGCTGGCTGCCGGCAACCATGCCATAACCGCCTCCTACGGCGGCGACGCGAACTTCCAGCCGGGCCTCGCGGCACTGACACAGGCCGTAAGCCAAGCCACCACTACGACCATAGCATCCGGCGCCACTCCTGCCACCGTCAACCAATCTGTCATATTTACCGCGACGGTCACCGTACAAGATGGCAGCGCGGGTACCGGCGCGGTCGCTTTCCTGCAAGGCAGTCCGGCCGCAATCTGGGCCACGGCACCGCTAGTGAACGGCCAAGCCAGCATTGCAAACACTTTCGGTGCTGCCAACACGTATCCAGTCACGGCAGTGTATCTAGGCAGTCCCGATTACCAGACCAGCACTTCGGCGGTGCTGAATCAGGTAGTGAACGCCAACCAGAGTGTGACCACCGCGACCTTGCTAACTTCGTCCGGTAGCCCATCCTTCGTTGGCCAGGCGGTCAAATTTACGGCCACGGTCAGTCCGGTATCGGGAAGCATACCCAATGGGGAGACCGTAACTTTTTACGACGGAACCACCACTTTGGGGTCGGCCCCGACCTCCAGCGCCGTAGCGGTGTTTACGACTTCGTCCCTTGCCGCGGGATCCCACTCTATCACCGCCACTTACGCGGGCGACGGGACGTATCTGAGCAGCACTTCGCACGTGTTTTACCAGTCAGTACAGCTTAATCCAACTAACGCGACGGTAGCGTCGAGTTTGAATCTTTCCACCTATGGTCAAGCTGTGACGTTCACCGTCACGGTAACGCCTCAATCCGGAACGGGTACGCCCACCGGCAACGTCAGTATAAAGAACGGCGCGACTCCGATCGGCTCCATAACGCTGAACAACGGCGCCGGGGCTCTGACGATATCGTCGCTACCGGCTGGCTCGCTATCGATTAACGCCTCATACAGCGGCGACACAAGCTTCGCAGCCAGTTCGGCCACCGTGACTCAGACAGTGAATGTAGCGTCGACCACGACGGCTTTGACTTCCACGCCCAATCCATCGGGTCTGAATCAATCCGTTACTTTCACGGCGACCGTGACGGGTCAATATGGTGGAACGCCGGGGGGAACCGTAACTTTCACGCAGGGATCCACCACCCTGGGAAGCGCGGCGCCGACCTACGGCAAAGCTACTTTAACAACTGCATTCTCGGCCACGGGCACATACCCGGTCATCGCTACGTACTCCGGCGACGTTAGCGACAGCCCCAGCGCCTCAGCCGCGCTGAACCAGGTGGTGAACAACATTTCCACCACGACGACCGTGACTTCATCCGGCACACCGTCGTACGCCGGACAAACCGTCACGTTCACAGCTACCGTAGTTCCTGTCTCCGGCGCGATACCCGACGGCGAAACAGTCACCTTCAACGACAGCGGGACGGCCATCGGCACGGCCGCCACGAAGGGCGGAGCCGCCACCTTTGCGACGTCCGCTTTGGCCGCGGGTACGCACTCGATCACCGCGGTCTATGCGGGAGACGCCACTTACCAGACCAGCACATCGAAAACATTCCTGCAGGTGGTCAGCCATAATGCCAGCGTGACTACGGTTGTTCCAAGCGCCAATCCATCGGTGTTCGGCCAGGCTGTGACCCTAACTGCCACCGTCGCGCCGGCGTCGGGTGGGGGGACGCCCACCGGCAACGTCTCATTCAAAAATGGCTCAACGGCGATCGGCTCGGTGGCGCTGGCCAACGGGGTTGCGGCTTTCACTACATCGGTCCTGCCAGCCGGGTCTTTGCCGCTGACTGCGTCCTATGGCGGCGACGCCAATTTTTCGGGCAGTTCCGCGACGTGGACTCAGGTCGTGAGCCAGTCCGCAACCACAACGACGCTGACTTCCAATCCGAACCCGTCGTCGTTGAGCCAGACCGTCACGTTCACCGCCGCCGTGGCCGCGCAGTATCAAGGAGCCATAACCGGATCGGTGTCGTTCATGAATGGATCCACTATTCTGGGAAGCGCGCCGATCGCGAAGAACAAGGCTACTTTCACAAACGCTTTCTCGACCGCGGGAACGGATTCAATCACGGCGGTGTACGCCGGCGATGCGAATAACCAAACCAGCACGTCCCAGACGCTGAGCCAGGTAGTGACCGACGCTCCCACGACCACCACCGTCGTTTCCTCAGGCTCACCGGCGTTTGTCGGACAGGCGGTTACGTTTACAGCGACGGTCACATCTTCCTATGGCGCGATACCCAACGGTGAGTCAGTCACGTTTTACAACTCCGGCACATCCATTGGCGCCGGCAGCACCCAAGGCGGCGTGGCCACCCTTACTACGTCATCCTTAACGTCCGGCACGCACAGTATCACTGCCACCTATGCCGGGGATGCCTCATTCGAGTCGAGCACGTCCAGGGCCATCAGCCAGACAATCAGCCTGAACAATACGACCATCGGGCTGACATCCAGCGCGAACCCTGCCGCTTATAGCCAGCCAGTCACCTTTACCGCCACGGTGAGCAGCGCGACTGCCGGCGGACCCACCCCCACCGGTACCGTCACTTTTAAGAATGGTGCGGCCTCTCTCGGCGTGGCGACGCTCAACGCGCAGGGGTCGGCGACGTTTACGACGCTGACTCTCGGGGCTGGAGTGTATTCGATTACGGTATCGTACAGCGGAGACTCGGCATCGGCGAAGAGCACGTCCGCGGCGCTGAACCAGACTGTAACCACGGCGGCGACTACCACACAGATCGTTTCATCGGTCAGCCCGTCCGCGCCCGGCGAGTCGGTCGCCTTCACGGCGATTGTGAGGTCCCCGACCGCGATCCCGACCGGATCGGTGACGTTTACCGCGGGTTCCACCGTCCTGGGCACTGCGACGATTTACAACGGCTCGGCCGCATTGGCAGTCACTACTCTGCCGGTGGGGGCCACTAGTGTGACGGCGACCTATGCCGGAAGCGCGAACCTGGCCGGCAGCGCCGCATCCATGACGCAATACGTGGAGTGACAACAATTCTGTTTTCCGAGTGCAGTATCCCGGCTTGTTCGTTGGGGTACAATAGCGCGCATGACACCCGAATTGGTTGCGGAAGCCCAAGCCGTCTATCCGCCGTTCACCTCGGAGCACGATCTTATCCGTCAAACGGTGAAGCGCTTTTGCCGGGAAGAGATCGCGCCATACGCCCAGGAGTGGGACGAAGCCGGCATTTTCCCGCGCGAGATTTTTCGCAAAGCCGCGAATCTGGGGCTGTTTGGCATTCGCGTTCCGACCGAACTCGGCGGCAGCGGCCTGGACTGGTGGGCCACCGCCGCAGCCATGGAATCTCTGGCGTGGGGCGACAGCCCCGGCACCGGCATGGGCCTTATGGTCCAGGCCGAGCTTACCATTCCAATCGTCAATGAACTGGGCACGGCCGAACACAAAGAAGTTTTTATGCGGCCGGCCATGGCTGGCGAGTGGATTGGGGCGCTGGGCATCAGCGAGCCGGGCGGGGGGTCGGACGTGGCGGCTCTGCGCACTTACGCGCGTGCCGACGGCGGCGATTTGGTAATCTCCGGGCAGAAACTGTGGATCACTAACGGCTCGCGAGCCGACTTCATCGTGCTGGCCGTGCGCACCGGAGAACCTGGGCGAAAGGGCGTCTCTCTGGTCCTGTTTCCGACCCGCACGCCCGGCTTCTCGGTAGGTCAAAAACTGAAGAAAGTGGGCAATCTTTGCTCGGACACCGCCGAGTTGTTCTTCGACGATTGCCGCATTCCGGCGCGCTATATCCTGGGCGAAAAGAACCGGGGCTTCTACTACATCATGCACAACTTCCAGGGCGAACGCCTGGCATCCGCAATCATGATGGTGGCATCCATGGCGCGCTGCCTGGACTTAGCCATTCAATATGGGAAGGAGCGCTGTGCGTTTGGCAATGCCGTGGGTAGCTATCAGGTCTGGCGGCACAAATTCGCCGAGCTGCGCACCAGCCTGGAGGCGGCCCGCTGGCTGGTTTATCGCGCGCTGGATTTGACTAATCGCGGCCAGAAGGCCGTACGCGAGATCACTATGGCTAAGTTATACACATCCGAGTTGGCCCAACGCCTAAGTTACGACTGCATGCAAATCTTCGGCGGATTCGGTTACACCACCGAGTATCCCATTAGCCGCTACTGGCGCGATTTGCGCCTTTACACCATTGGCGCGGGCACTTCGGAGATTATGAAGGAGATTATCGCCAAGGAAGAGGCGCTGTAGGCGGTTCTCAAGGTCTGACTATGAATGGGACCAATCTCAGCCGCAGCGACTCGGGGATCTCGACTTCCATCTGGCAGCAGTCCCCTACATAGCTGGTTTCGAGCACACGGCCGAGATCGTGCACCATCGAGATGCGGGCGCCCTCTGCTAGCGGCAGGCGGAGGCGGGCGCGCACGATGGGATCGAAGGTCAATACTTCATCGACCGCGGCAAGCAGGCGGTCGATCCCTTGCCCAGTGAGTGCGGAGATGCCCACTGCGTGCGCTTCCGCCGCCGGACCCGAATCGCCTAGCAGACGGCGACGGTAAGCTTCCACATCTGTCGCGGCTTCGGGGAGCCGGTCGACTTTATTCAACACCAGCAGTTGGGGAATGGCGGCTGCATCGATTTCAGCCAGGACTTTGAGCACGTGCCCCGTCTGCGCGGCCGCGTGCGGTGCGGAAACGTCGACGACATGCAGAATTAGCGTGGCATCGGTGACTTCCTCCAGCGTGGCGCGGAAAGCTTTCACCAAAGTGGTGGGCAGGTTCCCGATAAATCCTACCGTGTCGCTAACCAGCGCCCGGCGGCGGGAAGGCAGCGTGACCGGACGCACGGTAGGATCGAGCGTGGCGAACATACGCGCATCGGCCAAGACGGTGGCTTGCGCGAGCCGGTTGAATAGCGTGGATTTTCCGGCGTTGGTGTAGCCCACCAGCGCAATCGTGGGCAGAGGCACCGCATGGCGCTTGCGGCGATGCAGCGCGCGTCCGGCCCGAACGCTCTCCAAATCCTCTTCGATTTTCTTGATGCGGCGGTGGATGCGGCGGCGGTCTGTTTCCAACTGCGTTTCACCGGGGCCGCGCGTGCCAATGCCGCCCCCCAGCCGGGACATCTCGATTCCGCGGCCGGTGAGGCGAGGCAGCAGATAATTCAATTGTGCGAGCTCAACCTGCAGGCGGCCCTCACGGGTGCGCGCGCGGCGGGCGAAGATATCCAGGATCAGTTGCGTGCGATCGATGACGCGGCACGGAAGCTCCTTCTCCAGGTTGCGTTGCTGAGTGGGAGTCAGGTCGTGATCGAAGATGCACACGCCGGCGTCCGCGGACTGGCCCAACTGTGCGAGCTCCTGTACCTTGCCTTGCCCAATGAGGGTGGCGGCATCGGGCGCGGCGCGGGATTGAATGACGCGTCCGGCGATGACGGCCCCCGCGCTGGCGGCCAGTTCCGCCAGTTCGTCCAGCGACTCCGCGGCGTCCGCGGGCCCAAACGGGGACAGTGCTCCCTCGCCCGGTGCTCTGGTGCGGCGGCTTTTCCAATCCACCCCGACCAGGATTGCCCGTTCCGGCGGCGTTTGTGGGGTGACGGAAATCTAGACCTCCGTGGTTTCCGCCTGCAATGCCGGATTGGAGGCCGTCGCGCCGGCCGCGGACGTCTGCGCGGCCTGCGAATTGCCGGCGTAGGAGTGGGTTGTTTTCAAAGTTACCACTGTGGAGATGGCGTGCTTGAAAATGAGTTGCTCCTGGTTATTGGTTTCCAAAACCAGGGAATACTTGTCGAAGCTCTTGATACGGCCGGAGAGCTTCACCCCACTCATTAAATAGATGGTAAGGACAATTTTATCTTTTCGCGCGTTGTTTAAGAAACTATCTTGAATGTTCTGCGCTGGTTTATCCATGGTTCCCCCAGAGTCCTTCGGGGCCAAGCGGCACACTCCGAATTGGCAACCATATTGTAACCGAACTGGAGGGGCGGCGGCGTGGACCCCTATTCGATCGTATACAGGGGATCGAAGTTCGGCACTCCCGCATGCTGTCCTGCAATCCAGCGCAACACGACGGGGTTAATCGATATCGGGCTCCACGTAAACGCAATCGATACCGTCGATGGTTCTCTTATTGTTCCCGTGGAAAGTGAGTTGCACATTCGCTTCGCCAACTGCGGATCGGCATAGCTGAAAATGCGGTCGGGCGCCAACGCCGTCAGATCGAACCGTTTGAAGTGGTCGAGCGGCAAGCCCTGCGGCAGGAATATCTGCTGCATGGCAGTGGTAATGTTCAACAAACACGCCAGAAACGTTGGAGGCGGCACCGGCGTTCGGAAGCAACATCAGATCCAGCATGGCCGGCGCGCTGGGGCCTCCAGGCAAAGCCCACATATTCCAGGCGAGCGCGCGGTGTGGACTATCGAGCAATCGTCGTCGGGATGTCGTGGAAGGGTAACGCGAAGGTTTTGCCCGGACCATCGACGTAATCCCGAAAGGGTAGATTTTGGGCGCCGTCGACGATCGACAGAAGGATCTGCGTGCCTGCGGCGCTTGGCTGCGTGCGCCGTCGTGATGGGCTCCGCCAAGTCTACATGTTATCCGGCTGCCTCAGCCAGGAGGATTCCGAATTTCTGGTAACCTAAGCCCATAAGAGCCCACAACTATAGTATCCGTCCGGCTCGCGACGGTCAGCCTTCGGCGAGAGCCACACTGGTTCTCTTGCTGGTGTGTCTGACCTTGCTGGGCCAATCACTCGCGCTCGGCTCCCAGGAAGAGTCGCACCATGCGCCGGATCATTGCTGCCTGCTGTGCCATGCAGGTCCGCTGCCCTTTTTGCAGACTACCGTAACCGCCGCGGTCGCGCCCCTCTTTCTAGTGGCTTGGCTCGCTCCCAGCCCGGATTTCGATCCTGCCCACGCGCCATTGCTGCTCGCCAGATCCTCAAGAGGACCTCCCGCCGCATAGCTCTCCGCATTGTTCGTTCACTGTTTTTCTGAAAAGAGGAGAAGAGTATCGCCATGCAGACAGCATCGTCGCGCATTGGCATGCGGCTATGGCCATTGGCCGCATGTGCCCCCGCAGCGCTCCTGGCGGCGCTGGGGCTGTCCCAATCGGCTTGCGGAGGGTCTCAAACGGCCGCAAGCAAGGCTTCGGAATCGAATGCGCAGCCCGGTTTCTTCAGCGTGCCGCAGGATCAATTGGCGCACTTGAGAATAACGCAAGTGGTGAAGACCTCCTGGGGCGTAGCGGTCCACACCACCGGCACGGTGGATTGGGACCAGGACCACACCACGCAGGCCATCACGCAGGTGAACGGGCCGATCACCCGGATTCTGGTAGACGTGGGCACGCCGGTCAAGAAAGACGATCCGCTGCTCTTCGTCTCCAGTCCGGATGTCGCCAACGCCATCGCGGCATACCGCAAGGCCCGCAACCGTGAGCAGTTCAACAAGCGCATCGTGGACCGCATGAAAGAGATGCTAGACCACGGAGTGGTGGCCGCGAAGGATTACGAAAGCAGTGTGGCGGACTACAACGACGCCACCACCGACGTCCAGAACAGTATCCAGCCGCTGCGTATTTTCGGCATTACCGCACAGGAGATCGACCAAGCGGAAAAGCAGGGCACTACGATCGGCACGGAACTGGCGGTCCGGTCTCCCATCTCCGGGGTGATCGTGCAGAAGCTCATTTCCCCCGGCATGCTGATCGAAGCTGGACAAACCGTTTGCTTCCAGATCAGCGACGTTTCCACTGTGTGGGTGCAAGGCCACATCTTCGATCGCGATCTGCCGTCGGTCAGGAATGGCGATGGTGTGGAAGAGACCAATCCCTCCCTCAGCCGCACCTTCCACGGCGCTATTGCCTACATTGGGTCTTTCGTGGATCCCAACACTCGCACTACGCCGGTGCGTATCGTCACCGGCAATCCCGGCGGCTTGCTAAAGAAGGATATGTTCGTCGACGCGATCGTGCATACCAGCCGGCGCAACAACATCCTGGTGGTGCCGGTGGCGGCGGTGTTGCGCGACGACAAGAACGAACCGATCGTCTACGTGCAGGCCGCGCCCGGCAAATTCGCCCAACGTTCTGTAACGATCGGGCCGCAGCAGGATGGAATGGTCGAGATCGCCAGCGGCTTGCAGGCCGGCGAAAACGTAGTGGCCGACGGCAGTCTCTTCCTGCAGTTCGCCAACGCGATTCAGTAGAGGCGCAAACCGAATGATCGCGAAACTAGTCTCCTTCGCCCTGCGGCAACGATTTCTGATCGTAATCGCCTCGCTCGCCCTGATGCTTTGGGGCGCTCTCTCTTTTCAGAAACTGCCGATCGACGCCTACCCGGACCTGTCGCCGCCACACGTGGAAATCATCACGCAGTGGCCCGGCCACGCCGCCGAGGAAATCGAACGGCTGGTCAGCATTCCGATTGAAATCGAGATGAACGGCATCCCTCGCCTTGAGGCGTTGCGCTCGATCTCCCTTTACGGCCTCTCCGCCATCGAGATGAATTTCGAATACGGCGCCGATCCGTACTTCGTGCGCGAGCAGGCGTTTGAGCGCATGGCCAACGCCTCGGTGCCTGACGGTTTGCAGCCCACCATTTCGCCGCTATTCAGCCCCAGTGGCCTGATTTATCGCTATGTCTTGCAGAGTCCGGATCGCTCGCCGCAGGACCTTAAAGTGATCGAGGATTGGGTGCTGGAGCGCCACTACCGCTCCATACAGGGCGTGGCGGACGATTCCGGTTTCGGCGGTACAGACATGCAATATCAGGTGCTGCTGGATCCCAACAAGCTGTTCGCGTATGGCGTCACGGTTCCGCAAGTGACCCAACAACTGAGCGGCAACAATGCCAACGCCGGCGGTGGATTCTATTCCCAGGGAGGCCAATTCTACTACATCCGGGGCTTGGGACTGGTGCGCGATACGGCGGACATCGGGAACATCGTTCTGCAGGAGAAGAACGGGATCCCGGTTTACGTAAAGGACATCGCCAAGGTGGAAATCGGCCATGCGCCGCGGCTGGGTCAATTCGGATATATGCGGCAGGATGAGGCGGTGGAGGGCGTCATTCTAATGCGCGTGGGCGAGCAGGCGCAGGTTATTCTCCGGCGCGTGGAAGCCATGACCGAGGAACTCAATGAGCATGTGTTGCCGCCCGACGTGAAGGTGGTGCCGTATTACGACCGCCAGGGTCTGATCGAAGAGACCACCAAGACGGTGGAGGCCAACCTCCTGCGCGGCATGCTGCTGGTGCTCGTGATTCTGGGGCTGTTCCTGTTCAGCGTACGGACGGCGCTGATCGTCGCGATTACGATTCCGTTTGCCCTGATGTTTTCGTTCATCTGCCTGGACTGGCGGCATATTCCGGCCAACCTGCTGTCCATCGGCGCCATCGACTTCGGGATCATCGTGGATGGCTCGGTGGTGATGGTGGAGAATATCTTCCGCGAGCTGGCAGCCCGGCATCAAGACGATGCCGGCGAGGCAGGGGGGCTGCGGCATCTTCACTTTATCGAAGTCATCCGCGCGGCGGCGCACGACGTGGAGCGGCCCATCTTCTACGCGATCGCGGTGATTATCGCCGGATATCTGCCGATCTACGTGCTCACCGGGCCATCCGGCCGGCTGTTCCAGCCCATGGCGGACACCATGTCCTTCGCGCTGCTGGGCGCGCTGCTATGCGCCCTGACGCTGCTGCCGGTGCTCTGCTCCTTTTTTCTGCGGAAACATGTCCACGAGCCGCGCAACCGGATCTACGATGGGATTCGCGGCTTGTACGGCAGGATGTTGGGCTGGTGTCTGCGCAACCGATTGATCACCGTGGCCGTCATCCTGGCGATTTTCGCCGCTTCCCTGCTGCTGATTCCATCCATCGGCGGCGAGTTCATGCCCCACTTGGACGAAGGTGCGCTGTGGGTGCGCGCCACCACGCCTTACACGATTTCGTTCGAGGAAGCTTCCAAGCTCTCGCCGCAGATCCGGAATATCCTGCGGAGCTTCCCGCAGGTGACCACCGTGGCCAACGAACTGGGCCGGCCAGACGACGGCACCGATACCACAGGATTCTTCAACAACGAATTCTATGTGGGATTGAAACCCTATAACGACGGCGCCTGGCATGGCAGCATCGGTACCAAGCCCGAGTTGACTAAAGCCATCCAACAGAAGCTGGCGGCGTTTCCGGGCGTGATCTTTAACTACACGCAACCTGCCGAGGATGCCGTGGATGAAGCCGAAACCGGATTGAAGAGTTCGCTGGCGGTGAAGATTTTCGGCCCGGACCTGGCTACCCTCGAGGATAAAGCGGTGCAGGTTAAGAACATCATCGGCAAGGTTCCGGGCATCACCGGGATCACGGTGGTGCGGGAACTCGGCCAACCCACCCTGGTGATTACGCCGGACCGCGCCAAGTTGGCTCGCTATGGCCTGAACGTAAGCGACGTCAACACCATGGTGGAAACCGCCATGGGTGGCACGGCCGCTACGCAGGTGATTCAGGGAGAGCGCCAGTTTGACTTGGTGGTGCGCATGCAAGAGCCCTATCGCAGCGACGAGAACGCTATCAAGAGCCTGCTCATCGCCACGCCCGACGGCCAATACCTGCCGCTCAGCCAATTTTGCGAAATCAAGGTGGAAAGCGGGGCATCGTTTATTTATCGCGAATCGAATTCGCGGTTCATCGGAGTTCAGTTCAGCGTGGAAGGCCGCGACCTTGCCAGCGCCGTCGGCGAAGCCCGCAAGAAAGTCGCCGCGGCGGTGAAACTTCCCATCGGCTACCAATTCGATTGGGGTGGAGAATACAAGGAATACTTGGCGTCGCTGGACCAGATGAAGATCATTCTGCCCTTGACGGTGCTGTTGATTGTGCTGATCCTGTTCGCGCTATACGGAAACTTGAAATTCCCGCTGATCATCTTCTTCAGCGTGCTGGTGACCGAGCCAGTCGGCGGATTGCTGGCGCTGCGCATTACACATACCAATTTCAGCGTGTCGTCGATGTTGGGCTTCGTGGCCCTGATGGGTGTGGCAGTGCAGACCAGCGTGATTCTTTATTCGTTCATCAACAAGCTGCGCCTGGAAGGAAAAGACATCCTGACGGCCACGCTGGAAGCCTCTTTGCTGCGGCTGCGCCCTATCATGATGACGGCGCTGGTGGCCTGTTTCGGCCTGCTTCCCGCGGCCATGTCCACGGGAATCGGCAGCGATTCGCAGAAGCCGTTCGCCATCGTGATCGTGGCCGGCTTGGCCTCCCGGCTGTTCCTGTCGATTTTCCTTGCGCCGGTGCTGTACGCGCTGGCGGCGCGCGACGGCGATACATTGCAAGTCTGATGGAGAGAAAATGCGGCGATCGATCCGGCATCTACCAATCGGGGTTTTCGTGTGCGGTTGCCTATGCCATGCCCAAACCACGCTGACATGGCAGCAGGTGAAAGACAAGTTTGAAGCGGACAACCCCAACCTGCGCGCGGGCCAACTGAATATCCAGGAATCCAAGGCGGATGAGATCACGGCGTATCTGCGGCCAAACCCGAACTTCACCGCGGGCCTCGATCAGTTGCAGCCGTTCAACGGAAATCCCTATCGTCCGTTTGCCTATGCCTTCCCGCTGGTGGCCTTCGATTATCTGCACGAGCGGCAACACAAGCGGGAACTGCGGCTGGAGAGCGCGCAGAAGGGCACAGCCATCGCGGAATCGCAACAACTCGACCTGGAACGTACCCTGCTTTTCAATTTGCGCAGCGCCTTCGTGCTGACCCTGCAGGCCAAGGCACTGCTGGCGAATGCCAGGGAAAATCTGGTTTACTTCGACAAAGAGTTGTCCATCAGCCGCGTGCGCTTCAAATCCGGCGACATTGCGCGCGTGGATCTGGACCGCCTGGTTTTGCAGCGCGCGCAATACGAATCCGACTATCAGACCGCGCTAGTCAACGCTCGAACCGCGAAGATCACGCTGCTGATGCTGCTGAACGACCGCACGCCCGTGGACCGATTCGACGTGGCGGGCCCATTCGAATTCCAGGAGCGCACCATGCCGCTCGACGACTTCCACGCCGTGGCGCTGGCGGCCAGGCCGGATCTAAAGGCGGCCGTTGAAACCGTCGACAAAGCCGAGACCGACCACAAACTCGCGGTATCGAATGGCTCCACGGATCCGACCTTCGGCATGGATCTAGGGCGCAACCCTCCCATCACGATCTATATCGGATTCAGCGTGAACATTCCCCTGCGCATTTTCGATAAGAACCAGGGGGAGAAGCAGCGCACGGAGATCGACATCGCGCATGCGCAACGGCAAAAGGACGCCGCCGAAGCGCAGGTATTCAACGACGTGGATTCGGCTTATTTTACGGTGGTCAGTTCGGTGAATCTGTTGATGCCCTATAAGGGCACGGACGGCTATCTGGAGACGGCCACGCGGATTCGGGACGCCATGTCGTTTGCGTATCAGCGCGGCCAGGCGGCGCTGCTCGACTATCTGGATGCGCAACGGGACTATCGTGCCACGCAGGTGGCTTACATCAACTTGGTGGGATCGTATCTGAGCGCCGCCAGTCAGTTGAATACGGCTGTGGGGAAGGAAGTCATACAGTAGGAATTCAGTTGGATTTCTCGACCAGGGCGCGCACCGGGATGCGGTTCCGCAGAATCAGCCGCCGGATTTCGGCGGGCGTCAATTTGGCGATGCGGCGCACTTCACGGCGTTTGCGAAGCATGCGCGGCAGCCGCTGAAGCGCCGCGAGATCCGCGCGCAGGATCGTGTATGCCAGCCGCAGCTTGTTGGCAAGTCCGGGGAAGCGTGCCATCTCGCCTTTCCCGCCGGCCGCGGCAAGTAACCCGCCGGCCAGGCGTACCACGAAGTAATATGGGTTGAGCAGCAGCAGGCTCCAAGGGAACAGCTTCGCGGCGAACAGCACGCGGTTGCGCTCGATCAGGAAGATGCGCCGGGGGGAACCCGCGTCCAGACTCGCGCCGCGCCGATGCTGTACCACGGCGCCGGGCATGTATAGGCATCGCCATCCCGCGATGCGCGCGCGCAGCCCGAGTTCCGCATCATCGGCAAACATAAAGAAGTCTTCGTCGAATCCGCCGATCGCATCCAGCATGGCTTTGCGGTACATGGCGGCGCACCCATCCGGCCACAGACACTCTTCGACTTGGTCGTATTGGCCGCGATCGGTTTCGCCGGTGCCGCGGCCGCGGTTTTGGCCATCGGGATAGATGAGGTGCCCAACCTTATCGATGCGGCGGGGATCTTCCCACACCAGCACCTTCGCGGCAGCCATGCCGACATCCGGGGCCGCATCGAAGGCTTGGCGCAGATTGGCCAGAAAATCCGGTTCGGCCTCGGCGTCGTTGTTCAGCAGCGCGATGAACTTCCCGCGTGCGGCGGCGAAGGCCTGGTTATTGGCGGCGCAGAAGCCTAAGTTGGCCGCGTTGGCGATCACGCGCGCGCCGAATTCGGAACGCGCCATTTCGGCCGATCCGTCGCTCGATGCGTTGTCTACCACGATGACTTCGAAGGTGACGCCGCGCTGCGCGGCCAAGGATGCCAGGCAGGCGCGCAAGTATTCGCGCCGGTTCCAATTCACGACGGCCACCGAGATATCGGGCGCCGGGTCAGCGCCCACTGGGAATACTCATGCTGCCATGGTAGCGGAGTAGACGTCCCGATCTGGGAGACGCCTGGCGACGCGGCGAGCATGGACCCCGAGAGCACGCCCAGCGCCACAGGGTACGGGCTGGCAGGTCCGCGGCTGTAGCTCCGGCTGTTGGATGTGCAACCGGAGCCGTTTCAGCGCGCGGCATAGGCGCACATTCAGGCCGGTCGGACTGATGCCGCGTTCGCGGGCCATCTGGCGCCGGTCGCGCTCTTCGCAATGCATTTCGACGATCAGCCTACGATCCTCAGCGGACAACTTCCGGACTGCACGCCATACCAGATCTATGCGCTCATTTTCCACCAGCAGCGCATCCAGGTGCGGCTGGCGGTCTGGGGGCTCGATGCCCGCGACGGACAAAGGTTCGGTTAGATTCGCTTTGCGGCGGGATTCCTGCGCCACCCGGTCGCATACGCCGCGCACAAATGAGCCGAACTGCTCAGGTTCTCGAACCCGCCCGCCGTCCACCAGGCAGAAGACCCTGTAGAAGGTCTCGTTGCGAATGTCTTCGATGGCGTTGTGGTCGTAAAGCCTATAACGTAGCCTGGCTTCGAGCACGGGCGTAAGCGAGGATACCAGAAATGTGCAGGTGTCCGGATCGCGTTGTTTCAATCTGGTTAAGAAATCCGCGTCAAAGTTCATGGCGATCCTTTCCGAGCCGTCCGGCGGCGCCTCGGGGCACACGACACCTTACATCCAAATTCATGGCAGCGTCTCCTTCCCGCGATGGAGAACCGGTCGGGCGGCCAGGTAGCGCCGCGCCGCGTGGCGTCTTTTCGCGGGTTTCAAGTAATATATCGAAACCCGCGGCCAATTCCCTTCGTACGCAGCGTTGGGGAGAGAAAGTCGGAGGCATTTGTGTCCAGCATTCCGGACGTGTTACTATCTCCTGCACTGGCACACGACTATAGCGACTTATCGGGGGAGGAGTTGCTGCGCGTATGTGCGGACCTACGGGATGCCGCCGCATGGGACGAGCTTATCCGCCGATTCCACACCCCCATTTACGCGGCTGTATTGCGCACCGGCCAAAGGTATGCCCAGTTTCAGCGTAGCCTGTGCGACGATCTGGTACAGGATACCTACCTGAGACTTGCTACGCACCAAGCCAAAGCGCTGCGCGAGTTCGTGCCCCGGCATCCGGGATCGGCACACCTTTATTTGCAAGTGGTCGCCGTTCGAGTAACTCACGACTGCTGCAAGAAGAATGATTTCCGCCGCTTGCAGGAGCTTCCGGCAGATCTGCCCGATATCGCCGCGCCAGACAGAACGGAATGGCTCGCGCTGCGGATGGAACTCGACGATCGGCTGCGTAAACAAGCCTCCGCCAGGGACCGCCGTATCTTCTGGCTGTATTACGCGCAGGGCCTGACGGCCAAGGAGATCGCCGCACTAGCCAGTATAGGACTTACAGTCAAGGGCGTAGAGAGCGTCCTGCGCCGTCTGACCCGCGGTTGTTCCTGATAAATCTCGACGACTGCCAAAGGGAACGGCCCTTCCGATTCGTTATCCTTATATAACGTACATGTCTAACTTGGAACCAAGCGGCGAATACGAGGGCGGACTCGCCCTCGAAGAGTCGCCGGAAGAACTACTGCAGAAGTGTGCAGATATGGACGACACAGAGGCCTGGGATAGATTCCTGGCGCGGTTTAATCCGTTGATCGTCGCTGCCGTGGTGCGCACCATCCGGCGGTACGGATTTGATCGAGCCGGGCTGCGCGACGACCTGGTGCAGGACGTGTATGTCAAATTCAGCGCGAACCGGGCGAGAGTGCTTCGCGAATTCAAACCCATGTATCCGGGCGCGGTATTCGGCTATCTCAGGGTGATCGCGGCGAATGTGGTGCACGATTACTTCAAATCGAAATTGGGCAAGCATCCGGAGGCATGCGCTCTACCGTTTAACGTAGCTGCACCGGACGAAACGGAATGGCGGCTGCTGCTTCGCGACATCGACGATTTGCTCAAGAGGCCGCCGGTCAGCGCGAGAGACCGCCAGATCTTCTGGCTTTACTACCGGCAGGGGATGTCGGCGAAGGAAATTGCGGCGATTTCCAGCCTGAATCTAACAATTAAGGGCGTAGAAAGCGTAATCGTGCGTTTAAATCAGTTAATTCGCAATGCCTTCGAGAGCGGCGAAAGGCAATAGCGCGGCGGTGTCGTTTCTTAGGATGAGTATGAAAATTGGGGATATGAGTGGCGGAGACCTAATCGAGCGGCTGCAGGCCGGGGCGCAGGCACATCGGCGGCCGCAAAAGACCCGGAAGTGTCCCGATGAGGACAGGTTGCGGTTGCTGCTGCCCGGCCAGTTGGAACCGGAGGAAGCCGACAAGCTGCTGACGCACGCCGCCGAATGCGACTGGTGCGGCACCGTGTTGCGGGAAGCCGCGCAAGATCTGACCGATCCGCCTACGGGTGAGGAAGAGGAATTGGCCGGCAAGGCGCGTTTGGCCGATCCGCGGCGGCGCCGGGAGTTGGTGGAACGCATTGTCGTCACCCGCGAACGGACGGTTGATAGATGGCGGCTCCCGATTTTGCGGTGGTGGCCGGCATGGGGATTGGCGGCCGCGGTGCTAGTCGGCGGTGTTTCCTATCAACAATGGATGCGGAGCCCGACGCGCACCGAGGGGCTGCTCGCCCAAGCTTACACTAAGCGCCGCGGTATGGAAATGCGCGTGCTCGGGGCCGAGTGGGGCCCAATGCGGATACAAATGGGCGCTGGTTTGTCGAGTTCCCACGAGCCTCCGGAGTTGTTGGACGCAAAAGCTAATATCGCGCGGGGCATCGACGCCCATCCGGACGATCCCAAGTGGCTAAAGGATGAGGGAGAGGCGGACCTTCTTGAAGGCAGGGAAGGCATTGCTATCGATGAGTTGGAGCGCGCCCGTTCGCTACGTCCGAGTGATGTGAAGATCCTGGTGAATCTGGGTGTGGCGTATTACCAGAGGGCGGCGAAGGCTGACGATCCGGAATCGTACAGTCTGGCATATGAGCGCCTTTCGGAAGGGGTGCGGCTGAAACCAAAAGATCCCGCGCTGCTATTCGACCAAGCCCTAGCAGCGGAACATATCGGAACCCCAGTTGTGGCGCAGGCGGCTTGGGAGGCCTATCTGAAGGTTGATTCCAGCGGCGGCTTTGCCCGGGAGGCTCGGTTACACCTGGAAAACGTAAAAAAAAACTCAAGCAACAGCAGGACTACGCCGCCAATACAACCCCTGACGCCCTGATCGCCGAATTGCGGCGAACGGGTGGGGCGGGGGAACTGTACGCTCCGGACGAGGAGTATCTCAACGTGGCGGTGACACGGCTGTTGCCAGAGTTTTACAGTGCGCATGCCGAGGTTGGTACGGGTGCAGTGCTGAGGGGGCTGGCTGACAGGCTGATTGCCCGTCACGGCGACCGGTGGCTTGCCGATGCGTTGAAGACCCCGCATTCGCCGAATGCGGGTGCGGCTTTTGCGGCGCTTGGGCGAGCGCACGAGGCTGCCGAGGCTTGGGATCTCCCTATCGCTGGCAAAGAGGCAAGGAGGGCGATACCTTTGTTTCAGTCGGCCGACGGCGCTGCTGGAGTCGTGTTCGCGAGGCTCGAAGAGCTATTCGCATTCGGGGTAGAGGGGAGGGCGCCCGAATGTACGCAAGCGGCCGCTTCGCTTTTGCAGTCCGTTCAGGCACACTTGTATGCCTGGCTCGAAACCCAAGCAACGCTTGAGAAAGGCAATTGTGCGACGCGGATGGGCGATCCCGAAGTCGCCGATGAAGAAGAAAGCAGAGCGCTGGAACAGGCACTCGACGAACATTATCCCGTACTTTACTTGCGCGCTTTGGGGCTGAATGCTAGCCGGCATGCAAAGATTGGAAATGTCTTCGCGGCATGGCGGGAGAATTTCAATGGTCTAACGCTTTATTGGGCAGGAAGGTATCCGCCACTGCGGGCGCACCAGTTCTATTCGGCGCTGGAGTTGCTTGCCCAGGAGAGCGGCGCCATCCACCCAGCGGTGGCCTGGTCAAGGGAGTTGGCGTCGATTGACTCGATCCCGAGGTACAAGAACATCTCAGGCCCGACCCTGTGGCAACTCGGGATGGCGGAACTAGGAGCCGGTTTCGAGGACTCCGCTTACCGCGACCTGCAGCGATCAATCGACAGCGATCCGAAGATGCGTACCGCGACGAGGCCGCAGATCGACTTGGCCGCTGTGGAGACAACTCAAGGGAAGCTGGACAAGGCGCTTTCTCATTTGCAGGGCGTTCAAACTGTGGCAGAAAAGGACGATGGCCTGCTGCGATTGCAGTTCGCAGCCGAGTTGGGACGCTTACAATTGCGACGCGGCAAATACCAGGAGTCCAGGAAGCTCCTCGACCAAGCTCGCCTGATTGGGGAGCGTAGCTGGTCGCGGGCACCGAAGGAGGGTCGAGTACTCTGGTCACGTGCCATGGCTAGCATTTATCGCGGCTTGGTGGAGTGTGAGATCAAAGCTGTTGAAGACCGGCGACAGGCCCGAGCCAGAACGTTGTGGTCACAATATAGAGCGCGGCTGTTTGCGCGCGGCGACACTATAGCCGCCGCTAAAGAAACCCTGCTGCCGGGCGAGGGACGGATATCTTTCGCCGAATTGCCGTCGGGATTGGCAGTTTGGCTGGAGACTGAACGAGGACTCAGCTTCCACTCGATCGAGTCGACGGAGTTGCTGTATGCATCTGTTGGCCGACTCTCACGCGACTGTGCGAGCGAGCGATCCCGCCCCGCGGTTGTGCGCGCCGAGGCAAAAGACCTCTCGTTAAAGTTATTAGGTTCCTGGGATGGCCAATTGGACGGCGTGCGCAAGCTGATAGTGGAAACCGATGGGACGGTCGCGCAGATACCCTGGCTTGCGTTAGTGCGGCAGAACGACCATTACTGGTCGGACGACTTCGCATTAAGGATTCGCTCGGGGGCGTCAGGCGTTACGGCTGTTGCACCGGTCGCGTCCGATAGCCAGGCGCTGGTTGTTGGCGCTCCTGCATTTTCGGGTCTGGAGAGTCTTGCCCCTCTTCCAAACGCCCTGAGTGAGGCTGAAAAGGTTTCTGGCCTTTTCAGTCGTTCTATTCCATTGATGGGGATCTCTGCCGTTCTAAGGGAGGTTCGCGGCCAACTCGTCCAAGCCCAGTTGTTCCATTTCAGCGGACATGGCTATGGCGGAGAGGGTGGCGGGCTTCTGTTAAGAGGAGCGACGGGTGGGCCGGCGCTGTTGCGGGCTGCGGACATCCAGGATCTGGATCTTTCGCGTTGCAGCCTGGTCGTGTTGGCGGGATGCTCGACGGCGGCTGGCGAGCGCGGGGGTCCGGGAGACCCACAGAGCCTGGTACGCGCTTTTCTGCAGGCGGGAGCCGCAGATGTAGTAGCCGGACTTTGGGACCTGGACTCGGATGGCACGCAAGAGATCGTCGATAAATTCTATGAATCCCTGTTGTCGGGATCTCCGGTAGCCGAGTCACTAGGCAAGGCCGCGGCTGCCGTGCGTTCCGATAGCAGGTACAAGCACCCGTATTATTGGGCGGGGTTAGAGGTTTTCAGCAACAACTGAAGTTTAATACGAAAAGGAGAACAGTTATGGCGACAAGCGGAACACTGAACGTCGTGTGTCACGGTTCGATCGTTTTTGTAGTCGGCAGCGACGGGGGGATCGAACTATTGTTACCCAAGATGGACTCCAAATGGGACCATCGCTACGAGGCCGGTTCATGGGAAGGCGACCGGCTGATGAGCCTGAAGATCGGCGAGGAGTACCAGCTTGCAGGGGTGGAAACCGGTAACGGGAAACAGCGCTTCGATCCTAAGGTAAATATCTGCATACCAGGCCCCTTGCCAAAACTGGATGTGAAAGAGCTCCGGCGGTTCCGTCTGCCGCCACCTGCGCGGATTCACTCGGCGAACTTCATTTCCGTCTCAACGGCCGACACTTTCGAGGACGCCACCGACTCGCAGGTTGCGGGGATGAAGGAGTTGGCGACCCTTAATGTGCTGTCGTACGACTGCGAGGACCTAAGCGCGGCCAGACTTCTGACCGATGGCGGCCGCGACTTCAAGTGGCTACCAGAAATCGTCAGCCACGGCGCGAGCGAAGCGGTTAACCTGCATATCTTCGCTGAGCCATGGACCTTCCGTCCATTGGAAACGGGCAAGTACGGTCCGGATGCCCCGCTGCCTTTCAATGTGCTCCTGGATTGCGCGGGAGGCGACCCTGGCCTCAAGATGCTTCCGCCCGGCAACTCCGGCTGGGCCCTTTTTGCGGACATAAAACCCGGCGAACCCATTCCCGGATTGCCCGAATCGGAAAAGCTGGGTTTGTCCGAGCACTCGCAGATGGTGAGGTACGGTCTGTCGTACAACAAGGATTACCCGTACAACTGCGGACCACTCGTTGTGCAGGCATCGAGTGCCGTCCTGCAACCGGCGGGCCACGCAGCCAAAGCGTTCGCGATCCTGCGGAACAAGAAGCCCAAAGTGCTCGCGGATCCTCACATCGCCGTGATCTACTGGGGATCGGCGAATATTGATACGCAAACGGATGCCACAGTTCGACAGCTAATTGGCCTGGACTTCATCAAGTCCGCACTGGCGGAATACGGCGTGAACCCTCCGGAGTTTTTGAAATCCGTCGTCAATCCGAACGGAAGCAAGACCAAAATCGACGGCTCCGAGCAAGTTCTTACCACGCCGGAGCACAGCCCCATCGCCCGCGGGCTCTACGACCTAATCTTGGCGGGCAAGACACCGGACCCGCGCCAGGATCCGAATCTGCTGTTCCTGATCGTGGCCGCGCCGGGCGCGAAGAGCGCAACCCAGGGTGTCTCCGGCGGCCA
>JBEKTJ010000025.1:0-45036 GCA_049516155.1 Bryobacteraceae bacterium
GTTCGCCCAGCGCCGAAGCCGCCCTACCAGATCGGCGGAAAAGAAGTGGCCACGCGCAGGCGTTCGGCGATGCCCTTCAGGCGCTCACGAAGTCCAATCCTCGCGTGCTGGCGCTTGACGGAGATGTGAAGAACTCGACGCACTCCGACGAATTTCTCGAGGCTGCGCCGGAAAGATTTGTCGAAGGTTATATCGCCGAGCAGAACATCGTTGGCATGAG
This sequence comes from Bryobacteraceae bacterium, assembly GCA_049516155.1. Lineage (GTDB taxonomy): Bacteria > Acidobacteriota > Terriglobia > Bryobacterales > Bryobacteraceae > Bog-159. The sequence goes on from JBEKTJ010000025.1 coordinate 221, forward strand.
CATGGGATTGGCGGCGCGTGGCGCCATTCCATTCGCCAGCACGTTCGCCTTGCTTCCGGTCGCGTGCCTACGCTGCCGAACTAATTTCACGGTGCTTTATCCGAGCGACGCAACCAGCGCTTGGGCAGCCACGATGCTGGCGTTGGAACTCGCCCCACCTAGGTTCGTCTGGGACGCCTGAATAATCCCGTTATTTACGGACCGAGGAGAAGTTCGAGATCGGAAGGCGAAGGTCGTCCGTCACGGTAAGCAGGATCTCGTGCTGGTGGTTGCCGCGGGAGTCACGCTTTTCGAAGCTCTGAAAGCTTACGATGAATTTGAAGAGGAGCGGCATTGAGATTCGCGTGATCGATTTGTTCAGCATTCAGCCGATCAATGGTGAAACGCTGGTCGCTTCGGCTCGAGCCGCTGGCAACCAGGTCGTCACCGTGGAAGATCACTACGGCCACGGGGGCCTTGGCGAAGCGGTGCAGTCGGCCCTGAGCACCCAAGGAATTCCCGTTTACAAGATCGCCGTTACTCGGGTTCGGCATAGGTCTGGTGGCGCTTTCCTTTGCGCTCCGCGCCGGTCGGCTGACCCTGGCAACGGCCTCGCTAGCCCTTTTCGGCATCGGCCAAGGCCTGTTCACGGCGCCAAACAACAGCGCGATCATGGCGCGTGCGGCAGCCGAGGAGAGCGGTCAGGCAGGGGGCGTGTTGATGGTCGGGATCCCGGCGCAGGTCCTGGTCCGGGGAGCGGTGGCGAGCTTTATCGCATTTGCTGCACTGGCAGGCGTCGCAGCACTTTTGTGCTTCGTGCGGGCGGAGAACGACGCGCCGCGGGCCGTCGAATGAGCTTCGCTAAGATTGCTAAGGATCGTCATCACTTCACCCTGGTTGACGCAATATATATAAGGCCGGACCTTCTGTGAAACTCAACGCCGCGATTCAGCAGAGGCCCGCTCAGGTGTCGGTCTGTGCAACACCTGGTGGATGCGGCTGGGCCATTTGATATCGATCAACGCGGAAGGGCAGGCCGGGAGGCGGTCCTACTTAGCGCGCTTCTCCTCTGGATTGATTAGCGTCCTGTTCGGCCTTCAGCTTTTGCACCAGCGTCCGCTCGCGGTCGCCGTCGGCCTTGCGCTTTAGGCGGTAGTAGACCTGCGCGAGCGAGACATGCGCCTCCAAGAATTGCGGCGACTGCTTCACGACGTTCTCCAGAGTGGCGCAAGCGCGATCCATATCGCCCGCCGCCAGATAGGTTGCGCCGACCTGATAAAGCGCGCCAGGGTCGCCGGGACGGACACGCAGGGCGCGGCCCAGCAACTCGCGCGCGCGATCGTAATCGCCATCCTGCTTTAGCAGCACCGCCAGCCGGAGGTTCGAATCGAAGTCGTTGGGATTCTGCGCCAACTCCTTCTCGAACGCCGCACGCGCGGCCGTCATATCGCCGCTGGCCATCTGCGCCTGGCCAAGGTATGAATAGAGATCCGGAAGGTGCGGGTTGAGTTCTACGGCTTTCGTAAGATCCGCGATGGCCGCCAGGTATTCGAGCACTTCCAGCTTCGCCATTCCCAGCAGCAGGCGGGCTTCCGCGGAATCGCCGTTGCGCAGAATGCGGTCGATAATCTGCTGCCCGCGGTCGATCTGCTTATCGCGCAGCAGCGCAGTTCCCAGCATATAAGCGATGGCCAAGTCGCTCTGGTCCTGCTTGTCGAGGGGCGCGAGCAGGCCAATCACCTTGGCATTCTGGCCCTGCTGAAGCCAGCAGTCGGAAAGCAGCAGAATCACCTGCCGATTGGCAGGCTGGACTTCATGCAGGGCTTCCAATTCCCGCGCCGCATCCGAAATCTGACCCAGTTTGTAGTATGCCAGCGCCAGATTCAACCAAATGCGCGGATCTTTCGGCCCATGCTGCATCGCCGCCTGGTACTCGACGATGGCTTCGGAGTAGCGCCCTGTGCTGGACAGAGCGGCGCCCAGGTTGGACCGCACGTCGGGCGAATCGGGCCGGAGCTTCAAGTAAGCCCGGTATTCACGGATGGCCCCCTCCGTATCGCCGGACTGATGCAAAGCGATGGCCTGCCGCAGAATCTGCTCGGGAGGTTCCTGGGCTGAGACCGGATAGCAACACAATACGAGAGCGATTGCGAGGTAAGCGCTTCGCGCCATTTAAGCCTATGGTACGAAAAAGAGCGCCCCCCGCGAAGGGGACGCTCCTTTGTCCTTCAACTGTCTTCAGATCGCGCGATCAGAAGTAGAACTTGAGCGCGAGTTGTATGATACGGTGGCCCTGCTTGTCCGTGGCGTAGCCGAAATTTGGGCTGGCCAACTGTCCGGCGCTGTTGAAGTTGAGCGCCAAATTTTCCCCTCCGTAGAAGGACCACAAGGGATGGTTCAGGAAGTTGTAGCCGTCGATGCGGAACTGCAGCTTCTTCGATTCACTGATCTGGAAATTCTTAAACAATCCCAGGTCGGAGTTGAAGAATGCAGGCCCATAAATGGCCGGCAGCACGTTCGGACCGTTCTCGCCGATTTGGTTAGGCTCGGCGAAACAGGAGCCGTTGATGAACTGGTGCGGCCCCAGATTCTTAGCGGGGTTGCAGGTTAAGATGGGGCTCAACGATATGGCATTCGTTCCCAGCATCGCCACGTTGCTGATACCGTAGTCCGTGCCCGCGACGTTGCCGGACGTACTCAGTGCGAAGTCGTTACCGCTGCTTAGCCCGGTCAGGTTGGCCCCGCTTTCCAATTGCGTGATGCCGGAAAGCTGCCAGCCATTGACAAACCCGCCCAATATCTTATCGTGGGTCGGGCTCCCCAACTCGATCGAGTAGGCGGCGTTGAAGATTTGCTTACGGTTGCCTGGCTGCACCCCGTAATCGTTAGCGAGATTGAACGGATCGGCCGCCGCGTTGACGATGCCCATGGCTTTGCCGAAGGTATAGTTCATGTTGATGTTGTAGCGGCCCTTGGAGCGTACCCAGGTCACCTGCAGCGCGTTGTAGTTGGCATACAGGTTGTTGGTCGCCAGGTCCACGTCGGCGAAGCCGGCCAGCGGACGAAAATTATTCGCCGTCAGATTGTTGGGGTTTACGCCGCCGTTATTGGAGGCTAACATGGCTCCCACCGGCACCAGGTTGATGTCGCTGCCATAGCCGTTCACGCCTACCTGTGGCAAGTCGCGGCTGCGATTGCCGACATAGGCCATCTCCAGCAGGCTGGACCACGGAGTGCGCTGCGATACGGTGATGTTCCAGGTGTCCGTGTAGGGCTGCTTGTTGTCGGTGCTATCCACCGCAGCCGGCGTCAGCGGCGCAGCGCCGATGCTGAGAGTATCCAACTGTTTGGCATAAAGCGGGCAGCCTTGGCACGAATAGTTGGTGCTGATGGTGATATCTTGCACGCCTGCCGCCACAGCCAAGCCGCTGGTGAACTGCCCGGAGTGGTAGTAGTAGCGGCCCCATCCGCCGCGCAGGACGGTCTTGCCGGAATTCGTCAGAGAATATGCGACGCCGATGCGCGGCTGGTAGAAAAGGGCGCGTGTCGGGAAACCGCCTAATGGTACGCTCGGATCGCGCTTGTGCCATTCGAACCCGCAGTACTCGCTGGGGGTGCAACTGGAATTGTAATCCGCGTAGTCGAAGATGGAATAGCCGTTCCCGGTGCGGTCGATCCAGGGCTCGAAGTGCGTCAGGCGTATACCGTAGTTCAAGGTCAGCCGCTTGCTCACTTTCCAGTCGTCTTGCAGGAAGCCTTCATACGTATTGTAGGAGATGTCGTTGACATTGTTGAAGTTCGCCTCCTGATAGTTATACAGGTTGCCGGTGATTAGATCGGCATATTCATTGCCGAAGGTATTCGGGTTGTTGCTGCTCCCCCACACCGCCAACTCTCCATTGCTATCCTCATTGTTCGGCTGCGCGTTGCGGATCCACTCATAGAAGAAGCCGGCTTTGATCGTATGGACCCCCACTACCTTGGTCAGGGTATCGCTCACGCTGGGCATCCACTTGTCGGCATAGAGGCCTGCGCTATTGCCGCCGACTTCGAATCCGCCCGGGTTGAACACTGTTCCGGCTTCCTGGGCAAACCAGTCCAGGCCGCCGAAGGACGGGATTTGCGCCACCCCGTTCTTGTAAAGCCCGGTGTAAGTGTAACCCACATCTGTGCGATTCACCTTCGAAGGATCCTGGAAAACATTCGGGAATCCGATATAGGTGTAAGCGAAAACGAATTCGTTGGTCATGGACGGGCTAAACACGTGGGTGAGTGACACGCTTATCGAGTCGGACCTGTTCTTACCAAGGATCGGGGTCGGATAAGGCAGTTGGAAAGAGTTGGCCCACCACAGGCCGACGGGAAACTCCTGCGTCTCGCGCTGCAGGTTATAGCGCACGAACAGTTTGGTGTTGTCGCTGATGCTATAGTCCACGCGCGACATCCACTGTGTGTTGTTCTGGTTAAAGGTGGGCGCCTGCACAAAGTTGAAACCGCCGGTGATGGCTGCATTGGCGTTGGCCGCCGGATACAGCTTCATGAGCGCGAGCATGTTCGGATCGATCATACTAGCCGGAATCTGCCCTCCCGGAAACATCGCCGCGGCCGCGCTGGTGAGAGCTCCGGGAGCTGCGCCAGCGGCTGTGAGGGGGCCTTCGCCGGCAATCGATGCCGGAGAGAAATTCCCCTGCAGTTCACTGGACGTGGGCACCGTGGCCCGGATCAGGGAGGTGTTCAGCACTTGGTAGAAATACTCGAAGCCGGTGAAGAAGAAGAGCTTGTTGCGGTTCTTATTGAACCTGGTGCCGGGGATCAACACCGGACCGCCAATGGTGCCGCCCGGATAGTAGTACTTGTTCTCGGGTCTCGGTGTAGTGTCCTTGTTGTAGATCCAGTCGTCGGCGTTCAGCACGTAGTTGCGAGCGTAGAAAAACCCGGAACCGTGGAAGGCGCTACCGCCGGACTTCGCGATCGAACTGATGACGATAGGCCCCTTCTGGTTCTCTGCGCTGAAATTGCCCGCCAGGATTTTGAATTCGGAAATCATGTCCGAGTTGGGATTGACGGGCGTATCGCAGTTGCAGCCCGGATCGGAAACGTGCGCGCCATCCGCCGTGATGTCCAGTGAGTTGGTGGGCAACCCGTTATAGGAGTAGGCGCCGTTCAGCGGGCTCTGGCTGCCGCCAGCCCCGTTGCCATTGATGCCGATCACTTCGCCGGTGTAGTTCGCGACGTTGTTGGTGCCGTTGGTGATGCCGAATCCCGGCATGATCTTGATGTACTCGGCGGCGTTGCTGCCGACTTGCACGTAATTCTGCAATTCTTTGGTGGTAAGCGTTTCGGATTTCTCGCCGGAATCCACAGGGACAATCGAATCGGCCACCCCCATCACTTCAACGGTTTCCGCCGTGTTGCCAACCTTTAAGGTGACGTTGACGTTGCGCTTCTCGCCACCGAGCAGCGAGATGCCCGGGGCGTCGTAGGTCACGAAACCCTTCGCTTCGACCGTCAACTTATAGGTGAGGTCGCCCACCGCCATGCCGGCAAAAGTATAGTAACCGTCGTTATTCGTGATAGTATCCCGGGCATCCCCGGTTTTTTCGTTAACGAGCTTGACCTTGGCCTGCGGTACAACGGCGCCAGACGGGTCCGATACAACTCCGGTCAGCGTAGCCGAAGTGAACTGCGCCGGCAGGTTCATGGCCGACAGAATCAACAACGCAAATCCGACAAGGATTACGGTACAGCTTTTCATGGTTCTTTTTCCCCTCTAAGTCTGTTCACTCAGATGGAGCCGGGAGGCCCCAATTCGAGACTTTTCAAGCGTGAGACGAGACCCCAGTAATATAAATCCACTAGGCCCGACCGGTAAAGGCTAAAGCTGTTAACCGGTGAAAACGGCGGAGGTTACACCCAGATTCGCTTTATTTTCATGGGTGTTACTGCTACAGTGGTTTGGGGTTACAATAGCCCATGGGGAGTTAACGGCAGGCGAGGACCAGCCGCAAGTCGTTCAAAATGCTAAGGGAAAAGCCCATGTCGGCTGTTCCGAATCGGGAGCAATGCAAGGCCGAACTGGAGGCGGTGATCGCGTCTGGGATCTTCGCCAAGGCCCCCAGTTTGGCCTTGCTCCTGGATTATGTCTGCGCCAAATATTTCGAGGGCCAAGCCCATCAAGTCAAGGAATACAACATCGCGGTGGAGGCTTTGGGCCGCCCGCCAAGCTTCGATCCCAAGCAGGATTCGATCGTCCGCGTCGAGGCCTTCCGGCTGCGCAAGCGGCTCAAGCAATACTACGAGCACGAAGGCGCCAACCGCCACTTGCGCATCGTTATACCTTCCGGCCAATACGTTCCGCAGTTCTTAGAGCAAGACCCAGGCGCCAGCAATGGCGAGGCGCTGGATGCGGGCCTCGATCTGATTCCCGATCACATTGACGACGTGGCGCTATTGGAGATCTCGCCGCCGGGGGCCCGGCCTCCCGAATTGACAGTTGCGCCGACGCGCCTCACGATGGCGCCGGCCGCTGTCGGAAGGCCCAAGCCGCCCGCCTGGGCCAAGTTGGCCGCTCTTCTGGTGCTGATTCCGATGGCGGCGGTGGCAATCGCGTTCTGGTATGGGCGAGTGCATTCGCCGGTGAAGTCCGTCAACGCTTCGAAAACAGCGTCCGCGCCGATAGGCGCCGAGTCGGAGGAGATTCGGATCATGTGCGGATCTGCCAACTCCCGGCATGTCGATCGGGCCGGAAATGTCTGGTCCGCGGACCGCTTCTTCCGGGGCGGGTCCATTTTCAGTACACCTGGCCAGACGATATTCCGGACGCCGGATCCCGAGTTGTTTCGGCGCAGGCGCGAAGGCAATTTCAGTTATGACATCCCGTTGAAGCCCGGCGTTTATGAGCTGCACTTATACTTTGCCGAGACGCTATTCGGCGAGAACAATATCGCAGGAGGCGGCGAGTCCAGCCGGGTTTTCAACGTTTCGATCAATGGAAAACCGGCGCTGTTCAACTTCGATGCCCTCTCCGACGCGGGCGGCAGCAACACCGCCGATGAGAGGGTATTCAAAGACGTTTCGCCGGCGGCGGACGGCATGCTGCACGTGCAATTCGCCAGCCTGGTCAATAACATGCCGTTCCTGAATGCGCTGGAGATCATGCCGGGAATCCCTGGCAGGATGCGTCCAGTGCGGATCATTGCGCGCGCCCGGAACTACATTGATCAGCGCGGCCAAGTCTGGGGCGCGGACCGCTACTTTAGCCATGGTTCCGCCGTACCGCGCTCGGAGCCGGTGTCCAACACCGCCGACTCGGAGATGTTTCAGGCCGAACGCTTTGGTAACTTCAAGTACACCATTCCCGTGCCGGAGGGCCGCTACAGCGTGAGCCTTCGATTCGCGGAAACCTGGTTCGGCCCGGGAAAGCCCGGGGCAGGCGGTCCAGGCACGCGTCTCTTCGACGTATACTGCAACGGCGCCGCGTTGCTGCGCCACTTCGATATTTTCCGCGCTGCCGGCGGAGCGCAACGCGCGATAGAAAAGAGCTTTCACGGAATCACGCCAAACGCCCAGGGCAAGATCGAGCTGTCGTTTGTGCCGGTCGTCAACTACGCCTGCATCAATGCCATCGAAGTGGTGGACGATGGCAGCTAACCCGCTGCGAGCCGGCGCGCGGCGTGCCACGCTATAACATCAGTAGGGGCGTATGATTGCAGTCGCCATAGTTCTGCTCATGCAGGCCAGGCCCGCGAAGCCGACCTTCGAAGTCCTGTCGCAGCAGGCTGCCGCGGCGCGCGACGCTAAACATCTGGCGGAGGCCCTGGCGCTTTACCGGAAAGCGCTCAAGCTCAAGCCGGACTGGGTTGAAGGCTTGTGGGAAGCCGGTTCCATGGAATACGACCAGGACCAATATGAAAATTGTTCCACCGACTTCCGTAGGCTGGCTGCCCTGGAACCGAACCAAGCCCCTGCCTGGACCATGGCCGGACTCTGCGAATACCATCTCAGGAATTACGATGAGGCGCTCAAGAGCCTGGTCCAGGCCAAGCAATTGGAATTTCAGGAACCCACCGAATTGGCCCGCTCAGGGCGGCTGCACATGGCCCTGGTCTTGATCAAGCTGAACAACTTCGAGACGGCTCTGACGACGCTGATCGAACTGACCCGCATCGACAAGAAGACGCCGGAGATTATCGTGGCCGCCGGCGTCGCGGGATTGCGGCAACCTTGGACACCGCCGGAAGTGCCCGAATCGGAACGCGACAAGGTCTTCAAGCTGGGCGATGCGATGGCTGCGGTGATGGAGCGGGATTCAAAGGAAGCCACCGAAAAATTCGATGTTGCGGTACGGGACTACCCCAAGGATCCCAATATCCACTTCCGGTACGGCGCCTTCCTTATGCAGCAGGATGCGGACCGTGGAATTGCGGAAATCGGCAAGACGCTCGAATTGGAGCCGGACCACATTCCGGCGTTGGTCAGCCTAGCCAGCATTTACCTGAAACGCGATCAGCCGGAAGCTGCACGGGAATACGCGGAGAAGGCGGTGAAACTGGCGCCTGGCGATTTCGCCACGCACGTGACCCTGGGTAAGGTGCTGCTGGATGTCGACGATGCCGCCGGCGCGGTGCGGGAACTCGAAACCGCCGTGCGGCTGGCGCCGGCCAGCCCGGAATCGCACTTCAATCTTGCCGCCGCTTACGTCCGGCTTGGCCGTAAGGACGACGCCGCGCGCGAACGCGAGGAATTCAGGCGGTTGCGCAAAGTCACCGACCCGAATCAGCCGTGAAGTCTATATCGGGGGAAAAGACGCTTAGCGTGCGCGCGCCGGCGATCGCAAGAATCGTCTGCGGCGGTGTGATTTTCGCGCAGTGCCTTTATCCCGGGGCGGCTTCCACCGTCACTTGCGCTTCCTGCCATAAAGCCGAGGCTCGGAACCAACCTCTCACATCCATGGGTCATGCACTGGAACTCGTGGAGGATTGCGAGATCCTGCGCAACCGCCCGCAATTGACCTTCACCCACGGACGCTATTCCTACACCATTACGCGCCAGGGCAACCGCAGCATTTACAGCGTCACGGATGGAACCGATACCATCAGCGTCCCGATCGGCTGGGCATTCGGGTTGGGCGCGGTCGGCCAGACCTATGTGTACCAACGGGAAGGCGTCTTCTACGAAAGCCGCGTCAGCTTTTTTACGGCGATCGACGGCCTCGACTTCACGTACAGCGTCGCCGCGTTCACGCCCAAGAACCTGCTAGACGCGGCGGGCCGGGAGATGATCCACCAGGAGGTGGCGGAATGTTTTGGGTGTCACGCGACGGGCGCGGTGCGGAGTGCCGCGTTCCGTCCCGAGGACCTCAAAGCCGGAGTGCGATGCGAAAACTGTCATGCGCAGGCGCTGCGTCACATGGAGGCGGTTCGGGCGGGCGATGCAAAAGGCGCGGCCATGCCGCATCTCGCCGGCATGACTTCGGAAGAAACCAACGAATTCTGCGGACGGTGCCATCGCACGTGGGGGGACATTACGGCGCACGGCCCGCACAGCATCGCCAACGTGCGTTTCCAGCCCTACAGGTTGACCAACAGCAAGTGCTACGACGCCGACGACAAGCGTATCCGTTGCACGGCGTGCCACAATCCACATGAGGAAGTTGTGGCAGGAGCCACCCATTACGACGCAAAATGCCAGGCCTGTCACAGCGGGAGCGGGAAGACTTGCCCGGTGGCCAAACACGATTGCACCAACTGCCACATGCCAAAAGTCGAATTGCCAAGGGCGCACCACCAGTTCACCGACCACCAGATTCGTATTGTGCGGGCGGGCGAGGCTTACCCGGAGTAGGCGACAGGATAGGCCCACTTGCCGTAGACTTAGGAAGAGCCGATTTTCGGATAAATAGCCATGAAGCTTCGCATCTACTCGCTCACCCTGGCGGCATTCGCCGCTATTGGCGGCTTGCCCGCCCCCGCTCAACAGCCTGCCGCCTCTAGCGGCGCATCGCAAACGCCCGTGGTCAAATCGACTGTCGATGAGGTCGTGCTGGACTTCATTGCCCGCGACAAGAAAGGCAAACCGGTTACGGATCTAAAGCCGGAAGATCTGGTAGTCACCGACAATGGCGCCAAGGAGCAGCCGACCAGCTTCCGCCTGGTGCAGGGCGCGGAGGCGATCAGCCAGGGCGGCGCGACCACGAAACTCGATCCGCTGCGCCAACTGCGCCTGGTAACGCTGGCTTTCGAAGCCATGGGCGATCCGACCCAGCGAAAGACCGCCCGTTCGGCGGCGGTCGACTTGGTGAAAGGCGAACAGGGCGCCAACGTATTCTATTCCGTCGTCGTGATCGATACGCGACTGCTGGTTCTGCAGCCGTTTACGGCTGACAAGGACGCGCTGGTGAAGGCCATCGAGAACGCCACCAGCGGGACCTCGGCTGCCAAACTGCTTCCCGAATCGGATAGGATCAAGAGCGATCTGAAGAGATACCTGGCGGGACAGACCGTCAACGGCGCCGATCAGCCGGGTACCACGCTCACCACCGCCACCCAGGTCGCGACTCAGGCGGCCCCAGGCGGCGCCGGGGCGGGCGCGACGGCCGTACAGGCCAAGCTGGCATCGGTCATGTTGGATATGCTGCGCATGGACGCGGCGATGGCCTCGCAGGACGCGCGTCTGACCCTGAATGCCCTGGAATCGCTGGTGCGGGGCCTGCAATCCATGCCGGGACGCAAATCCGTGCTCTACTTCACGTGGGGAATGTACTTGATGCCTGAGTTGGATGCGATTTTCCGCAATTTGACGAGCATGGCAAACCGCGCCAACGTCACTTTTTATTCGGTGGATACGCGCGGCGTCATGACCTACGCGCAGAATTCGGGAGCCACCGACCAGTTGGGCCGTGCCAACGGAGCGGCCGGCAACAGCTCGCTACAGGGGGGCAACACAACCAAGGACGAGATGAAGGCATCGGATACCGCCGAAACCTCTTCCCGCGCCAATGTGCAGCTTCCCATTCGCAATCTGGCGGAAGCTACGGGCGGCTTTCTGCTGGGCGAAAGCAACGATTTGCGCACACCGCTGCGCCACGTGAACGAAGAGATTGCCAGCTACTACGAGCTGACCTATAACCCGCACATCGAAAACTACGATGGAAGTTTTCACAAGCTGAAATTGGAAAGCGACCGCAAGAATCTGGTGCTGCAAGCCCGCAACGGCTACTTCGCGCTGCCGCCGGAAGCGCGCGCCGCGGGCGTCGAAGCCTTTGAATTGCCGCTGTTGAAAGCCCTGGCAGACGCGCAGGTCTCGCATGACGTCGCATTCCGCGCAAGCGCGTTTTTGCAGCAGCCGACAACCGACGGCACGGATCTTTCGGTCCTGGTGGAGGTTCCACTGCACAGCTTGCAGGCCAAACCCGATGCGGCGCAGAAAGGCTTCGACGTACACTTCTCGCTGGCCGCGCTGGTGAAAGATGCCAAAGGCGAAGTCGCCGGCGCCAAGCTGACACGCGACCGTCCCTTACAACACATCACCCCCGATCAGTTGAAGCTAGGTAATTTCGTGGAGAAAATGCCCTTGGAGCTTCCGCCTGGAAAATATACCCTCGAGACCGCGGTGATGGACCGCGAGAGCGGCAAGATGGGCATTGAGCACAGCGACTTCACGGTGGGACCAACCGGCAAAGGCGTGCGTATTTCCTCGCTTACTTCAGTGCGCTCATACACGCCCAATGTAAAGGGCCTCGATCCAAACGAAGCGTTTCAATTTCAAGGGGGCAGCATCACACCGACACTGAATAACAGCGTGCCCCGCGCGGAGAATTCGGTTCTGCGGCTTTTCTTCGTGGTCTATCAAGACCACTCTATCGCCGCCAAGCCCACCGTGGAAGTTGAGTTTTTGCAAAATGGCAAGAGTTTGACGAAAGTGCCCATGCAGCTACCCGACGCCGATGCGCAAGGACGAATCCCGTATGTGATGACCATTCCAGCGGCCGCCATTCCACCCGGCATCTACCAAGTCCGCGCCACTGCCAAGCAGGGCGGAACCGAATCGGCCGCACAGACGGACGTTCAGATTGAAGCGCAATAGAATTACCCGCGCGATTTTTGAACTGACGCCCTCATTCAGTTTCATCAGGACTCCGCCGATAGTCGAAGGGTGAGGCTTGCTCGAAGCGCAAAACGCCGAATCGTCGCTCGAGAATTCTGCGAGGTTTTGGCGGCAAACGGGTCCGAATTGACGAGTTCACTGGACACCGAACTACCCGTCTGCCAGACGTGGAACCCACCGGAGTGCCCGTTCCCCATCGCGTGGCCTCCCGCCGTGATGGAGGAAATTCGCATCGCCGCCATGGAGGCGCTTGTCTCGGTTCCGCATGGCGGCGCCGAGATCGGCGGAGTGCTTTGGGGCACGCGCTCGGGCGGCCGCGTGCGTATTCTGGCAGCGCGCCCGCTGGAGTGCGAACACGCGCTGGGTCCCTCGTTCACGCTTTCGGCCAAAGACTACGTGCGCCTGGCGGCAATGCTTCACGATGGGCTGAAAGACGGGCTGAAAAATGGCAGTCCCAATCCGCGCGCACAAGATTGGGAGGCCTTGGGCTGGTACCATTCGCATACCCGCAGTGAGGTCCTGTTGTCCGAGCGCGATCTGCAAATTCACAATCGCTACTTTCCGGACCCCTGGCAGGTCGCGCTGGTGGTGCACCCGCACATCATGCAGCCAATGCGCGCCGGTTTCTTCTTTCGGGAAGCCAACGGCTCGATCCATTCCGATTCCAGCTATAGCGAGTTCGTGGTGCAACCCGCTCCTGACTCTGCGGTAGTGCAACCGGCTCCGCATACCGTGCTGGAGCGACCGGCTCCAGAGGCCATGTTGCAGGCGGTTTCGCCTGCCGCCGCCACAAACTGGCGCTGGTGGGCCGTATCGGGAATGGCGGTGGTTCTATTCGCGTTGATGGCCATCATATTCAAGAACGTCTTGAAAAACGATTGGACCCGCGTCTTTGCCACCGATCCACCTCACTCCCTTGCACTGATGGCATACGATCTAAACGGCCAGTTGCAGATCCACTGGGACTTCGCCGCGGACCCGATTCGTTCCGCGGAAGCGGGGACCCTCGATATTGCGGATGGGGCCACGCATACCGTGGTCGCACTCGAAAAGCAGCGGTTGCGGGGCGGCTCGTTCAGCTACGTCCGCACGGGCGCTCGCGTGGACATTCGGCTAGCGGTGCGCCAACCCGGCGGCCGGGTCTACCAGGAGTTCACCGGCTTTCTCGGCAAGGCCGGCGAGCCCCAACCCGGCGCATCCGCACTTGAGCTGCGCCACGATTTGCAGGTTCAGGCTGTCCGCATTGCCGCATTGGAGGATAGCGTTGCCAGCCTGCGCTTGATAGTACGGCACGACCAGAAGACCCGCACCCGCAGCCCGCGCTGACGCGCCAGACCCGCACCGATTTCCGATGGGACCGCGCCATCAATACCGCCAGCTCGTCAGGTCTGCGCCAGCCGGCGCAGTCTTCAAAATGCGCTCCATGATCTGCGGTACGTACATCTGATTGTAGTGCAGCCGCGAGTACCAATTCGGTTTCGCCGGATCCCCGTTCCAACAATGCTCGGCGCGCGGTCCGTAACGCACCTCGCCTTCATAGGGCACGCCGTGTCCGGCGCTGCCGGTCTGTTTCAGGAAGTCTTCCATCAGGTAAACCGCGTCGTTCAGAAAATAGGTGTCATCCGACCCTACGTAGATGTGCAGCTTGCCCTGCAACTTCGGTCCCAGCGTCGCCCAATCGCGTTGCAGTATTGCGTCCAAATCGTAATGCTCACGCCAGTACTCGGCCGTGCGATGGTCGATCGCGCCGGTGCGTTTGTCGAAGATCGGCTGCGGGTAGCCATCCTCCGCGGTAGGAGAATAGACCGCCTGCCAGATGTCGAACTGCTCGCCCGACCGGCCCCGATCGCCTAGCGCGGCTTCGTAAGCGATATTGTCGCGCATGGAAATTAACGTGTGGCCCAAGTAGTCGCGCATGCCCGGCTGCTCGATCTCTTTGTTCGCGCCCTGCAGAAAAAACATATTGTCCTGCCGATACAAGTCCACCGTCATGTAAGCGTGGAAGTCGACGGGGTCCGGGCACGCCACGAACGCGCCGTTGTAGTGATCGGGATAGAACATCTGCGCGGCGAGCGATTCCCAGCCGCCGGTCGAGCCGCCGTAAACGAATCGGGCCCAACCCTGGCCGATGCCGCGAAACTGGCGCTCGATAGCCGGGATCAATTCGGTCTCGATGGCGTCTCCATACGGACCCAGGTTCGACGAGTTCACCGCATACGAGTCGTCATAATAAGGATTCGCATGCTGCAGCTTCGCGATCAACATGCGCGGCGTGCCTGGCGCAATCCACGACTGGTAGTTCTTGTAGGCCTCCTCCTGCTGTATGCGATTGTAGCCCGCCAGGTGAAAGCGATCGGAGTAATCGGGCTTCAAGTTCGGATCGGGCGGCGTTTCGCGGAAATCGTTGAGGCCCGAGACAAAATGGTCGTGGAAAACGATCAGCGGATAGTGCGCCTCCGTATGCGTGTCGTACCCCTCCGGCGCCAGCACGATCGCCGAGAGATAAACGGGGCGGCCCCAAAAGACGGTCAGAAGATTCGACTGGATGCGGATGTGGCGAATATACTTCGTATCCGGCTCGGGGACAATTGGGGGAATCGTTTCATCCAGCGAAATGTCGATCGGCGGCGCTCCCGGGCCTATATGCACCAGCCGCGGTTTCGACAGCAGATTACCTGGCGCGAGGTTCCAGTGTTGTCCTTCGCCGCGATCCGGCGCCAGTTTCACCGTCTTGCCGTCCGCACGGTGAAAGGTTTCGTAAACGTTTAGGACGGCCTGGATCGTGTATTCGCCGGCCGGCACATCCTTCAAGCTCGGCCGCGGATAGCCTTGCGCGCTATCGCCGATGGCCAGTGGCTCGCCGGGCTTCCACGCGTCGACCGTCACGCCGAAAATCATCTGCGACTTAGGCGTATCGTCGATCTGCATACGCGGCTCGGCGCTGGGGTCGTTCGAGAGCAGAAGCAGCAGGCGGCCGTCCAGCGGTTTGCCGGAGCGCGCGGCCGGAAACCGCGCTGTGATCGTCTGTGCGGAGGCCGCCCAAGCGGCCAGCAGGGAGAAGCAGAAAATAATTGAGCGCGTTCGCATATTGTGAGAGTATACCGATTTTCGTTTCGTGGGCATATGATGTAAAGGGAGGTTGGCCTTGGCATACGACTTCACCAGACGCCATTTCTTTTTCGGCCCGCTGCTGGCGGGCGCAGTCCCGATCGCGGGATTCGGAAGCGCGCCCTCGCTGCGCGCCCTGGGCTACAAGTCGCCCAATGAGAAGTTGAATATCGCCTCGATCGGCGCGGGAGGCAAGGCCTCCAGCGACATCCGCGGATGCGCCGCGGAGAACATCGTGGCGCTTTGCGATGTGGACCAGGTCCGCGCCGCGCCAAGATTCAACGAGTACGCGAAGGTTCCGAAGTATAAAGACTTCCGCAAGATGCTCGACGAGCAGGCCAATAACATTGACGCCGTCATCGTCACCATTCCCGATTTCATGCACGCCACCGCGGCCACATGGTGCATGGAGCGTGGCAAGCATGTGTACGTGCAGAAGCCGCTGACGCGAACCGTTTGGGAAGCGCGCCAACTGCTGGAGGCCGCGAACAAATATAAAGTGGCGACCCAGATGGGGAATCAGGGCTACTCGAATGAGGGAACGCGACAGGCCGCCGAGATGGTCTGGGCGGATGCGATCGGCCAGGTGACCGAAGTGCACGCGTGGACCGATCGGCCCATCTGGCCGCAAGGACTGACGGTTATTCCTCCTCCCGAACCCGTGCCGGATACACTCGATTGGGACCTCTGGCTGGGCATCGCCGAAAAGCGTCCATACACCTCTGGCGGTCCGGACTACAAGTCGCCGCTCGATGGGCATTTCTATCAGCCGGCCAACTGGCGCGGATTCTTCGATTTCGGATGCGGCGCCCTGGGCGATATGGCCTGCCACATTCTGGGGGCGCCGAATCTTGCGCTGAAACTGGGAGCCCCGGTCAGTGTGGAGTGCATTCACAAGGAAGGCCCCAGCGACTTCATGTTTCCGGCAAAATCGACGATCCGATACGACTTTCCGGCGCGCGGGTCCATGCCTCCGGTGAAGCTATTCTGGCACGACGGGATGAAGGAAACGCCGAAGATCCCGGGCGTCCCCGAAGGCGAACTTCTGGGCGATCTTCCGGACAGACCTTCCCCGCGGCGCCGCGGATCACAGCCTCCGCCGTTTACCGGGTTCATCGGCGACGTTTTCAATTTTGAGAAGTTCCAGGCCATGAAGAATGCCCCTGATGCCGAAGTGCCAACGCCGGATGGCAGCCTGTTCATCGGCGACAAAGGCATGCTCACGACAGGTACTTATGGTGAGGAAACGCGCCTCATTCCGGTGGAGAAGATGCGCGACTACCAGTTCCCTCAGCCTGTGCTCACCCGCTCGCCGGGCCACTACCGCGACTGGATTCGGGCTTGCAAAGGCGGCGATCCGGCCTGCTCGAACTTCAATGTGGCCGTTCCATTCGTGGAGTGGATGCTGCTCGGGGTGATCGCGTTGCGCGTGGAAGGCAAGCTGGAGTGGGACGCGGCGAAGATGCGTTTCACCAATAACGCCGAAGCGAACCGGTATCTGAAGCCGGCGTTCCGCAAAGGCTGGTCACTGACCTAGCCCGGACCTAGCCCCACCCAGCCCTGGAGGGCGGGCACGCCCTTGGGTCATTCTCGCATCCAAGAAAGAAGGTTTTGGACGCTTTCTTGACAAAGCCAACCATCAGTTGATAAAATCTATAGACAATACAGGATCAGTGTGCGTGAGATGAAACGTATGGTCCGCTCGTGTTTCAATCCGGCTGCCGTTTGCTTGTGCCTGTCGTTCGCCCACCTCGCAATGGCGCAGGATTCCCGTGTTATGGGACATATCACGGACGCTGGCGACTCCGCGGTATCGACCGCCATCGTGACGGCGACGCAAGTGGATTCGGGATGGAAACGCCAAGTTCTGTCCAACGCTCAAGGCTATTACCAATTGGCGCCTCTGCCCCCAGGCACGTATCGGATTGAAGCTGTAAAACCCGGTTTCAAGCCGCTCGCTCACACCGGCGTAGGCTTGGCTCCCGGCATCGCCGCTACTGTCGACTTGCGGATGGAGGATGCGGAAGTGTCCGAGACAACCGCCCTGCAAGCCCGCAAGACCGGCTCCGGATTCCCGCTCGCTTATCTACAGCTCTTCCTGCCGTGATCCGATGCGATGGTGCGCGATAGTCCGGCTCTGAACTGGATCGGCGCGCCTCCCGTGCTACAATCTGCTTGGTTGCCGGGGTGGCCATGTTGCGGATCCCTGTTCTGGCTGGTTTACTTACGCTGTTCGCGTCGGCCCTGATAGCTGCCTCCCCAGTGGGTGTCTACCTGGATTTCGACGAACCCCCTTCCGCGGCCGCAATCGATGCCATGCGGCAAGAGGCAGCCGCCGTGCTTGATCGGGTCGGCATTGAAGTGGCATGGCGGCTGGTATCTCAGAATCACGGCAATGAGCCCTTTGAGCGTCTCGCCGTGGTCAAGTTCACCGGTAAATGCGCTTGCGGCAGCTTCCTGCCGTCCACGCGAGAGATTCTGGTTCTAGGAACCACAGCGGTAGCCTCGGGCCGCGTGCTCCCTTACAGTCAGGTTCGTTGCGATGCGGTCCGCCGCATCCTCCCCGAGATAGAATTCGCCTCCGACCGCCGGCTGGGCGACGCAGCCCTCGGCCGCGTGCTGGGACGCGTGGTGGCCCATGAGCTATATCACTCGGTGCTGGGCACCGTGCACCACGCTTCTTCCGGATTGGCCAAAGCCTTCCAAAGCACCCAGGATCTTACGTCCGACCAACTTCCATTCGATGGCGGCGATTGGGATCTTCACCCGGCTGCTGCCGTCAAGTAAAGGGACTACTGCTGGTCTTTCATCTCTTTCTTCATGAGCTTCAGCCCGGCTTTCAAATCGTCTGTGGCATCCGCCACCGACGAGGTGTCGTAGATGACGTGCGGAGTGAAGAAGACGATCAATTCATCGCGGCTGGTGCTCTTCGACTTGCCGCCAAACGCCGCGCCCAGTATCGGAATGCGCGACAGAAAAGGGATACCGATGGATTGGTCTGTGGTGCTTTCCGTGATGAATCCGCCAATCGCGAATGTGTCGCCATCCTGCACCGTAATCTGCGTCTGGAAGCTTCGGTTCGAGAAGGACGGGGATGCAATACTATCGGAGGCCGTGCTGGTTGGCGCGCTGACCTGCTGATTGATCAGCATGGTAATGACGCCGCTGGAGTTGACGCGCGCGTTGACCACTAAGGTGGTTCCTGTGCTGACGTTGGAGATGTTATTCGCGAATAGAGTATTGCCGCCGGATTGAACGCCGGATGCCACCGTGGAGCTCAACGTAGGCACTGTCGATCCCACGTTCATCACGGCGGGGATACTGTCGGTGGCGATCAGCGAGGGTTCATTAATCGTTTTGACCTTGCCGGTGCTCTCCATCGCTGTAAGTTGCGCAAGCAATTCCCGGCTGTGGCCTACCAGCAGGCCCCCCGTCAAAGTCAGTAGGCCGCTCGTCGGGTTCAGGTTGCCCAAAAAGCCGCCCGCCGTGCCAGGTGCGGTGAAGCCGCTGGGAACCGCCGTTCCGAGCGTTTGCAGGTAGGATTGCACGCCGTACTGGAGGGATCCCGTCAGGCTCACTTCGAAAATCTTGGCCTCCACTAGAATCTGCCGCGGAGGCACATCCAACTGCAACAGGAGCCGCGAAATCTGTTCCCACTCTTCGGGCGTCGACTGCACCAGCAGCGTGTTGTCAAATGGATTGGGGATGATGTGCGGGCCGCGATAGTTGGTTGCCCCCGTGCCTGTCGGGGTTAAATATGTTCCGGTCTGGTCTCCGGTCGCGCCCGCTGCGCCGGCCTGTGACCCCGTCTGTAAACCCGCGCTGCTCCCCATCATGCTGGCCAAAGGGCTTGTGGCGCCTTGATAGCCGCCGTACGACGACATACCGCCATAGCCGCCCATCATGCTGCCATAACCCATGCCGCCCATGCCGCCCATGCCGCCATACGCTCCGCCACCATAACCGCCGCCATAACCGCCGCCGCCGTAACCTCCGCCATAACCCCCGCCGCCGTACCCCGAGTTGCCGACACCGGGCGCCATATTGTTCATCATGCCGCTCATCATGTTGTTGTTCATCTGGCTCAGCGCCATCAGCGCCATCGGGTTGCCGCTATACAGCGCCATGACAGCCATCGCTATCGCATCGGCGCGTCCGTACTTCAGCCGGTAGACGTAATTATCGACCGCGCCCGCCGGCGATTTCACCGGAATGTCCAACTTCTTCAGCCACTGTCCCACCTGATCGAAAACCCCCGGATTGGGCGCCACCGCCACGATGGTGTTGATGCGATCGATGGGCACGAACTTCACCACACTGGTTTTGTCGGAGAGCGATACAGCTTTGAAAATGGCGTCCAGTTGTTTCACCAGGTCGCTGGGCCGGCCGTGGGTGACGTCGAACAGGTGCACCCGCTGGCTGACGAACGCATCGCTATCGAACAGCGCCAGCAGATCCATGGTGCGTTTCATGTTGCGGTTGTTATCCTGCAGGATCAGCAGATTTGCCGGGTCGTAAGTGGCCGCCGCGGCCCCCTCGCCTAGAAACGGTTGCACCAGTTTCAGGATCTCGCCCGCGGTGGCGTACTTCAGGAAGACCAGATTCAACGACATGCTCTCATCGTCTGGGAACTCTTTGCCATTGACCACCGGAGGGATTGGCACTTGCGAAACCCCAGCCACCGGCACCACCCGGTACAGGTCGCCGACCTTCACCAGTGCCGCTCCGTTTACCCGCAAGATGGTTTCGAGCAGGGGCATCAAGTCGGTGGGCTTCATCTCACCGTAGGTATGGATGGTAACGCTGCCTCCCTTAAAGCGAGGATCCAGCAGATAATTGATCTTCAACCGGCGCGCCACGATGTCGATCAGTTCCGACAGCGACACGTTCTCCAGCATGAAGCCGCCGGTGTCGCTAAGGGCGGATCGCCGGGGGCCGGTTTGCGGAGTGGTGGATGGCGCGGGCTGCGCAGCCGGTGGTTTCGATTGCGGCGGAGGGACGAAGGGCGGACGTCCTTGCTGCGCCGAGGCCACCATTGCGCCGCAGCAGGCTGCCAATGTCACTGCCGCCACCCAGTTCCGGGGTCCAGGCGCGAGCCTCGGTCCGGAACACAAATTCAGCCGGTTGTGAACAGTCACCGCTTACTCCTTTTCCGCAGTACGGCTGGCCGCGCTGTTCTTCTGTTGGAGGTCCCAAATCTTCCGTTCGCTCTCGTTCAGTTCGGTCTTCTTGCGCACCCATGTCCGCTTGCCGAACGGAGTGGCCTGCTCGAAGCGAATGGAGTCGCCCGCTTCCACCGCGGTTGTCCGTCCACCCGCCGCGCTCTGCTTGTCGGCCGCGTCCTGCCCCATATCCACCGAATCCGCCGGCCACCGGCTCACGCCGAAGGGGGTCCGGCGGTAGGTCCAGACCTTGCCGTCTTTATCCGTCCAACGGTAGAAGCCGGGCGTGGTTTGGACGGCGTCCTTCGGAATGGCCGTCACCGCCGGCGCTTTCTTGGTCTGCTTGGGCGGCGCGGCCGGCACTGTGCTCTTGGTGGCGTCTTGGGCCGCCAGACAGCCCGACACGATACACATGCATACTAGAATTCTCATTTGCGATTACTCCTTTATGACGGCCGCTTTCCGCGGCGGGGTGTTCTACTTATCACTCTCCCAATAACACTTCGAACCGAACGGGCTGGGCTTGATCACTTTGCGCATGCCATCGGTGACCGTCCCGGCAGGCGATGTATCGCCCGGCTGGCAGGCCTTGACGCCTCCGTTGAGGTCTCCGCCGGGCGCAGCCGGTGCTTTGGCCACCAGTGCCGCAGCGGGAGGCGGCGCGGCGGCAGCCGCCGGGCCGGGTGTGGGCGGCGCGGCCGTGCTCCGGTCGAGTATTTCATCTACTTCCTTCGTGATCGTCTTGCCGTCCCACTCCAGTACCAGTTCCTGGTTGTCTACGGCCACCAGCTTGAATTCCCCCACCTTGTCGCCCGGCTGATAATCGTGATGCGGACCTTTCGGACCCACGCTCATGATGGCCATGGGACCGTCGCCCAGATCCACGACGCCGTGAAACAGCGGGAGGGGCGGCATCGGGACCGGCTTCGGCGGGGGCGGCGCTTCCACCACCACTACCGGATTGCGGTCCTTCGAGAACAGCATCTTCTGCGCGATGTCGCTGTATCCGTCCGCTTTCACCGGCGCGGCCGCGGGCAGTGGAGATATGGGCGGCGCCGGCGCGGGACGCATGCGCTGCCGCAGCACGTCCGCTTCACGTGCGCGGGCTTCCGTCCACTCGCGGCGCAGATGCAGTCCCACCGCCACGCTCAGCCCCAGCAGCGCCAGGTTCGCCAGTAACAATTTGCGCTTCACAGCGAGGCTGGCCCTTTCTTCACCGGCACCAGCTTGCGCGGCGCCACGCCCGATAGTCCCAGCCGCACCGATACCGTCTTTTCCTTGGGATTGCCGGCGGAAACCCGAATGCCGTTGGTGGCCAGCAACTCGGGCCGGTTGGCCAGGGCAGTCATGAAATTTACGAATTGCTCGATCCGGCAGGTAAAGGAAACCGCCACCACCACCTCGCCGTAATCGTCTGCCAGCGGTAGAATCTTCATCTCTTCGGCGCCGCGTACGTCGATGCCTTCATCCTTACCCACGCGCCGGATGATTTCGAGCAACTGCGCCTGCGCCTGCGCCGCGGTATCGGCCAGGATCATGCCTTTTTCCCGCGTGGCCAACTGCGCGGCCGCCTGCTTGGCCGCCTTCTCTTTTCCCGGCACAGTGGCCGCCGTCTCGCGCAAGGTTGCCAGACGTTTCTCGGCCAGCGGAACTGAATCCTGCACGGCCGCAGCCGTCGCGGCCTCCGGCTGCTTATCCGCCATCACCACAAAGCGCAGCACCAGGACGAACAAAACCCCTGCCGCCAGGATCAGCAGAGTTCGGCGATCCAGCGTGCCGGTGGTCATGGGCGCGGCCTCCGCTGACTGCGCAGCCGGAAGATCTCCGCGCTTTGCACTTTGCTGATGCCGTTGAATTCGGAATTGTGAAACAACGGTGAAGCGTCCAACATTTTGAGCAAGGGAGCGGCCTGATCCGCTTCGCCCAAGATGGTGACGCCATCGCGCGATAGGTCGATGGTGTTGGCCCACACCGGCGGCGGCAACAGCCGGGTCAGTTCGTTAATTGCATCCAGATCCGAACGCGTGCGGGAGCGGAATTCGTCCAGCAGTACTGCGCGCGCCAGCGTGTGATCGATCTGGTGGCCGAGGGCCGCCGCGCGCGCCGCTTGTGGCCGCAATTGCGCGATCTTGGCGTCCAGCTCTTTCAGGTATTGCCGCTCTTCGTAACTGGGCCAGGCAAGTGTGGCGCCCAGCACGACGAGTAACGCGGCCGCCACCACGGCGGTCGGAATGAAGATGGCGCGCGAAGCCGACTCGCGCTGATCCGGCGGCAGCAGGTTGGCCGATGGCGCCAGGCGCGGGCAGGCGCTCGTAAGCGCCGCTGCATAAGGCAGAGGATTGCGCGCCAGATCGTTCTCCACCGGATTCACGCGCGGTACTGGCAACAAGCTCTCCAGAGCCAGTGGGGCCGCCTCGGGCGGCAGACGCAATTCAGCGGCCGCCAGAGCCGCGGCTTTCTCGGATGGCAAATCGAATTCGGTGGAAAAAACCGGGCGCGACTGGCTTTCGCCGTAGACCTCCACGCCGCCGCCCGCGCCATGGCCGATCGCCACGAAATCGTGGGGCGGCGGAGCGGACAGCCGGATCGCGCCGTGAATCGCAGCGGCCACGAAAGTGAAGGAACCAGTGGCGATGCCCGCCGCCGTGAATAGCTCCAGGTAGCGATCCACCGTCTCGCGCCGCACGATGCCCACCAATACGCTGCCTGCATCCAGCCGCGTCCAGCCGAACAGCACTTCCTGGTCGCCGTATGGGTTGATGCCATCCAACTGGAAAGCGATGGCCGCTTCCAGATCTTTGGCTTCGACGCCACGCAAGGGGATCTGCCGCACGATGACTTCCGGCCGGGGCAGCAACACGGTGGCGCTCAGATGCGGCGTGCCCAATTTTTTCAACAGGGCGCCGTATTCCGCGCCCCATTGCGCCGCGGGACGCTCGCGAAAGCGCGGCAAGGTGGCGCGTGCCAGTACCTGCACTCCCGTGGGGCGAACGCGCGCGATGGCAATTTCCAGGTCCGGGCCGTCGATTTGAATGCCCGCGCCCGTGCCAAAAGCCATCACGCGCCGGATCTGAGAACGATTCCCCAAACCGATGAGACGCGGCGGAAGAGGGAAAAGACGAACGCCGCGTCACCGGGCCGGGGCCTTTTGGGAGCGGTTCCGGCTAGGCTTGCGCCACGGGGGCGGGCTTGCTCGCCGGTGCGGCTGCGCTGGTCTTGGCCGTTTGCGCCGCGGGCGCCGGCGTGGGTTCCATAGCCCGCCGGATCATGAAGGCCATGAACAGCCCAAAAGCAAGAGCCACTAACAGACACGTCAGCAGCAGGAATAGACCGTCCACCGATCCGGCTTGACCGCTGGCCAGCAGCCAGCCCGCCGCCGCCAGCGACGCGATCTCGACCACCACACTAAATAAGAATAGAATTGCTCGATCCGACACGGTCCCCCTCGGAGCGGCGGCAATACCGCCGAAAAACCAATTGTATGCGTTTGGACGGCGCATCGGCAAGTGAATGCGCCGCGTTTTATGCGAACAGCGTGGACGAAATGTAGCGCTCACCGGTATCGGCAAGCAAAACGACGATGGTTTTTCCGGACGCCTCCGTGCGCGAAGCGACCAGCAGCGCCGCATGCAGCGCGGCGCCCGACGAGATTCCGGCGACGATTCCCTCGCTACGCGCCAGTCTTCGAGAACACTCAAATGCTTCTTCATCCGTAACGGCGATCGCTTCGTCGATGATGGCGCGGTTCAGAACTTCCGGGATGAAGCCGACGCCAATGCCCGGCATCTGGTGCTTCCCGGCGGATCCGCCGGACAGCAAGGCCGCGCCAGCCGGCTCGACAGCTACGATGCGCACGCCGGGCTTTCGCTGCTTGAGCGCTTCGCCCACGCCCGTAATCGTTCCGCCGGTTCCGACCGCGGAAACGAAGACGTCCACATCGCCCCCGGTATCGTCCCAGATCTCGACCGCCGTCGTTCGTCTATGCACCTCGGGATTGGCGGGATTGGAGAACTGGTCGAGCATGAATGTGCCGGGCGTCTCCGCCACGATCTTCCGCGCCTCGGCTACCGCGTCGGTCATCAGAATACCGGGCGTGAGCACAACCTCCGCGCCCAGGAAACGGAGCAACGCGACCCTCTCACGCGACATGGATTCAGGCATGGTCAGAATGAGGCGATATCCCTTAATTGCAGCCACGTGGGCCAGACCGATGCCGGTGTTGCCGCCAGTGGGTTCGACGATCGTCATTCCCGGCCGGAGCAAGCCGCGCAGCTCAGCGTCCTCGATCAGCGCTACGCCGAGCCGATCCTTAACGCTGCCACAAGGGTTGCGCATTTCGAGCTTGGCCACCACCCGGCCTGGGAGATTGTTTGCAAGCCGTCGGAGGTCTACTAGTGGCGTCTTGCCGACGGTGGCGGCAGCATCGTGGAAGATCATGGTACGGAATAATTCTACCCTTTTCGGCGGGTAACGAACGCCGCCGCACGTTCGCCAAGTGTATACTCGGTATTTCGGGAGGGGATGCCCATGCCTGCCAGTTGGCTTTCGAGACGCGCGTTCATGCAATCCGGCACGGCCGCGGCACTCGCCACGCGCCTGTTTGCCGCTCCTGACGGTTCCACCAAACCCAACCCCGAACTGGAAAACCTGGGTGCGGCGGCCTTGCGTGAAGCTAAGAAACTCAAAGCCTCATACGCCGATATCCGGATCATTCGATATCGCCAGCAATTCGTCACCGTGCGGCTGAACCCCGAGCGCGGCACGGGCAAGACGCTGGAAGTGCCGGTGGTATCGGATGGCGGTTCATTCGGATTCGGAGTGCGCGTGATCGTGGACGGGGCGTGGGGATTCGCCGCCTCGCCGCTCGTGACCAACGAGGAAATCGCGCACATGACCGGCGAGGCCGTCGCCGTCGCGCGCGCCAATGCGGCCATCCGATCCAAGCCGCTGGAACTCGCGCCAGTCCCCGTCTATCGCGAGCGTTGGCAGACGCCGCATGAACGCGATCCGTTCGCCGTGCCGCTCGAAGAAAAGCTCGAACTGATCCGCACGGCCGCCGCCGAGGTGAAGAAAGAGAAAGGCGTCTTCTCGGCCAGTTGCAATCTGTCGTTCCGTTCCGAGGACAAGTACTTTGCGTCCTCCGTTGGATCTTCCATCCAGCAGCTCAATTTGCAGACTTACGGCGGGGTGAACGCCACGGCGACGGATTTCAAACGCCGGCTTTCTAAATCGCGCCGCTATCAGCCGCAGCAGGTCACCGCCGGATACGAATATGTGCCGCTGATGAATCTGGTCGAAAATGCGCAGCGCATCCGCACAGAAGTAATCGAACATCTCAACGCGCCGCCGGTAACGCCGGGGAAAAAGGATTTAGTCTTGATGCCCAGCCATCTCTGGCTTACCATTCACGAGAGCATCGGGCACTCCACGGAACTGGATCGCGCGCTGGGCTACGAGGCCAACTTTGCCGGCACCAGTTTTCTGACCACGGACAAGATGGGCACGTTGCGCGTAGGCAGCGACCTGATGAACATATGGGGCGACCGTACCACCGACCGCGGCCTGGCCACCACGGGCTTCGACGACGATGGCGTGAAAGCCACCAAGTTTCCGATCATCGAGAAGGGCATTTTCAAACACTACCAGACCATCCGCGACCAGGCGCATTTGATCGGCGAGCGCGAATCGCGTGGCTGTTGCTATGCCGACAATTGGTCCAGCGTTCCATTCCAGCGCATGCCCAACGTATGGCTCGAGCCGGGGCAGTCGGGGACCAGCATCGACGATTTGATTTCCGGCGTGGAGGACGGCATCCTGATCGATGGCGATGGCAGCTTCTCGATCGACCAGCAGCGCTACAATTTCCAATTCGGCGGCGACGCTTTCTGGGAGATCAAGCACGGCAAGAAGCAGGGCATGGTTTCGCGGGTCGCGTACCAGTCGCGCACGACCGATTTCTGGCAGTCGCTCGACCTGATCGCCGGCCCCAGCTATTGGCAGCAGTGGGGTGCGCCTAACGATGGCAAGGGCGAGCCGGAGCAAATCAACTCGGTCAGCCACGGCTGTTCGCCCGCGCGGTTTCGGCAGGTGAATGTCATTCAGACGGACTGAGGGTAGGACAGGCCTCCGGGCCTGTCATTCGTGCCGCTATTGGAGACGGATCCATGCTAACCAGAGAACAGGCGCAGAAAATTACGGAGAAGGCGCTTTCGTTTTCCACCTTTCCCGAATGCGACATCGGCATCAACAGCTCGGAGAACGCATTCATCCGTTTCGCGCTGAACGATGTGACCACTTCGGGCTTCACGGTGGAGCAGTCCATGTCGATTTCATCGGTGCGGGATGGCCAGAGCGGCAGCACGCGCCTCGACGAATTCGACGACGATTCGTTGCGAGAGGCGGTGAAGCGCACCGAGCGGCTGGCCATGATCGCGCCGCCCAACCCGGAGCGCGTCCCACCGCTTGAAAAGCAGAAGTATTCCGAGCTTGAGAACTTCGCGGCATCGACCGCCGGAGCGCGCAACCAGGCCATGATTCCGCACATCCGCGCCATCATCGACGGGGCCAAGGCGAGCAACCTGGCGGCTGCGGGATTCTTCGAGCGTTCGGCCGAAACGGCGGCCATCGCCAATAAGCAAGGCAATTTCGGATATGGGCGGGTGACGGATGCGAGCCTGTCGGCGACCCTGCGCAACGCGGCCGGATCCAGTTCGGGTTGGGCTTGCCAGCCGTCCGTGCTGATCGGAAGCATCGATGGCGCGGCGGTGGCGAAGACAGCCATCGACAAGTGCCTGCACTGGAAGGAACCCAAGCGGCTGGATCCCGGAAAGTATACTGTGGTTCTGGAACCTACGGCCACCGGCGACTTGGTGCAGATGATGGGCTTCGGCATGCAGGCTCGCGCTGCGGAAGAGGGCCGCAGTTTCCTGAGCAAGCCGGGCGGCGGCACGCTGGCTGGCGAAAAGCTGTTCCCGGAATTCGTCACCCTGCGGTCGGATCCGTTTAACCCGCTATATTCTTCGCTCCCCTGGAGCGGTGGCGGCGGTTTCGGTTTTGGCGGCGGCGGCGGTGGTGGCGGCGGAGGGGGTGGGCTGCCCGCCGAGCGCATGACCTGGATCGAAAACGGCGTGGTGAAAAACTTGGTCTACGATCGCTATTGGGCCGCCAAAGCTGGCAAGCAACCCACGCCCTTCCCCAGCCGTCTGGTGCTGGATGGCGGCGGCAAGAGTCTGGCCGATCTGATCGCCTCGGTTGATCGCGGGCTGCTGGTCACGCGATTTTGGTATATCCGGGTGGTCAATCCGCAGACCATGCAGATGACCGGACTGACGCGCGACGGCGTCTTCCTGATCGAGCAGGGCAAAATCACATCGCCGGTGATGAACTTCCGCTTCAACCAGAGTCCGGTAGAGATGCTGAAGAGCACCGTCGCGATGGGTGTGCCGGTGCGTGTGCGCGGCGGCGAAGGTCAGGGCATGATCGCGCCGGCCATCGTGGTGAAGGATTTTTCGTTCACGAGCATCTCGGACGCGGTATAGAATTATCGGGCCATTTATCAGATTCGGGATGAAGTGCTCCTGGTCCTGGTGGTCAAAGTCGGAAACCGGAAAGATGTTTACCGCCGAGTGAGGTGAGGCCGCCGAGGCACGCCGATTCCGATGGGCAATGCGCCCCTCCCTCCCGTCACTCGTCGCTGGAGGGAACCCAAGCGGCTGGATCCGGACCCGAAAACGCGGAATAGTATTTTGAAACAAGCGGGGCGGATGCGTCGCCGCCGGCGCCACGAAGGAAGAAACCGCCGAGCTCATGCGCAAAGCCATTCAGACCATTGCCGAATAGATCACGGCGGCCTGAAGCAAGTGTCACTGGGTGGGGAGGTGAGTTCTGCGCGCGGAACCATTGGCCTGAGCACCTGCATGCATCGTGGGGCGGCCCTTTCAACCAGAGCCCGTGGAAATGCTGAAGAGCACCGTCGCGATAGGTGTGCCAGTGCGTGTGCGCGGCGGGAAGGTCAGGGCATGATCGCGACCGCCCCACCATAACCGGACACATGGGTTCGATTAGACTGGAGGGGATGTGCGCCCTTATAGGATGGCGGGCGATTCTCCTTGCGACCATCGCCTTACCCCTGTGCCTTGAAGGCGAGTTGTTGCCGATTCGCTCTTATACCACGGCGGACGGGCTGGCGGCCGACCATATCGACTGCATCGTCCCCGATTCCCGCGGGTTCATCTGGTTCTGTACGCCCGAAGGACTGACCAGGTTCGACGGTTACCGCATGGTTAGCTTCGGTACTGGCGACGGTCTCCCCACCAGTGCGGTGGAAACGTTTCTCGAAACACGCTCCGGCGCATACTTCGCCGGCACGGATCGCGGACTGAGCCGGCTTCATTCGAGCACCAGCGCATCCGGAAAAGGCGGTTTCGACAAGCCGATCTACGCGCTTATGGAATCTCGATCCGGGCGGATCTGGTGCGGGACGAAGGGCGGACTTTTCGAAATGCTGAGCGACGGCAGTTTCCGGCCTCAACGATTGCCTGGGTCGGAACGAACCGCGGTAACAGACATCCGGGAGGATGCGGACGGCAATCTATGGGTGGCAACCAACGGAGGACTCTATATCCTCGCGAAAGACGGCGCCGTGCAACTCATCGCGAAAAAGGATGGTTTGGCGAACGAGTGGGTGAACGCGTTGCTGCTGGACCGGGCCGGGCGAATGTGGGCCGGAACTCGCGGCGGTTTGGCGTTGATGCGCGATCTTGGCGCAGCGGGCAGACATGGCGTCCAGCGAGTCTATACGAACGACGGATCGGCGTACCTCAACGTATCGGCGCTTGCGGAAGGACCGGACGGGGCCATCTGGGTCGGAACCGAAAATGGAATTAGCCGGTTGCTTCCAGGGCACGGCGATCCCGTGTTCCAGAACCTGACTCGCGTCAACGGACTCAGCGATCGCGCCATTGTCTCGCTAGCCGTGGATAAGGCCGGAAATATGTGGGCCGGGACGGAAGCCGCCGGGGTGATGCGGATTGGGTCCGCTGGATTTGTCACATTTGATGAACGGGACGGGATGACCAGCGATCGGGTGTTCTCAGTTGTTGGGGGTCGCGCCGGTGAGGTTCTGGCGGTGACATTATCGGCAGTCCAGCCGGGCCGTTCGATCGACATCTTCGATCCTGTCAAGGGCAACTTCCGAACCCGCGTTCCCAAGGTGTTTGGCGGAAAGCCTGGTTGGGGACAGCATCAGATCCTGCTGCAAAGCCGCACACGCGAGTGGTGGGCGGCCACCAGCGTGGGCCTTTGCCGGTTCGCCCGGATGAGCGCGCCGGACTTGGCGGCGAAACAGCCGAAGGCATGTTATGCGCAGGAGGCTCAGGTGTTCGCCGTCTTCGAGGATTCCAAGGGCGGTATCTGGGCGTCCGCGCAAACCGTGCAGGAGAATTGGCTGATGCGATGGGATCCCCGGACGCAGGCAATCTCGTTTCTTGACGAAGCAGGCGGAGGATTGGTGAGCGCCTTTGCCGAGGATCGCAATGGCGCCGTCTGGATGGGTGTTTGGGGCGGCGGTCTGCTCCGCTATGACGGCGGGCGATTCACCAGTTTTCAGACTGGCGATGGAGTGCCGGCCGGTACGATTTTCGCACTGCTCGTCGACAGCCACGGTAGATTGTGGATCGGCTCCGGCGCGGGCGGCCTGGGATTGGTGGAAAACCCCGGCCGCGCACCATTCCGCGTGCGTGCTTATGACACCGCGCACGGGCTTTCCAGCAACACGATCCGGTGCATCGTGGACGACAAACTGGGGCGGATCTATGCCGGCACGGGGAAGGGCGTCGACCGCTTGGACCCGGCCACGGGTCACATCAAGCATTTCTCTTCTGCCGACGGAGTGGCGCGCGGTTCGTTCAGGTCGGCGTTCCGCGACGATTTCGGCAATCTCTGGTTCGCCACGACACAAGGCTTGTCCAGACTGACGCCTACCGCGGACCGGCCGCCCACGATCCCCACCGTGCTGATTACGGATTTGCAAACCGGCGGCCAGTCCTATCGGGTATCGGAAGCCGGCGAAACTCTTATCCGGCCGCCTGGACTGGATG
This sequence comes from Bryobacteraceae bacterium, assembly GCA_049516155.1. Taxonomy (GTDB): domain Bacteria; phylum Acidobacteriota; class Terriglobia; order Bryobacterales; family Bryobacteraceae; genus Bog-159. The sequence continues at coordinate 30,672 of JBEKTJ010000025.1, forward strand.
CCTCGCGCAATCGGCTCCAGGTCACCTTCGTGGGCTTTAACGACGAGCCGGAAGAGACTCTTCGCTACCAGTACAAGCTGGAAGGGACGGATGAGGTCTGGCATGATACCCGGGAGCATACCGTCAGCTACGCGGCGCTTCAGACAGGGGGCTACCGGTTTCTAGTCAAGGCGGTGAATTCGGAAGATCGGCCGAGCGTGGTCCCCGCGGAAATCGATTTCACGGTTCTGCCGCCGTTCTGGAGGCGGTGGTGGTTTGAAACCCTGGCTTTGGCGTGCGTAGCCGGGCTGGTTTTCTCCGCGCATCGCTACCGCGTGGCGCAGGCCGTCAAGCTGGAACGTATGCGGACGGCCATCGCCACCGATTTGCACGACGATATCGGCGCCAGCCTCTCGCAGATTGCGGTACTGAGCGAGGTGGCGCGCGTGGATCGGGATCCGGGACGTGCGCAGCCCAACGATCGGCTGGACCGGGTTGCCACGCTGGCCCGCGAACTAGCCGATTCGATCGGCGATGTCGTATGGTCGATCCGCGCCGAACCCGAGGGCGTGGACGCCCTAATCCGGCGCATGCGGGAGTTCGCCGGCGACCTGTTGGAGTCTCAGGGGGTCGGCTTCGAGTTGCGGATCGCCGGGAAAACCACGCATTTGCAACTGAGCTTATATGCCCGCCGGCAACTCTTCCTCATCTTCAAAGAGTGCGTTCACAATGCGGCGCGTCACTCGCGCTGCACCACGGTGGTCGCTGAGTTCGAAGTGCATGGCCCGGAGGTCATGCTCCGCGTGCGGGACAACGGACGCGGGATCGATGAGAACGGCGGCACGCCCGGCCGCAATGGCGGCAATGGCATCCCGAGCATGAAGACGCGCGCCGCCAGCTTGGGCGGCCGCATGGATTGGACGGCCAGCCCGGACAGCGGATGCACCATCGCGGTACGGTTGCCGGTTCGGCGCCGCACTTTTGGCAAGCCCGGCCTATAGCCCTGATACTCTCGCGCAGACCCACCCTGCGCGTTTTTGCAGGTGCGCGGCCATCGGGCTTCGGATTCGATTCCCACCTGCAAGAACATGCAGCTTGTAAGCGCCGCCCTTTCCGGGCATAAATAATTAAGTGCATCGCATGCCGATGCGCGCCGGAGAAGGTTAACATGTTACGAAATAAAACGCGAATATTAGCAGGGGCTGCCTGGCTCATTAGCACGGCAGCTTTGGTCCACGCTCAGACCCCCACCGTCGTGAGCACCAGCATAAATTCCACTACCAAACAGATCACCATCACCGGCACGAATCTGCTGCCGTCGTCGGGTTCACCTGTGGTCCATATGGATGGGGCGTTGTTGACGTTGGTGTCGTCCAGCAGCACGCAGATCGTGGCCAGTCTTCCTACTGGACTTACGGCCGGTACCTTTCGGTTGACCGTGAGCAATGGCACGAGCACACCGGGCATATTCGACTCGACTTACGGAGCGGTTGGCCCCCAAGGAGCCACAGGTCCGGCCGGCCCGGCTGGACCGCAAGGAGCAACGGGTCCGGCTGGTCCGCAGGGCGCCACCGGTCCCAGTGGTCCGCAAGGACCGGCTGGTGCGACGGGTCCACAAGGGCCCCCGGGCACGATTACCCTGCCCTTTAACGGAACGGGGACGAGCACGGGTACCGCGCTCCTCAACATCACCAACCTGGTGCCAGGCAACTCCGCGATTGGCGGCTCCGGCGGCCAAGCGCTTCTCGCCAGCGGCAACGGCGGCAAGGGAGTCTCCGGCTACGGCGGAGCCTCCAATGGCACTTCGTCCGATCCGAATGCGGGCGGCGCCGGCGTTTATGCCTCGGGCGGAAATGCCGCCGGTCCAAACGATAACGGCGGGAAGGGCCTCAATGCTTTCGGGGGCAATGGCAACGGCAACGGAGATGGCGGCGCCGGCGTCACCGCGACTGGGGGCGCCGCGGGCGTCGGCCCTGGAGGCATCGCAGGCGTCAGCGGCGACGGCATTGATGCATATGCGGGATCGGGTGGCGAGGGGGGCTATGGAATATTCGCCCAGGCCACCGGAAACTATGCAGGCTATTTCGACGGCGGCGTGGAGGTAGACGGGTTTCTCACCAAGTCTAGCGGCTCCTTTAAGATCGATCATCCGCTCGATCCAGCCAACAAATATCTCTACCACTCCTTCGTCGAATCGCCCGATATGAAGAACGTTTATGACGGCATCGTGGTCACCGACGGCAGCGGCACAGCCACCGTAACAATGCCCGCATGGTTTGAAGCCCTCAACAGCGACTTCCGTTACCAGCTCACGACTATCGGCCAGCCCGCCCGCGCCTGGATCGGTTCCGAGATCGCAAATCACACGTTTGTCGTTAGGACCGACAGGCCGAACGTCAAGATCTCGTGGCAAGTGACCGGCATCCGTCAAGACGCCTGGGCAAACGCGCATCGCATCCAGGTGGAAGTAGACAAAGCGCCGGGGGACCAGGGCCACTACCTCCATCCGGAACTATTCGGACATGCCGGTGAACCCAACATCGCTGAAATCCGTCATCCCCGCCCGCAACCGGAGCAGTGATCTCGGCGCGCGCGCAAAAAGGCCTTAGTAATAGAAAAGGCTACTCAGACGGATTACCCTATACTGCTCGGGTAACTGCTCTGTCCATAATGGGACCAAAGTATTCGGAGCAAACTCGAATTCCTCCGAATATATCCCCGCCGCGTCCTCGGGACGGCCAGCTAGGAACATCCAGTTTCCGTTCGTAAGCAACTGTGCGCTCCCCGCGGACGGAGAGTAGACCTTGACGGGATACACGTGTATCCCGGTCACCTCGCGGGCGGCCTCGTGGATATCGTAGACCAGGCCGCGGCTGGCCCCCTCGGACGATGCATGCCGTCCATTCCCGTTGTCGAACATACTGTATACGCCGGGGTTGGGGCTGGTCACGTCGTGCGGATGATCCTCCCACGGGGACGGTACGTTAGTCGCCGCCATTGTGAAATCTCCCTCGTTGCCCAACCGCCACACAACGCTGCCATTGCCTGTGCCGTTCTGGTATGCGACCTTCACGATCCAGTCCTGGTTGCGCAGGTTGACGACTAAGTTCCCGTCTTTGGGGTCGTACCATAGCGAGTTCGCGTGCAGCCAATCCTGCGCGACCGGGGCCAGGGAGATCGGGCATTTCACGTTATTCGTTCCCGGCGTGCAAGTTTCCCCCAAAACGGCGGGTCGATTGAGATATGGAAATTGAGCCGGGTTAAAACTGTCCCAGACCCATTCCACGGTTCCGGCCGGGTCCATGACCACGATCTTATCGCCCACCACGTCGCAGTAGTTCGTTGGGTATTCCGCCGTCGGGCATTGCGCCGCATTCGTGACCATCATTTCTTCACTGCCGATGATGGCCGTCCATCCGTTCGGCAGGCGGATGGCCTCATGGTCCCAGTCGATCAGCGGCTGCTGGCCCGTGATTGGCGCTTGCGCGTTTGCAGCCTGCATCGACCATTGGTTGACTACCGTCAGTCCCTGGCCCGGAGTGAGTCCGGTTTCGTATACCAGATAGTCGTTCCCACTGGGAGCGATACTGAGAAACGTGCCCGATCCGGTTAATCGCGTCAAGGTCTGGACCTTACACGCTACCCACGGGAAGCCGGCGGCGCTATAGAGGCTGGAGGCTGTCACGAACGTTTGCAATGGCAGATCCGTATACTGAAAGCCATGCAACTCTAATGGCTGCGTCTCGCCCGCCGGGATGACAGCGGGATTGAAGACCGGATCCGGCGCCGAACACTCCTGCCCCCACGCAGTGACGGCAAATATAGCGAACGCGACGGTCTTTCCGGCATTCTTCATCTACGTTTCGCCCATACAGGTGGCCGGCGTTAGTAAGCAAAAAGGCTAACCAAACGGATCGCCCGATACTGTTCGGGCAACGTCTCAGTCCACAGGGGGACAGTTGTATTCGGAGCGAACTCGAATTCCTCCGAATATATCCCCGACGCGTTCTGGGGACGGCCGGCCATAAACATCCACTTCCCCTCGGTGAGCAACTGTGCGCTGCCCGCGCCCGGCGAGTAGACGCCCAACGGATACGCGTCGACCCCGGTTACGGTGAGCGCGGATTCGTCGATCTCATAGACCAAGCCGCGGCTGAGTCCTCCCGACGAGGCATGCCGTCCATTCCCGTTGTCGAACATGCTGTATGTGCCGGGCCTCGGGCTGGTTACGTCGTGGGGATGGTCCTCCCACGGGTCCGGTATGCTGGTCGGCTCCATGGTGAAATTCCCGTCTTTGCCCAGTATCCAGACGACGCTTCCGTTGCCCGTGCCGTTCTGGTACGCGACCTTCACGATCCAGTTCTGGTTGCGCAGGTTGATTACCAGGTTCCCGTCCGCGGAGTCGTACCATACCGAGTTCGCATGCAGCCAATCCTGTGCGATCGGCGCCAGCGTGATGGGACATGAGTTGGGTTCAGGCACGCATGTTTCCCCCAGGATGGCGCGCCGGTTGATGTATGGAAACTGAGCCGCATCAAAACTGTCCCAGACCCACTCTACGGTACCGGAGGAGTTCATGACCACAACCTTATCGCCCAGGATGTCGCAGTAGTTCGTTGGAAATTGCGCCGTCGGGCACTGCGTCGTGCTGGTCACCATCATCTCTTCATGGCCGATGACGGCCGTGCGCGCGTTCGGAATGCGGGTCGCCTCATGATTCCAATCGAGCAGCGGCTGCTGGCTCGTGATCGGCGCCTGCTTGTTTGCCGACTTCATCGACCACTCGTTGACCACCTCCGCAACCCGGCCGGAAGTCAGCCCCGTTTCGTATACCAGATAATCGCCGCTCGAGAGCACCGGGGACAGACCGAGAAAAGTATTGGTGCTCGTTATCCGCGTCAGCGTCTGTTCCTTGCAGTCCACCCATGGGAACCCAGTTGCCGAATAGATGCTGGATGCCATCACGAATGTGGGCAACTGATCCGTGGTACGTGCAAAACCGTTCAGCTCTAGCGGCTGCGTTTCCCCCGCCGGGACCACGGGAGGACTGAAAACCGGCGTCGGCGGCGTACACGTCTGCCCCCACGCATCCACTGCCAATATCGCCAGCGAAGCGATCATAGGTAAACTTCTCATCTCTCTTCTCCCAAATGAAGTCCGAACGACTCGGTCGCAAGATTGCTCAATCGTTCATCAAACATGCGTTGGGCCAAGCCACATGGTGTGGATTCTACTCCCGGCCCAAGGATGAAAAAACCGATGAAAAACGAAACCCCACTTATTCTACCGGTTTTTTCGACTCCAAATCGAGTGTACGGATACCAATTAACGAAATCTGGGTACCAGTACAGTAAGTGCCTGATGGCAAGAGACTTATCGTGGCCGGTCGTCCTGTCGCGAAGAACGCCTTGTCAAACGGGGGCAGGGACAGGACGGGAGGCCGTCCGGCTACACCTCTTCCGGCGGGGCCGGCGTTACCCGGATATCCACCGTCTTCTCACCCAGATACGGATGCCGCGCGTGCAGCCGGATGATGCCCGTGCCCTCCTTGCTGCGCACCCAGGCACGCGCGGTATCTTATGCCCTGGACGTGGAGTAGCCGTCAGGACCAACGGCTAGTCGAAGGGCCTACTCTTCGCGCCCAAGAGCCGTTTCGCGTCTTTTCAAAGAAAGAGGTCGGCGGGCACGTGGAACAGTTCGGCGAGCTTCTTCGCCTGCGCTTTGCTGATCGCGCGCTTTCCACTGACAACCTCGGAGGCTATGCCGCGGGAACCGAACACGTTCAGCAAGTCGCGTTGGCGCAGGCCGTGCTCTTCCATCAGGCTGCGCAACCGGCTGCCGGACGTTGATCCTTCGAGGGCGTAGTTGGCATCCTCGAAGGCTTCGATAAGCACGGTCAAGAGTTCGGAGAACTCCCGCTCCTCCGGCGTGAGTTCGTCATAGCGTTCGTCAAGTTGCTCCAATTCGGCGAGGAAGCGCTCATTCTCTTCCTTGGTACGAATAACCGCCGGCACTTTGCGCGCCAACAGACGGCCGTAGCGCTTTGGATCTACCGCGATCGCGGAATTTTTCATCGCTTCTTCCAATCCTCCCTACCGTACTCCTCGTGCGTCATCGCGCGGCGGATGTAAACTCTGCCCGCTCGATAGTTGATGTAGATGGCCAAGCGATATTTGTTTCCGCCAATGTTGAAGACGGTGAAATCGCCAACCGCATCCGCATGTGGGTACGTCTTGCGCACATCCACGATATTGGCCCACCGCGATCGCTTCGCCGTGCGGTACCAGTCGTCGAGCGGTGTCTCTGCGTCGTTGTGAGCGTCGGCGAACTCGCGTAGGGCCTTGCGACTGATAACGCGCACAGATCTATGTTCTCAAAATGAGAGCGAGATGTCAAGTCAGTACGCCTCGAATTTATGCTCGTAGTAGCGTCTTATGCTGCGATCTCCTGGCTCTCGTCAGCCGCCAAGGACTTATCGGGGTCTTCCCTGTGGGATCCTGGCGATCAGGGTATCCAGCTCCTTTGCATAGTCGCGCGGCGTCGGCGAGGTAAGTAGTTCGGACACGATATGGGCTTCGGTTTGTGCTGGCACAGGGGGTGTTCCAGGGATGCCCCCGATCCTGCCGCATGGCGTCCCTTCAACTGCGGCGGGCGGCTGGCCGGCCATCGGCAGCCGACTCCTGAATCCGTCGCGAGCGGCCACGACCGGACCCACGCGCGAGGGATTCGATGTGCAGCCATTTACCCACGTCCCAGATCGCACACTTGTTCGAGTGGAGGCTATGGCGTAAAGGGCCTCCGAATGGACCGCAAGACTCTTCGAAGTTCCTCCGCAGCTCTCAATCGGGAGTGTGGGTATTGTTGTAAAGCCAAACATGCCAGGCCATTGAAAGCGCGCGAATTTCACATGCGGCCCGAGGCGTTCTACCACCGCGATCACAAGCGCCGAATCGTCGTCCGTCCAAGGGGCTCCAGGCGTAAACGTGCCGTGTACAAGCACAACAATGACACCAGCATCGTCTAAGCCGTCTTGAAGGGGCTGCGTCTTCATTACTAAGATGCCTACACAGCGCCGGGCCACGTCCATTTATCGAACAAACCGGCAGTTTGGCCGCGTTCGGCTACCTTCTCTGGCCCAGATGCGTCACTCCGCGGAAAATCCGTGACCAAGTGCAAGAAGCTATCCAGAAATTCCACTCTTGCCTTTGGTGCCCTCCCGCCTGAGGCAATATACGGGTCGGGCGGGAAGGAGAGAGTCGGGTTCTGACTGCGGCGATCGTCCCGCGGTCCGATCGGAGTTTACACCTCTTCCGGCGGGGCCGGCGTTACCCGGATATCAACCGTCTTCTCACCCAGATACGGATGCCGCGCGTGCAGCCGGATGATGCCCGTGCCCTCCTTGCTGCGTACCCACACGGCCCCCACGCCGCCCGCCAGCGAAAACGGATTCTCGCCGATAATCTCTCCCGGTCCTTCCAGGCTCAACGTCACCGTGCCGCTCGAGAATGGCCGCGCCCCTCCGTGTTCGTTGGTCACGCGCAGCACCACGCGCGTGGCATCGATGCCGTCGCCCACCAGTCTTCCCTCGTCCGGCTCTATTCGCAACTGCCGGTCGTAATCGTTGCCCGGCAAAGTCCGCGAAGCGACTTTTGCGCCGTCGATGTAACCATCGATGCGCAAGTCGCCCCAATCCTCCAGGCGCTCGCCACTAATGTCGATCACGAACGGGGGATGTGCCAAGTGCCCATAGTGCTCCCGATCCGGCTCGGCCTCCGCCTTCAGATCGCCCTTCACATAGATCTTCAGGTGATCGCAATTGGAGACAATCGCGGCATGCCGGATCCCGCCGCCTTCGGATTGGTCGCCCTGCGACCAGTTGAAGCACGGCTCCAGCACGATCTCCTCTTTCGGATCGCACTGCGACCGGTAGAACTGGCCGGCGGGTTTCAGGATGCGGAAGATGTCCGTGACGCCGTGATAGCAGATCTTATCGCCGGAGCCGAAATTGGCGTGCGTGTTGTAGTCGAACGCGCACCAGCCGATACCGCCCGCATAGCGGTCGTCGGACGCCAGTTGGTTGTGCACCCGGGCGTGCCGCATCGCGTGTTCCATCACCCGGTCCACGTTATCGTTGCGCTTGGTCGGGAACATGTGGCCGTTGAACTCGGTGTTGAGATACAGCGGATGATTCGGCGGACGCAGCGGGAAGCCGAAATCGTTCATGGTCATTACGTCTTCCAGCAGTTCGGAATTGTACAGATACCGCACGCCGCCGGTCTGCCGGGAATTGTCCAGCTCGTGGGCCAGCGCGTTGGTGCGCGTATAAAAGTCGTGGTTATCCTGCGATTCGTTGATGCGCACGCCCCACAACACGATGGATGGATGATTCCAGTCCCGGCGGATCATCTGTTCCACGTTGCGCACCGCCAAATCCTGCCAGGCCTTGTCGCCGATGTGCTGCCAGCCGGGTATCTCCTCGAAAACCAGCAGGCCGGTTTCGTCGCAGGCATCCAGGAAATGCGGCGATTGCGGATAATGCGACGTGCGCACAATGTTGCATTTCAGATCGCGCTTCAGGATCAGCGCATCGCGCCGCTGCACGCGCGCGGGCATGGCGCCGCCCACATACGGAAATGTCTGGTGCCGGTTGAGGCCGCGCAGCTTGAGGTGCTTCCCGTTCAACATGAAGCCTTGCGGCGTGAATCGCGCTTCGCGAAAACCGATGCGCGTGGAATATTCGTCGATGGGTGCGCCGCCTTGATAGAGGCGCGCGGTGACGGTATACAGCTTCGGGCGATCGAGATCCCAAAGATCGATAGAGCCGAGCTTGGAAAGAGTCAGGGGCTGCGCCGAGGCCGGTCCCTCCACCGAAGAAAGCACCTGCGCGCCATCCCGCAGCTCTATTTTTAGCGTGAGCCCGGCCGCCGCCGGTCCGTTTAGCAGGCACTTTACATCGACCCGCCGGCCATCGCCCAGAACATCCGCCGGCTTGGCGAATACGCTTTCGATGAACACCTGCGGTACGATGCGTAGCGCGACTTCCCGATAGATGCCGCCAAAGGTCAGGTAATCGATATTCCCGCCGAATGGCGGAATGTCCGGCCGCTCCGTGGAATCTACTTCGACGGCCAGGACGTTTGGCGCGTCCGGCCTCAGATGCGGCGTCAGTTCAAAGGAGAAGGGCGTATAGCCGCCGCGATATTCGCCTAGCTTATGTCCATTGATGCTGACCGTGGCCGCGGTCATCACGCCCGCGAAGTCCACGAAAACGCTATGGCCGGGCTGCGGCGCCAGCTTGAAATGCCGCCGGTAGATCGATACGAACTGGAAGTCTTTCTCGTCGAAACTGTGCCACGGAAAAATCTTGTTTGAGTGCGGAATGCTCACGCGCTGGAATTTGCTGTCGTCGAAGTCCGCGGCCGAGCAGCCTGGAACCGCTGCGCCGCCGTAAAGCCAGTTGCGGTTCATCGGCAGAGTGCGGCGGAGGGAAGCCCGCAACGGCGCGGTTTGGGCTGCGGCGGCCGCCTGCCACAACGCCGCGGCGCCACCCATGAGAAAGCCTCTTCGGTCAAACGTGTCCATAGATAGGGGATTGTAGCGCCATTCCGGCTGCCGGCTCGGGCCTCAAGCCAACTGGGCCACTTGGGTTTCCAACTCATCCAAGCCGCCCGCGAAGAAGTGATCCTGCGCCTCCACCCAAATCAGCCGCTTGGGTTCGGCGACTTGCGCGTAGAAGGCTTGCATCTCCGGCGGCGGGCCGTACTCGTCGTGCGTACTTTGAATGAAGACCTTGGGCACGGTGCATTGCGCCAGCACACCCACCGGGTCGCGCTTGGCCGGGAATCCCAGCGCAATCAACCGTTGGGCATCCTGCATCGCGCAACCCAGGTTCAAGATCGTCCGCGAGCCGAATGAAAAACCCGCCAAGGTATAGGGCAGCCCGGCGTAGCGGCTGCGCAGCCAGCCGAGCATCGCGCGCGCGTCTTCCACTTCGCCGGCTCCCAGATCGTGGCGGCCTTCGCTCTTGCCCACGCCTCGAAAATTGAAGCGCAGCACCACGTAACCCGCGCCCCTTAGCGCCCGCGCCACCCGGTAGACCACCTTGTTGTGCATGGTCCCGCCAAACAACGGATGCGGATGGCATACCAGCGCCACCGCGCGCGGATTGGCATCCTCCGGCGCTTCTAAAAGAGCTTCCAGCTTGCCCACCGGGCCATTCAGCAAGTGGGTTTCGAGGCGGCGCGGCATAAGAAGGGGCTCAATTCAGGGTTCGTTAGGAGCGGTGTGTTCTCGCAGCCACGCGCCGTAGCCGGCTTCATCGAGCGTATGGTCGGCCAGCGATAGCATGGCGGCGATCACTTCAGCCTGCTCGGCCAGGATGGTGTAGCCGTTCTCCCACAGGAAAACGAATCCGGTCAGGAAGGCAATGCGCTTGTTGCCGTCCACGAATCCGTGATTCTGGCACAGTCCAGCGGTGTAAGCCGCCGCCAGATCGTAAAGATCCGGTTCCCCATAAACCATTAGGTTTCGGGGTCTGGCCAGCGCCGACTCGATGGCGCCGGCGTCGCGGGTTCCGCGTGAACCCCCGAATTCCATCAGGCTGTCGTGATGCATGCGCTCGACTGCCGCCGGGTTCACCCAGACTGGCTCAATCAACGAGCCAGCTCCCGCATAGCGGGAGCATAGCGGCGCATGGCTTCGCGGGCGATGGCGACCTGGCGCCCAATCTCTTCCCGCTCCTCGGCGGGCCCATCGACGTAGTCCTGAAGCATGCTTTGAACCTTGACCTGGAAACTCACCCCGTCGGCCAACAGTTTGGATTTCAGCCGCCGATGGAAATTCTCGTCCAACCGGAGGGTCAGCGTCTTCGGTTCTTCAATCCTAGCGGTCTTGGTCCCCGTCATATTCCCATCTTGACACATCGCCTTCTTGAAGTCAAGACTGACCGACATCAAATCGTGCGATAGTTCGTAAACTGCACGTCAATGCCGAAATCGTTGTCCCGCAGCAGTTTAATGACGCTCTGCAAGGTATCGCGATCCCGGCTGCTCACGCGCACCAAATCGCCTTGGATGGCTGCCTGCACCTTCAGCTTGCTGTCCTTGATCTTGCGCACGATGTCGCGCGCCTTCTCGATGGGAATACCCTGTTGCAGCGTGATCTCCTGTTTCACCGACGAGCCGGCGGCCGGAATCAGCGTGCCGTAGGTAAGCCCCTTCAGCGGCACTTTGCGCTTCACCAGCTTGCCTTCCAGCACCTCGATCACGGCTTTCAGCTTGTACTCGTCCGCGCTGGCCAGCAGAATCTTGTGGTCTTTCTCGTTCAGCTCGATGGAGGACTTGGAATCCTTCAAATCGTAACGCTGTTGAATCTCTTTCATGGCCTGCTGGATGGCATTGCCAACTTCCGGCAATTCGATCTTGGAAACCACATCGAAACTGTTATCGGGCATAGTTAAATAGGCGCTATCGGGCGCTCAGGGCGATCAGCACCTTCTCGGTAATCTCCTCTATGATACCCGGTAAGCAGGCGTCCAGCGCCACCGTCACGGCCGCTTGTACACGCTCCGGATCGATCAACGCCACCGTTGACGATTTTGGGGCGGCACGCTTGACGGACTTGGCTCCAACTCCCGCCGCGGGGGCGGGGCCTAATCCGCGTTCCTTCACGGCCATCTCCAGCAGCGGCTTTACTACACCCAGTAGCACGGATGCCTGGAACGGCTTTTGCACCGAACCATCCGCCTGGGCGCGGCGTGCTTCGGTTTCGTCGATCGGATCCCTTACGCCGGCGGCCAGGATCACCCGGACATGTTTGTGCCGCGGGCTAAGCTTCACGTACTGGCAGATCTCATAGCCCGATCGATGCGCCAGCCCAACTGCGGCCAGTACCAAATCGGGATCCACATCCTCGAGGCGCAGCAACGCGGAATCGCCATCGCTGACTGTAACAACCTCGAAGCCTTCCTCAGTGAGAATCTGTTCGCCCATGCGCTGCGCGTGGGGGCTGTCGTCGGCGAGCAGAATGCGCGGCATCAGGCATCAACTAGTCCTGCTGCGGCGCCGAGGCCGGGGCAGGCTGCGAGGATGGCGTCTGCGATGCCGGCGGAGCCGGCGCACTCTTGGCCGCCTTGATCGCCTTGGCCTGGGCTTTCTTATCTTGCTTGGCCTTGTCTTGCGCCATCTTCATGGCCCGCTTCTTGTCCTTCTCGCTCAGCGGATGGTTGGTGGCGAAAGGCTGCTGCGGAGCCACCCCCGCCGCTTCGGAGGGCTTGGCTGCCGGATTCGCCGCCGGTGCGGCCGCGGGCGCTCCGGCCGCACTAGGCGGGTTCGCTCGCGCATCGGGTCTCTGATCGAGTTCTTTCGTATCGTTGGTAAGGCCGATGCTCACGTTGTTTTCTGTGCCAGACGTTCCGGCCGCTCCCGGAGCTGCCGCGGCACTGGCGCTCTGCGGCACCGAAACCGGAATTCCAGGCCGCAAAATGGTCATCGACGGACTCCCGCCCTTGGCCGCCAAATGCACATCCGGGTTCCTTCTGAAAGTATCCATGACCCGGTTGGCCTTGCTCGGGGAGGTCCGGTTTTCGATCTCGTACTTCATGCGGGCATAAGCCACCGGATCCGCCTCCGGCACGGGACGCTTCATGGCCTCCAGTTTTTGCTTGGCGGCCGCGGCGCGCGGGCTCAACGGATAATCTTTCACCAGACGCGTGTAGGCTGCCGCCGACTTGTCTTCGAACCGGTCGCCCATGCGATCGTAGGAATCGCCGAGCATCCATAGCGCTTCGTCGGCCTGGCTGAACAGGGGATATTGGTCCACCATGCTGGTCAAACGATTGGCCGCGGCCGGCATCGCGCCTTTGTGATGGTAGAAGACGGCGGCGGCATATTCATGGTCCGCCAAAACCTCCTGCACATTGCGCAGCTTCTGCTGGGTTTCCGGGGCGAACTTGCTGTTGGGATACTGCAGCAGCAACTGGCGGCACTCGTCCTCGGCGCGTACCGCATGCACCGGGTCGCGGTCCGCCTTATCCATCTGCTTGTAATGGATATCGCAAACGCGTTCCTGCGCCTCGGCGGCTTCCTCCATGTTGGGATAGAACAATTCGAAGTCCTTGTATTCGGCTTCGGCCTGTGCCAAACCATGCGCGCCGCCCTCGCGGAACCAACTGTCCGCGATCGCCAGCTTGGCCTTGGCCAGATACTCGCTGCTGTCGTACGTGTTGATGAGCGTCTGCAGCGTCAGCCGGGCGATCTCATAACGGCTGTGCTCGATGTCGTTGATGGCCCGGTCGAAGAGCACCTTGTCGGGCTGTTCGGTGTTCTTGGCGATGGGGTCGGCGTACTTGTGCCGCCGGATACCGCAGGAACTTAGCAGGCCCGCCAACGCGGTTACCGCAATCAGTTTATGAAAAAGGCGTGCATGCATCAGTGGATACATCATTGTGCTCGTGCCGATCGTTAATATTTAGGCTTCAGTCTAGAATAGCAATTGCGTCGCCAGCTTTGGGGGGCTACCCGGCGGGCGAGTGAGGCAGCCAGTTTCGCCTGCCTAACAACGCACGGAATGTGCCTCAATCGCCGCCTGGCGCAACTCCGCCACTGCGGCGGCTGGGTCCGGAGTGTGAAATACCGAAGACCCTGTGACGATCCAGTCACACCCCGCGCGCACTACATCCCCTATATTTTCCTTCGTGACGCCGCCGTCGATCTCGATCCGAAATGTCAAACGGCGTTCCCGGCGGATGGCGTCCAGCCGCCGGACCTTATCGAGCGTATACGGGATGAACTGCTGCCCGCCGAATCCCGGATTGACGCTCATCACCAGTACGTAATCCGCCAACCCCAATACCTCCTCGATCGCGGAAACGGGAGTCGCCGGGTTAATGACCACGCCCGCGCGCGCGCCCGCCCGCTGGATTTCGCGCAGCGTTCCGTCCAGATGTTTGCAGGCCTCCTGGTGTACGATCACCTGATCGGCGCCTGCGTCGATGAAGATGGGCGCGTACTTGTCGGGATCTGTGATCATCAGGTGAACGTCCAGTGTGAGCCGGGTGATCTTCCGAATGGAAGCCACCACCGGCGGCCCGATGGTGAGGTTCTGCACAAAGTGGCCGTCCATCACGTCGAGATGCAGCATGGTGGCGCCGCCCCGCTCGACCTGCGCGATCTGTTCGCCCAACCGCGCGAAATCCGCGGCCAGAATAGACGGGAGGATTTCAGTCATTTGCGGATTCGTCCGATTCTAGCACGAACGCGGTACATCGCCGCTCTTTCGCCAGGCGGTGGTCGGCGGTAGACTAGACCCATGATCCTCGGTGCTCACATTCTTCTATATAGCAACGATTCCGAAGCGGACCGCGCATTCTTCCGCGATGTGCTGGCGT
>JBEKTJ010000026.1:0-44245 GCA_049516155.1 Bryobacteraceae bacterium
CGGGGCGCGCAGGAACACGAAAACCGGCGGGCGGAGCGGGAAAAACAGGCCCTGCTCCGCAAGGCCGCTGCGCTCGGCTATCGCCTGGAGCCAGCCGCCTAACTCGAACAGCCAAAACACGGCCGATTGCCGGATTAGCGGCAGCAGTTTCTGGAGAGGCGGCTCCGCCATCCGGCTCACGTTTGGACCGCCAGTTGCTCCTCGCCTAGAAGAGGCAACCGATCATGGCTGGCAAACTGCTTCGAACCACAACATTTGGTCTTTTTTGCACACTCGTCACAGTCGCGCAAAATCAACCCGAACACAGTGTAAACGTTCCCATATACCGTGTAACCGTAGTCGATCGCACCGTTAGCGCGATCGATTATCAGTATCGCAACGGACCTACGAATATCGATTTCCAGGGTACCGTCCTGCTGCCCCAAGCCAAGGGCGACGCCATCGTGGAGTCGAAGACGGGCCGCGCGGAGATCGCCGCGCACTTCGATCGTCTGTCGGCGCCGACCCGTTTTGGCCGCGAGTATCTGACTTACGTGCTGTGGGCCATTACGCCGGACGGGCATGCTAAGAATCTGGGAGAAATACTGCCCGGCAGCTCCGATAAAGCCAAGCTGCTGGTTACCACGGATCTGCAGGCGTTCGGCTTGATCGTGACGGCTGAACCCTACGCGGCCGTGCGCCAGCCCAGCGATGTGGTGGTGTTGGAGAACCAGCCCCGTCCCGATACGATCGGCGGCAGGGAGCCCATCCAGGCCAAATACGAACTGCTGCCCCGCGGACTGTATACCTACAACGTGCAGGATGGTATGGCCGCCGCCGATGCCGACGCTCCCAGGCTGTCGGCGAGTCGCTACCAGTCGGTCGTGGAACTCTATGAGGCGCAAAATGCGGTCCAAATCGCGCAAGCGGCGGGAGCTAGCCAATACGCTCCGGATACGCTCGCCAAGGCGCAGGATCAATTGCGCCGGGCGCAAGAGGCTCTGGATGGCAAGGCCGGTATGACCATGGTGGTCACCTTGGCCCGGCAAGCGGCGCAGACCGCGGAAGACGCGCGTATTCTGACCATGCAGCGCAGCCAGGGTAACGAACTGGCGCAGGCCCGCGAGCGGGCGGCGCAGGCCGAGGAGCGGGCAACCCAAGCCGAGGCCGCCGCCCAGACTGCGCAAACCCAGGCCGCCGCCGAACATGCGTTATTGGAGCAGGAACGGGCCGCCAGGCAAGCGGCGCAAGCCCAGGCTCAGGCTTCCGCTGCTGCCGCCGCGAATGCCGCCGCCACAGCGTCGGCGCCGCAAATCGTGGTTCAAACCCAACCCAGTCAGGACCGCGACGAGCAGCGGAAAAAAGATCTGCGGCTGCAGTTGCTCGCGCAGTTCAACGCCTCCCTATCCACGCGCGACACGCCCCGCGGCCTGACGGTAATGCTCTCGGATTCGGACTTTCAGGGGACGCGCGTGAGTCCGGCCGTCTATGAGAGGCTGGCGAGCGTCGCCGCCGTGCTTCGCGCGCATCCGGACCTTACCGTGGAAGTGGACGGCCACGAAATGTCTTCGTTCGAGCGCGCGCACGCGGTGCGCGACGTCCTGATAGAGGATGGCTTGCCGGCACGCGCGATCATGGCGCGTGGATTGGGCGATACCCGCCCACTGACTTCCAACGCCACTGCCGCCGGCCGCGAGCAGAACCGCCGCGTCGAGATCGTTATTTCGGGCAGTCCGATCGGCGATATGCCGTACTGGGCTCAGAGCTACACGCTCACTCCGCCAAGCAGGCAATAAGATTTCGACCGGCCCTCCGCGTGGGGCGGGCGCGCACATGATCGGCATGCTACAGTTCACCAGAAAGGGCCGATACCATGAACGTCGCCTGCCGGGCCGCCGGCGCCAATGCGCTCCGATTTCTAATTGCCGTTTTAGCGGTTGCCGCGTGCGGCGCCACGCCGGCCCATCACACGCTCCTCGCGCCCGGACTCGGCAATTCTGTCGAAATCGTGCAGGACCACTGGGGCATCGCGCACATCTACGCCAAGACCGAATCCGATCTATTTTTCGCCCAGGGATACAACGTTGCGCGCGATCGACTATTCCAACTGGAGATTTGGAGGCGGCAGGCGACTGGCACGGTGGCGGAAATCCTGGGCAAGCGGGAGTTGCAGCGCGATATCGGCAACCGCCTGTTCCGGTTCCGCGGCGACATGACCCGCGAACTCGCGTGGTACCATCCGCGCGGCGCCGCTATCGTCGAATCTTTTGTCGAGGGCATCAACGCCTATATCGCCGAGACGGAACGGAATCCGGCGCTGCTCACACCTGAATTCAAAATGCTCGGCATCAAGCCCGGAAACTGGACGCCCGCCGTCGTCGTCTCGCGTTTCAACGGCCTCGCCGGAAACGTCGACCAGGAGTTGAATATGGCCTTGGTCATCCGGGAAATCGGCGCCGAAAAGGTCAAGGACATCGAATACTTTCAACCCGCCGGCCCGGATCTTGAAATCGACGGAGCCATTGACGCCTCGCTGCTTTCCGCCCGCATCCTGGACGTCTATCGCGCCTTCCGCACGCCGCTAAAATTCACTCCCGAGGAGTTGTTACCCGAATATCGGAATCCGCAAGCGACGGCTCAACTCGGCGTCGGAATTGAGGGCGGCCGCCGCGAAGACATCGGCAGCAACAACTGGGTAGTCGGCAGCAAGCTCACCATGAGCGGATATCCCCTGTTGATGAACGATCCGCATCGCCTGCAATCGGCGCCATCGCTGCGCTACTGGGTACATCTGGTAGCGCCAGGATGGGATGTAATCGGCGGCGGGGAGCCCGCGTTGCCGGGCGTTTCGATCGGCCACAACGATTTCGGAGCGTGGGGACTCACGATCTTCGGCACCGACAGCGAAGATCTCTATGTCTACGACACCAACCCCGCGGACCCGTCGCAGTACAAGTACGGGGGCGCATGGGAATCGATGAGCGTCATTCGGGAATCGATCGCGGTCAAAGGCGATAGTCCCGTATCGGTGGAGCTGAAATACACCCGGCACGGCCCTGTGGTTTTCGAGGACCAACCGCATCATAAAGCATACGCGGTGCGCGCGGCGTGGCGTGAAACCGGCTCCGCGCCGTATCTGGCGAGCCTGCGGATGAATCAGTCGCATAGCTGGCGAGAATTCCTGGATGCGTGCGGCTACAGCCGGATGCCGGCCGAAAACATGATCTGGGCGGATCGCGACGGCAACATCGGCTACCAGGCAGTCGGCATCGCGCCGCAGCGGCCTAACTGGAGCGGCCTTGTTCCCGTACCCGGCGACGGCCGTTACGAATGGGATGGCTTCCTGCCCATCGTGGCGCTGCCGCATGTGCTGAACCCCGAGAAAGGATTCTACAACACGTCCAACGAATATCAGATACCTCCCGGTTGGCCGTACAAGGACGCACTGCATTATATGTGGGCCGATCCGTTTCGGGCGCAGAGCGTCGCCGAGGCTCTCAGTTCCGGCCGCAGGTTTTCGGTTGCCGATATGGTGCAGCTTCAGAACAGCGATCTGTCGATTCCGGCGCGCAGCCTGGCGCCGCTCTTGCGCGATATCGAAATACTGGATGGGTTGGCGCGGCAGGCCGCCGCGCGTCTGCTGCACTGGGACTTCGTGCTCGACAAAGATTCCGTCGCGGCCGGTATTTATGAAATGTGGCAGCGGCGCCTGGAAGCCAATGTTCGCGACGTGGTGCAGCCGAAGCCCGTCCAAGACCTCCTCGGCATGCCGCCGATGTCCAGGATTGTAAGTTGGATGTACGCACCCGATGGCCGCTTCGGCGCGGACCCGATGGCTACCCGCAACGCGCTGCTTGCCAAGAGCCTGGAAGAAGCCATTGCGGAACTCACGAAGCGCTTCGGCACCGATATGGCGAAGTGGAATCTCGGCGCATACCATTACGCGCGCATTCGCAGTCCCCTGTCGGACGCCGTCAGTCCCGGCCTTCAAGAGAAATTCGACGTCGGACAATTTCCGCGCGGCGGCGACGGCTTCACCATCACGGCCACCGGCGGCGGCGATAACCAAACGGCCGGCGGGTCATTCAAGATCGTCGTCGACACGGAGAATTGGGACAACTCCGTCGGGCTGAACAATCCGGGTCAGTCGGGCGATGTCAACGATCCGCATTATCGGGATCTCTACGAATCGTGGGCGCGTGGAAAGTATTTTCCGATTTTCTATTCCCGTTCAAAGGTGGAGTCCGTGGCGGAAGGGGTATTCGTTCTGACGCCAGGAAAGCGCTAAGGTACGCCCTACAGCGACCGCACCAGGCAATCCACAAACTGGTCGACGTCGTCGAACGTGTTGTAGAGCGGCGCCGGCGCCACCCGCAGGATGTCCGGCTCGCGCCAGTCGCAGACCACACCCGCAGCAGCCAACCGTTCCCAAACCGCCCGCACCGATCCGGTCACCCGGATGGAAAGCTGTGCGCCCCGGCGCTCCGGATCGCGCGGCGTCACAATGGCAAATCGGCCATCCGCATGCCCATCCAGCGACTTTTCCAGGTGGCCGGTCAACTCCACGCTCCTGGCACGCAGCCGTTCCATACCAGCCTCGTCGAATAGATCCATGGATGCGCGCAACGCCGCCAGTGCCACCACCGGCGGATTGCTGACCTGCCAACCCTCGGCTCCGGGTGTAGCCTGAAAATCCGGACCCATGCGGAAACGCGTCTCCAACTCATGGCCCCACCAACCTGCAAACCGCGGGATGCTGTCGTCGTGCGCGTACCGCTCATTCACGAAGCACCCACCCACGTTTCCCGGGCCTCCGCTCAGATACTTGTAGGTACACCAGACGGCGAAATCGGCGTCCCACTCATGCAGCTTCAGAACCAGGTTTCCTGCCGCGTGCGCCAAATCGAATCCTACGATGCAGCCCTTGGCATGGCCCGCGCGAGTTACACGCGCCAGATCGAACGCCCGGCCGGAAGAGTAGTTGACGCCGCCCATCAGCACCAATGCGACCGACTCGCCTTCCCGGTTCAGAAGATCGTCTAACTCGTCTTCCCCGGCCACCGTTACCAGCGACTTCGCCGGATCGAAACCATGAAACCGGATCTGCGACTTGACGGCATATTGATCCGAAGGAAACGCACTCTCTTCGATCGCGACTCGATGGCGCCGGGTGGTCGGCCGGTAAAACGAAACCATCATCAGATGCAGATTCACCGTCAGCGAGTTCATGGTGACGACTTCGAGTGGCTGAGCGCCCACCAGCCGCGCGGTCTGTTCGGTCAACAGCTTGTTGTACTCTACCCACGGATGCCGCGCGTGGAAATGGCCGCCCACCCCCAGCAATTCCCAGTCTTTCAACTCCTGCTCGATATAAGCGCGTACGCTTTTGGGTTGCAATCCGAGCGATTGAGTGCCGAGATAGACGCACTCAGCGCCATCGGGCGCGCGCGGGATGTGGAAGCGATCGCGAAAGCCTAAGCCCAAGCCCGCCGTCACCCGCGCCCCACCAACGGCATTTTGGTGGCCATGACAGTCATAAACTGAACGTTAGCCTCCAAGGGCAGACTCGCCATATACAAAACAGCGTCCGCCACATGCCGCACGTCCATCACCGGCTCCGGCTTCCTGGACCCGTCCGCTTGCGGCACTCCGCCTGACATGCGTGCGGTCATCTCCGTAGCCGCATTGCCGATGTCGATCTGTCCGCAAGCGATGTCGTGCTTCCGTCCGTCGAGAGAAATGCACTTAGTCAGTCCGGTGATGGCGTGCTTGGTCGCCGTATAAGGCGCGGAGTTGGGCCGCGGCGCATGCGCGGATATCGAGCCATTGTTGATGATCCGCCCGCCCCGCGGCGTCTGCGCCTTCATGATCTTGATGGCTTCCTGCGCGCACAGGAACGCGCCCGTCAGATTGACGCTCACTACCGCGCTCCACTGTTCGTAGGTTAAGTCTTCCATCGGAATGCCCGGCGCGCCGATGCCTGCGTTGTTGAACAACAGGTCCAGCCGTCCGAAAGCTTCCTTCGTTTTAGCGAAGAGCGCGCGCACGGCCGCGGGATCGCCCACATCCGTCGGCACACCGAGCATTTCGCCGCCCTCTGGCGCAGCCATGCCCGCCGTACGCTCCAACTCCTCCGGACGCCTTCCCGCCAGCACGACAGAATATCCCGCGCCCTGCAATGCCAGACTTACCGCACGGCCGATGCCGCTGCCCGCGCCGGTGACCAATGCGATTTTCTTATCTCCCATTTTCGTTGATGTCCATTCCAATCGTCCTACGGCAATTCAGCCGCGGACGCTATAACTCGATAACTGACCCGGAGCGCGTCTTCGAAATGCCGCTTGCCGCACAGAACCTTACGCCGCTCCTGCGGGCGAAGATCCGAAAGCCGTCCGGTCGCCTTGGTCTCACGAACGAGGTAGAGAATAGGTTTTCCCTGATCGTCCTCCGGGTTGTCCATGACGATTGCCCAGTCGGGATTATATTTGCCGATGGGCGTGTTTACCTGGAACCAATCCGGGAGACGGAAATAAAGCCGGACATCCTTCCGGCGTTCCAGCGCCTCAATGAAAGGCTTTTCGATCGTCAACGAGTCCCAGAACACACCATCGTACAGAGAAGCTCCTTCCGAGCCATCCGGACGTTCGCTCTTGACCAGGTAATCCGACCACGCTTCTACTTCCATCTCGAACTGGCTCATTTCGTACCACTGGGCCACCTTCTCGTATTGGATGCCGTCGACCAATTGGTCGGTGAGCTTGTCCTTGATGATGGCGACCGCAACCGTTGCGAATTCATGCGGATTTTCGACGGCCGCCTTTTTGTTCTTGGCGCGGTTGAAAATTTCCAGAAGCGTTCGCCGAGTGATCCGCATCGGCGGAGAAGTGTTCTCCATGAGGCTTTCCATCACCTCTACCAGATTAGGCAGAGGAAACCGGCCCGCCAGGTCGACCGCCGTTCGCGCACCGCTCTGGGCCATCGCCTCGAAGGTGTCATGCATGGTGACCACAACCTCGGCTTTTCGGATGGCGACCCTTGGCGCGCGAATGGGGGCCGCGTCCAGCTCCGGCAGGACCGATGCTATCAGCCTTTCGGTGTCGATCCTCACGGCATACCTGGTATTGTGCCGTATCCGCTCCCACAGTTCCTTGAATTCGGGCTTAAGAAAGTAGTGTTTCCTGAGGTTCGCCTTCACCTTATTGCGCGCGTTGGGCGGCTTCGGTGGCATGCCGTCCGCGCCGTACTCCGCTTTAATCTCGCTTTGGAGGCCGGAAACAAATCTTTCGTAGCTTTCGCTCGCCACAACCGTAAGGACATTGATTCTCACATCGCGTACGCGCTTTCCGGTTTGATCCACCGGGAGCCGGATTCCCCGTCCCACTTGCTGTCGCCGTTCTCTTTCCGACCCGACCTCGCGCAGGGCGCAGATTTGGAAAACGTTGGGATTGTCCCAGCCTTCGCGCAGGGCGCTATGCGAAAAGATGAAGGCCACCGGCTCGTCGAAGGAGAGCAGCCTCTCTTTGTCGCGCATGATGAGATTAAACGCGGTCTCGTCCTCTTTGCTCTTGCCGCTGCTGTCGATCGCTTCTACCGCGCCGCCGCGCCGGCTGCGGGTGGCAAAGTAAGCGGCTTGGACGCTCAGCGCCTCTTGACCCGCCCAGTCGGGATAACGTCCCTTCACTTCGTCGAAAGCGCGTACGAAGAGCCGTCTGACGATCCCGTCGTCGTTTACAAAATTATCGACCTTGTCGATGAAGAAGAGCGAGAGCACTTTGATCCCTTCATTCTTTAGGCGAGCCTGCTTACGGAAGTGCTCTTCGACGGTGTAGCGGATCTGCGCCTCGGAAATCGCTTCGCGGTCCGTGCCAATCGCGCCGCCCTTGCGGATTTCGATCCCGTTGGCGAATCGGATAAACCCGCTGCCGAAGTTGATTTCGTCGACCTCATACCCTTCGTATTCGGCGCGTTTGGTTTTTTCCGCCAGCGAGTCCCCTGGCCGTACCGTGACGACCTTTTCCTTGATGGCCCCCTTGCTCATGAGCCGGTGTACGGCCACGGAAGCCTTAAGCAACCTCCCTTCCGTGGTGATGTCGTCGAGGCGTACGAACGGACGGTTGAGGTTGTCTTCTTCAACGACCGAGGCCACTTCAATCCGTTTGACGAGGCTCTCGCGGTAAGCGTCGAATGGCGTCAGGCGGTAGACCAGGTTATAGGGGTTGCGGTGGGTAGCGCTGTAGCGTAGAGCGAAAAGCGGATGCAGCGCCGCCAAGGCGGCCACGCTGCGCTCGCTTTCCATGTTTTGCGGTTCATCGAGAATCAGCACGGGCCGCGTAGCTTGGATAAGATGGATGGGACGCTCGCCCTGCATGCCATCCGCGTACTGGCGGATGACGTTGGCCCCTTTGTTAAAAGAATCAATCGTCATCACCATCATCTCGATACCGTCCGAGAGGGTGAACTGCCGAACCTGGGCGAACCTGCCGGAATCGTAAACGTAGTAACGATAGGGCGGATTGGCATAAAGGCCCGCCATGTGTCTGCCTGTCACCTGCAAGGTTTTCAGGACCCCTTCCCGCACCGCGACCGAGGGAACCACGATGATGAACTTCCGAAGTCCATAGCGCTGGTAGAGTTCCAGCGCGGTGCGCAGGTAGACATAGGTTTTTCCCGTGCCCGTCTCCATTTCGATGGAGAAGTTAGGAAAGCGGACCCCTTGCTCTCCGGTGAGTCCGTCTATGATCTCTTCTATCTGCATCAGCGCCGCATCCTGCACGATCCCCCGCTCCGCCTGGACAGCGCCAAGGTTACGCAGCAGGTCGTTCTCGGATAGATCCAGCCGATTCGCGACGACCGCGAAGGAACCGCCTTCCGGTATCACCAATTCGTTGCGGATATAGGGCTGGCCTTCGAACAAGCTGGTAACGGCGGCAATGGCTTTGAGCTGATAATCCTCGGTGGCGTCGAAACGGAATTCCATCGCCATCAGATTACCTTCAGGCGGCACTGAAGCGCCAGGTTTGAGGCGAGCGTGTCGTCGAGGGCGTGGTCCCGGCACACGAACAAGATTTCGGAAGTCAATTTCAAGGGGGCGACCGCCTCCAGCACGAGGCTCGCATCGAGGCAGGCGTAGAAGAACTGGTCCCGATCGGAGTCGGTGACTCGCCAGAAGGTTTGTCCTTCCGTGCCGGGGAGTTTTTCTAGGCGCGACGTGAGACTGTACCCCTCTCGCAGAGCAACCTCCCAGATCAGGGCTTCCGGCTCCCAGCCGGACACTAACGGGTCCGCGAATCTCAGCATCTCCTGCGCGTAGGTTGCTGGATCTTTCGAGGCAATGCCGGACCAGCGTTTCAGGTTCGACTCGGCAAGTTTGAAAACGCGAAAGCCTTCGGGCATTTCGTCCTTAAGATCCAACTCCGCTTGCTGAGCGTCGGCTTTCTTGGCAATCACAGCCCGCAGCCGTGCTTTGCTCACATCCGCCAAAGTCTTTAACTTCGATTCCGGCACTGGCAGCGGTTCCGGGAATTGTACTCCGATATAGCGCCGCCGCGCACCGTCCTCTCGATTCTGTTTGAGGACAGCATGACCGGTTGTGCTGCTGCCGGCGAAGAAATCCAGGACGATGTCTCCATCTTCGGCATTGGTTCCGAGAGTCAACATTTTCTGGATGAGCCGAGGGGGCTTCACTGAATCGAGAACGTTGTCGGTGTTCTCGTACGGAACGAATCTCAGCAACTCCTTCTTCGCATCCTGCGTGTGGCCCGCGTCCTCATACTTCCAGAGAGTCTGTGGCACCATCCCCTGCTTCACTTCTGACAAGAAACGTTTGACCTGAGGCATGTTGTCGCTATTGGCTCCCCACCAGACCCGCTTATCGACGTCTAGCCATACAAACTTCTTGTATTTGACGCGCCAATACGTTCCCATCGACGGCCTAAATGTCTTTCCGCTGGGGCTGGTTACCTCGTAGAGGCCCTCGCTATAGTAGTTGCGCGCGGTTAGATCGCCGGGCTTCCAAGGGCCACGCTCATCCTTATCTGGGTTTTCATAGCGAGCGTCGGCTGCCTCGGTGCGAGGCAGAAGTTCTGGGCGCCAATCGGCGGCGTTGCGCGCATACACGACGATGTAGTCATGATCTTCAGAGAAGTGCTTGGCCGTGTTCTTGGGTGCATAGACCTTCTGCCAGATAACGGTTGCAACAAAGTTCTCCTCCCCGAACACTTCATTCAAGAGGCTGCGCAGGTTGTGAACTTCGTGATCGTCGATGCTCACGAAAATGACCCCGTCGTCCCGCAACAACTGACGGGCGATTGACAGGCGAGGGTACATCATCGACAGCCAGTTGGAGTGAATCCGTCCATTCTTCTCAATCTTGTTGGTCAGATAATCCCCGTCGCCGTTCTTTTGCCCGGTCAGGCGCAGGTAGTTATCGAGGGGATCGGAGAAGTCGTCCGGATAAACGAACTCGTTGCCGGTGTTATAAGGAGGGTCGATGTATATCATCTTCACCCGCCCGAAATAGGAGCGGTACAAAAGCTTGAGTACTTCCAGATTGTCCCCTTCGATAAAAACGTGCTGGGCCGCCTCGAAATCGACACTTTCCCCGGCCACCGGAACCAGGGTCGCGGGAGTCGGGCTTTGCAGCAGCGCTATCGCGTCCCGCTTGCCGGCCCAGGTAAACGAGAATCGCTCCGGCCCGGTAGCCAAGCCGTCGCCGGCCAACTCACGAAGCCTTTCGAAATCTAGCTTTCCCTCGGTGAAGACCTCGGGTGCGACACGCTGCAGGTGCGTCAGCAGTTCCGTCCTAAGATTGGGCGAAGACGACTCCACGCGTTCCGGGCGTATTGGCGTATCGGCCATGCGCTTTCCTCTCTCATCGGCAATTCCCGCCGGTTACCACTTGCTCAGGGACTGCCAGGTACCAGTCTACGGCTTCCCGGGGTATCCGGACCGCACGTAATTCCACTATCTCCCATGCTCCCCCTAATGCCCCACCCAGCGTCCATGCGTAGCCGCCTGTTGCGCCGCCAGCAGCAGAAAAAACACGCCATTGTACGCCGCGTGCATGATCGCCGCGGCCTTGGTCGATCCCGTCCGCTGCCGCATCCAGCCGAACCCCGCGCCCGCCGCCGAAATCAGCAGCGCGTGCCGCCAGGAATAGCCGTACTCCTGCAAATGCATCAGCCCGAACGCCGCCGCCGCCAGCAGAATGCCAGGCGCCGCCCCCAGCGATCGGACCAGCAGCGGTTGCAGGAATCCGCGAAACACGATTTCCTCACACAGCGGCGCGAGCGTAGTGCCAATTATCGCGATCATCACCACCGAAGCCGGGTCCGAGAGCAGCGCCTTCATCGGGCTGTCGATGTCCGGTGTCCGCAGCAACACACTAGCCACCATCACGGCGAAGGCCGCCAGCACACCACAGGTCGCCACCAGCCGGGTACTCAGTTCCCCCGGCGTCCAGCGCATCGATTGCCAGAATGGCTGGCCGTAATAGCGGCGAAAGATGAAAGCTAGCGCGCCCAACAGGAAGGCGTAGAGCAGGATCTGCGTCGGGAACAGTACGAAGGCCTTCTTGATGTGCGTCACGTCAATCAAGGCAGATCCCAGCAGCGACACTGCCAGCGATCCGAGCAAGGCAATCAGGACGAAGCCCAGTAAATCCAAATAACCCCAGAACGGGTAACTCGGCGCCGGGGCAATCTCCGTAAGCGGCTCCAGTTCCGGTAGCGGCGGTTCCGGGCTCATATCTCCTTCTCGATCAGGCAGGCAGCCAGCAAGGGCACCATGATCTCATGATGCCCGGTCAGTGCATACCCTGCCCCGCCCGATTGAGCGTGCGGCCGCTCCACCACGTTCACTTTCGGGCGGTAGTGCTGCACGAAGTCCAGGTTCACGGTCGTGAAACCCGCCAGCGGATGCCCCAAATTGCGCACCGCCGAAACCGCCTTCAGAAACACCTCCGGCAGCACCACCGCCGAGCCCACATTCAGATACACTCCGCCATCGTCGAGACCCGCAACGAGCGAGCACATCAGCCGGAAGTCGCGATGTGTGGCGCTGCCAATGGCTGCCGCGTCCACCGCTGGATGCATGTGCGGCGTATCCGTCCCAAACGCCACGTGTACCGTGACCGGAACCGCCTCCCGCCAAGCCTGCAGCACCAAACTCGCGGGCGCAAATTCGGGCGCGGCAATTTCATCCAGACGCCGCCCGAGCGCTTCGCCCATGCCAAGCGCATCGCGATCGCCCGCCGCGATGGCCGCGTTCATCTCCCGCCCGGTTTCCTCGGCTGCGCCGAAGCGCCCATCGGGCAAAACCGCTTCGACGTCCTCACTGGTGTGGCCTGCCAATGCAATTTCGAAATCGTGTATGGCCGCCGCCCCATTCATGGCGAAAGCGGTGGCGTATCCGCGCTGCATCAGATCGATGAGCACAGGCGCCAGACCGCACTTTATCACATGCCCGCCGAGTCCCCAGACGATGGCACGGCCTCGTGCGCGCGCCGCTGCGATTGCCGCCACCACGGCGCGCAACGAACCGCCGGCCAGGATGTGCGGCAGCGAGTCGAGCCAACCCGCCACGCCCGCGCCCTTGCCATAGACCGCCGCAAAATCCGCCACACGGACCTTGCCTCCACGGGCTTGCAGTGGAACCGTTTTTAGGCCCGAGAAGTCGATGGGTTGAACGGGGTATTTACTCATCGCGTGCTCGGGGCCGGCTTAAAGCCGGCTGCGGGCAGGATTGCCCGCCCTCCAAGACCTTGCGCAGCGCTTCAGCCGTATAGCTCTTCTTCGACCGCGCCACCTGCTCCGGCGTCCCCGCCGCTACCAGCCGCCCGCCATACTCGCCGCCATCCGGACCCAGATCGATAATCCAATCCGCCGTCTTCATCACATCCATGTTGTGTTCGATCACCACCACCGTGTTCCCCAAATCCACCAGCCGCTGCAGCACATCCAGCAGCTTGCGCACATCGTC
Organism: Bryobacteraceae bacterium; assembly: GCA_049516155.1. Taxonomy (GTDB): domain Bacteria; phylum Acidobacteriota; class Terriglobia; order Bryobacterales; family Bryobacteraceae; genus Bog-159. The sequence continues at coordinate 12,958 of JBEKTJ010000026.1, forward strand.
GAAATGCAAGCCGGTGGTGGGTTCGTCCAGGACATAAAAGGTGCGCCCCGTCTGCCGCCGGCTCAACTCCTTGGCCAGCTTGATGCGTTGCGCTTCGCCGCCCGAAAGTGTGGTCGACGATTGCCCCAGATGGATATACCCCAGCCCCACATCGTTTAAGGTTTGCAGCTTGGGCCGGATATGTGGAAGATTCTCCATCAGCGGCAGCGCTTCCTCCACCGTGCAGTCCAGCAGATCGGCGATGGAACGGCCTTTATATTTCACCTGCAGCGTCTCGTGATTGTACCTCCGCCCGCGGCACACGTCGCAGGTTACGTACACATCCGGCAGGAAGTTCATTTCGATGCGCTTCAGCCCATCGCCCTGGCACGCTTCGCACCGCCCGCCTTTTACGTTGAAGCTGAAGCGTCCCGGTTTGTAGCCGCGCTCGCGCGACTCCGGCAACATCGCATAAAGGTCCCGAATGGGCGTAAACAGGCCGGTATACGTGGCCGGATTGGACCGTGGCGTCCGCCCGATCGGCGACTGATCGATGCGAATCACTTTGTCCAGAAGCTGCATGCCCTTGATCGCCGTAAACTTGCCGGGATTCTCGTGCGACCGGTAAATCTGCTGGGCCAGCGCGCGATACAAAATTTCATTCACCAGTGTGGATTTTCCGCTACCCGAAACTCCCGTCACCACCGTCAGCAGGCCCAGCGGTATATCCACATCGATGTTCTTCAGGTTGTGCTCGGCCGCGCCGATAATCGCCAGTTTCTTCCCGTTCGAAGGGCGGCGCACCGCGGGCACTGGAATCCGCAGCGCGCCCGAGAGATACTGCCCGGTGAGTGAGCCAGGGTCCTTGGCGATGGCTTGCGGCGTGCCTGCGGCCACCAGTTCGCCGCCCAATCGCCCTGCGCCCGGCCCCAGGTCGATCACGTAATCCGCGCGCTCGATGGTCTCCGCATCGTGCTCCACCACCAGCACCGTATTGCCCATATCGCGCAGGTGCGTCAGCGTGTCCAACAGCCGCCCGTTGTCGCGCGGATGCAGCCCGATGGAAGGCTCGTCAAGCACGTAAAGCACTCCGCGCAGCTTCGAACCTATTTGCGTGGCTAGGCGGATGCGCTGTGCCTCGCCGCCGGAAAGCGTTGCCGCCGACCGTTCCAGGCTCAGGTAATCCAGGCCCACTGCCGAAAGAAACTCCAGCCGCCGCCGGATCTCGTCCACCACGCGTCCGGCAATCTGCGTCTCGCGCTCGCCGAATTCCCAGTTGCGCACCGTCATCAGCGCGCGCGCAATGGGCATTTGGGTGAACTCCGCGATGGAGAAGTTTTTCACTCGTACCGCCAAACTGGCCGGCCTCAAACGCAAGCCGTGACAAGCGGGACACTCGGCCGGCGACATGTACTCCGTCAGCCACTCGCGATATCCTTCGGACGATTCATCGTAGGTCTGCTGCAAGATCTTGAGGATGCCCGGAAACCCGTTGCTACCATCCAGCAAAGCGCTCTGCACCTTCTTCGGAAACTGATCGAACGGCGTGCCCAGATCGATGCGCAGGGCCTTGGCCGCATCAGTCAGGTGGTGCTTCATATACGCCGATCCCGCGCTAGGCCCCAGCCCGCCCTCCAACAACGGTTTCGAAAAATCCACGATGGCCTTGCCCGGATCGAACGCCCACTTGCTGCCTAGACCGGTGCATTCCTCACAAGCGCCATACGGGCTATTGAACGAAAAGGAGCGCGGCTCGAGCTGCGGTATGCTGGTGCCACATTCCGTACACGCCAGCTTCTGCGAGTAGAGCCGCTCCTCGCCGTTCACCACCGCGATCAGCACCAGCCCGTCCGCCAGCTTGGTGGCGGTTTCGATGGAAGCTTCCAGGCGCTTCTCGATGCCCGGCTTCACCAGCAGCCGGTCCACCACCACTTCGATGGTATGGTTGCGGCGCCGGTCCAACGGGATATCGTCTTCGAGCGAGCGCAGTATGCCGTCGATGCGCGCGCGCACGAATCCCTGGCGCGCCAGCTTCTCCAGGTCTTTCTTGTACTCGCCCTTGCGCCCGCGCACCACTGGCGCCAGCACCATGATGCGGTCGTCCGGCCGCAGCGCCAGCACGTGTTGCAGGATCTGCTCCGTGGTCTGCCGCGAAATCTCGTTGCCGCATAACGGGCAGTGCGGCGTACCGATCGACGAATACAGCAGCCGCAGGTAGTCGTAGATTTCCGTGATGGTCCCCACCGTCGAGCGCGGGCTGCGGCTGGTGGTCTTCTGCTCGATCGAAATGGCCGGGCTCAGCCCTTCGATGGAATCCACATCCGGCCGCTCCATCTGGTCCAGGAACTGGCGCGCGTACGTGGAAAGCGTCTCCACATAGCGCCGCTGGCCTTCCGCATAGATGGTGTCGAACGCCAGCGACGATTTGCCCGATCCGCTCAGCCCGGTGATCACGGTCAGGCTATTGCGCGGGATTTCCACGTCGACGTTCTTCAGATTGTGTTGGCGCGCACCGTGCACCGAGATTCGTTCCAGCATTGTTCTTGTTCGGGAGTGACGAAGGCTATATCCCATTGTGGCGCGGCTTGAGTTGTTCGCGCAATTGTAGTATAAAAGGGACGAAGTGCTCCACTGTCCGACCTGTCAGGGAAGTTTGCGCCGCGTCCACCGCAGCTTTCACGAGAAGCTGCTGTACGCAGCCATGTACGAGTGCGGGAAATGCCGCACGCGCAAGCCTGAGCCGCGCTGGTATGCACTCTACCTCGGCGATTACCCGCGCTGCCCCCGCTGCGGCACCTATCGCCTGACGCGGCTGGCCACCCGCGACAAGATCGATCGGATGCACAGGGGCTTGGTCAATTTCGCGCAATACGCGTGGGGCGCGGATCTTTACCATTGCCGCTATTGCCGTATCCAGTTTTACGACGTGCGCAAGCCCGTGGCTCCGGAGAGTAGGGAGAAGGCCGCCGCTGACGCGCCCGTCGTCACTGCCGCTACCAGCGTTCAAGGCCGCGAAGCGCGTCAGTTTTAGGACTCCGGCTCGGTGGCGTCCCCCTTGGACTGCACGCACGAGATCGCCTTCATCGCGTCGTCGATGGCCTTCCCGATATCTGCCCCTTCGGCCACTTGCAGCAGATTGGCGAAACGCGCGGACTCGGGCAGCTAGAGCACGCCGCGCGTCTGATAGTCGGCCTTGCCGATCGTTCGCCGTCCCGTGCCAAGGCTGGGATCACCAACATAAGAACCATAGTTGATCCTCCTTTGCGCTCCAAGTGAAGGCCCGGGCCGAATCCGGGCTTCTCGCTCGAAGCCCTTATGCTCCTCGCGAGAACCAGCTCTGTCACTTTTCACGGAAGGCTAATGACTGGTGGCGCTCCGCGGCGATCCTGACGGATTCATTTCTTGATCAACGCGACAATAATGCGGATTTGCGGTATGATGTCGGAAGCGGGACCGGTGGCATGACCGATCCCGCGACGGCGTCTACCGCTGGCCCTTACGGGTCCATACGATTAACGCCGTGAACCGGCCGACTAAGAATAGCCGGATCACCAACATAAGAATCATAAGCTGATCCTCGTTTCCGCTCCAAGTGAAGGCCCGGGCCGAACCCGGGCTTTCTCGCTCGAAGCCCTTGTGCTCCTTACGAGAACCAGCACTGCCACTTTTTGCGCTTTCCTGGCATTGACCATAACCTTATCGCACTTTATAAGGTTCGTTCGCGTAAACTGGCTAAGAAATTAACCGTTGGCTATGCAACCGATCTGCGGTATGATGTTGGAAGCGGGATCGGTGTGCTGAACCGACCCCGCAACGGCGTCTACCGCTGGCCCTTACGGGTCCATACGATTAACGCCGTGAACCGGCCGACTAAAAATAGCCGGATCACCAACATAAGAATCATAAGCTGATCCTCCTTTCCGCTCCAAGTGAAGGCCCGGGCCGGACCCGGGCTTTCTCGCTCGAAGCCCTTTTGCTCCTCACGAGAACCAGCACTGTCACTTTTTGCGGAACGCTAACGAATAGTGGCGCTCCCAGAAGAATCTCTCCAAAGGTATGTCCATCCCTCCGCGTTCAATGGGGGGCCGCGCTATAATCGCACTGTAATGGATGTATACGAAGAACTCCTGCGCCTGCGCAAACTGGGCCAGAAGTGCGCCATCGCGACCATTGTCCAAGTGCGCGGATCCATCCCCAGTTACGAGAGCGCCAAACTGCTGGTCCGCGAGGACGGCTCCATGATCGGCACGGTCGGCGGCGGCTGCGTCGAAGCGGAGGTATGGAACGCGGCGCGAGACGTCATCGAAAAGGAGCAACCCCGCCATCTCAGCTTCAATCTCGGCCAGGATGCGGCCTACGACAACGGCCTGATCTGCGGCGGGCAGCTCGACGTCTTCGTGGAGCCGGTTTTGCCCGTACCCGGCGCGTTCATTTTCGGCGCCGGCCATATCTCGACGAGTATTTCCAAGGTGGCAGTGCTCGCCGGATTCTCCACCACCATCGTCGATAATCGCGACAGCTTCGCCAACCGCGAGCGCTTTCCGGAAGCCCGCGAAATCTACGCGGAGGAATACGAGGATGTTTTTGCCAGGCTGCCGGTCAACGAAACCAGCTATGTGATCATCGTTACCCGCGGCCATCGCGACGATATGCGCGTGCTGCGTTGGGCCGTCTCCACCAACGCGCGGTACATCGCCATGATCGGCAGCAAGCGCAAAGTCATTAACGTAATCAAGGAACTGGAAAAGGAAGGCATCGCGCAAGAAGGCTTCGCGCGCGTGTTCGCACCCATGGGGCTGGAAATCGGCGCGGTCTCGCCTGAAGAAATCGCGGTTTCGGTGGTCGCCGAAATGATCGCGGTGCGGCGCAACGCGGATTCGGGCTGGCGGGCGATCTCCAAGTCGCTATTCTCCCCCGAGTCCCTGCGGGCGCTGACGCCGGCGTGACTTGCGGACTCATCCTGGCGGCCGGCGAGTCGCGCCGCATGGGCTCGGCCAAGGCCCTGCTGGAGTTTCAGGGAGAGACTTTTCTGGACCGGTTGATCGGTCTGTTTGCGCGGCGCTGTTCGCCCGTGATTGCGGTCCTTGGTGCAAACCGCGAAATCGTCCACGCGGGCGTACGCCGGGCCGGCGAGGCTATCCTGATGTTGAACCCGGATTATCGCCTGGGCCAGTTTACCTCGATGCAATGCGGCCTGCGCGCCGTACCTGGCGACGCAGAGGGTGTGCTCTTCACGCTGGTGGATCACCCGGCCGTGATGCCCGCGACTATTTCCGGGCTGCTTGATTCGGGTGTGCCGGCACGGCTGCGCATCCCGCGATTCAATGGCCGGCGCGGGCATCCTATTTGGTTTTCAACAGCGCTGATACCGGAATTTCTGGCTCTGCCCACCAGCTCGTCCGCCAAGGAAGTGGTAACGCGCCACGCGCGTGATATCGCCTACATCGACGTGGACGATCCTGGCATTCTCGCGGACGTGGACGACCCGGCGGCTTATGCCGAGCTACTGGCTGGGAGCCTTGCATGACGCGCACCCTGAAGCGCGCGGCCAAGTGGCTGAGCATTGCCGTTGCGGTGCTGTTGGCGGCCGGCATCGCCGCGCCTTACTTGAGCGGGGACCGGTTTGCCCCGCGCATCCGTGCCGCGCTCGAAACCGCGCTGGGCCGCAAAGTCGAATTGGGCGCCATCCATTTCAGCCTATTCGCCGGGCCGGGCTTCTCTGTTGAAAATGTGGTGATCCATGAGAGCCCAGCGCTGGGCATCGAGCCGATCGCCTATGTAGGGTCGCTCGAAGCCGTGCCTCGGCTAATGTCCGTTTTCAACGGCCACCTGGAATTCGCATCCATCCGGCTGGATGACGCCAGCATCAATGTGGCCAAAACGGGAGGCCCTTCCGAGCCGGGCCGCTGGAATTTCGAGCCGCTGTTGAACCGGTCGGTGATCCGTGCCATCCCGGAAGTGCATGTCCGATCCGGACGGATCAATTTCAAATTCGGCGACACCAAGTCCGTATTCTATTTGACCAATACGGACCTGGATATCGCGCCGCCCTCTCATGGCGCTGGGGCGTGGAACGTGGAGTTCACCGGCGAGCCGGCGCGCACCGACAAACCCGCGCACGGATTCGGCGAGTTCATCGCGCGCGGGCGCTGGACGCAAACCGGGGCGGGCCGCCTGGACCTGGACGTGCGTTTGGAAAAAAGTGAAATCAGCGAGATCATGGCGCTGCTGCACGGTTTCGACGCGGGTATTCATGGCACCGTCGCCGGGCGAATGCACTTAGCGGGGCCGTTGGACGATATCCGTATCTCCGGCAACATGGACATCGAGGGTGTACACCGCTGGGATCGCATGCCGCCATACGGGCAAAGCTGGCCGCTGCGCTTGGCCGGGCGGCTCAACGTTCCGGCCCAGATCGTTGAAATGGAATCCAGCACAGCGGGCGGTGAAACGCTGCCGTTGGCGGTGCGCTTTCGTTGTACCGATTATCTCAGCCAGCCGCATTGGGGTGTGTCCCTGAATTGGAACCGTTTCCCCGCGGGCCCTGTGCTGGATTTGTCCCGCCACATGGGCGCGGATCTGCCGCCAAAACTGAATATGACCGGATCGCTGGATGGCGTGCTGGGATACGCGGGGCAGGGAAGCCTGCAGGGCGTACTGGACTTCCACGATGCTTGGATTGCCATGCCGGATTCTCCGCCCATTGGCTCCCCGCAGGCGCGCTTGATCTTCGATCGCGGCCACGCCAAGCTGGCGCCCGTGACGGTGCGCACCGTGCAGGACGAAACCGCGCAACTGGAAGCCGACTACGACTGGAAGGCGCAATCGTTGAATCTCACCATCTCGACCGATTCCATGCGCGTGGAATCGTTGCGCGCGCAAGCCGCGCTGGCCGCCATTCCGTGGCTAGAGCAGGTGTCGAGCGGTACTTGGAAAGGCCAGCTTAACTATCAGATCGCAGCGGCAGCCCCGGGCAGCCATGCAAATGCGAAGCATGGGTGGACGGGCGCCATCGATCTCCACGACGCTATTTTCCCATTGCCGGGGATGGCGGAGCCTCTGGCAGTCGAATCGGCCGCCGCGCACATCGACGGAGCGCGCGTGACGCTCGATCGCATCCAGGCGCGGATCGGCAAGATCGCTCTCGAGGGAGACTACCGGTATGAGCCGCAAACGGCGCGCCCGCATCGCTTGCATGTAAGATTTCCGGATGCCGATGCCGCGGAACTGGAGCGGCTGTTAATGCCCACCCTGCGCCACAGCGGGCTGATCGCGCGCGCGCTGAGTCTCGGTCGGACCACGCTGCCCGAGTGGCTGGCCGAACGGCACGTGGATGCTACCGTACAAATCGGCGTGCTGCATTTGGGCGGCGCCGATGTTGGCGCTCTCCAAACGCACCTGCTTTGGGATGCGGGCAAGGCAGAATTTACGGATATCCGCGCCAGTCTGGATGGAGGCCGCGTCACCGGCGTATTGACCGTCGCCCTGCGCGGCAACCTTCCCACATACCGGTTGCAGGCGCACGCCAGGAGCGTCGACTGGAAGTCCGGCAAAGTGGATGCGGATAGCGTACTGGAGTCCAGCGGCACGGGTGAGGAATTGCTGGCACGCCTGCACTCCACGGGCGCTTTCGTGGCGCGCGAGTTGGAGATAGACGCGCTGCCCGATCTCGAAAGCGTCTCTGGAGCATACGACATGGTATGGGTGCGGACGGCGCCGATATTGCGCTTCACGGACCTGCTACTGGTGTCGGGCGACGATACTTATACCGGGCAAGGCGCGACACAGGCCGACGGCCGGCTGCTGTTTCAACTCACCAGCGGAAGCAAGGAGATGCACATGAGCGGTACGCTGGCGGAGTTGCGCGTGGATCAAGCGGAAGTGCGATGACCGACACTGGTAGGCGAACTGCATGTCACACGTGCGAGGTGAATTAAATGCGTGGATTTAAATTTGCAGTGTTAACTGCGGTTGCCGCGATCGGCTTGACGGCTACCGCTCCGAAAGCAGCGGCGCAGGTCGATGTCTCGGTCGGCGTGGCTCCCGACTGTCCTTATGGTTATTATGACGTCGCTCCGTACGCGTGTGCGCCGGCCGGTTATTACGGTCCGGAGTGGTTCGTTGGCGGCGTCTTTATTGGCGCTGGTCCATGGTTCCACGGACCGGCCGACTTCCACGGCCACGTAAATAACCATTTCCATCCGGCACACGGGTATAAGGGTCCCACGCCGAAAGTTGGCGAGAAAGCCGATGAGACGCGGCGCGTCGATGCGGCCCACTTCAAAGGAAACGAAGTGCGGGATGGGCGCGGCCACGTAGTTAAAGACAAGCGGTAGTCTGGCGAATTGGCGAGTCCGGAGGCCCGCTCAAGGCTTGCGAGCCTCCCGGCACGGTCAGTGGGCGCGCTCTATGCGCAATAACTTGCGCTTGCGATCCGCTCCCCACCGATACCCTCCGATATCGCCATCGCCTCGCACGACGCGATGGCACGGAACCACTAAGGCCACCGGATTCGATGCGCAGGCGCGCGCGACAGCCCGTGCGGCGCGCGGGTGCCGGATGGCCTTGGCGATCTCGCCATACGATTGCGTGCTCCCGTAAGGGATCTCCTGCAGATACTCCCAGACGCGCCGCTGAAAGGCGGTGGCTTGTATGTCTAGCGGCACATCCAGCTTCCGGAGCCGTCCACTAAGGTGCGCGCGCAACTGCTCGGCCCACGGGCTTAGAAAAGTGGCATCGCGTTGCAGGGCGGCGGCGGGGAACTCAGCGCCTAGGGCTTCTTCAAGTTTCTTCGCCGAGCCGCCTAGCCGGATCGCGCACACTCCCTTCCCGGTAGCGCCCACCAGCAGCATGCCCGCCGGGGTATCCAAGATGTCATATCGGATGTCGAGCCCCGCGCCGCCGCGCCGGTAGGTGGCGGGCGTCATACCGAGCTGCGATGCCGCGCGTTCATACAACCGGCTACTGGACCCATATCCCGCATCGTAAAGCGCCGTGGTTACGGCGCTACCCTCGCGCAAGCCGCCTTTGACGGATTCCAGGCGGCAGAAGTCGGCATAAGCGCGCGGCGTGATGCCGGTGGCCGCCTTGAACGTGCGCTGCAGATGAAATGGGCTGAGATGCAACTGGCGGCTGAGTCCGTCGAGCGTGACGGCTTCGTCCAAATGCCGTTCCAAATACCGGCAGGTTTTTTCCACCATCTCCGACTGCGCGTCGCGCGTTGGTTCGCGGTCGGGCTTACAGCGCAGGCACGCTCGGAACCCGGCCCGCTCGGCGGCATCCCGCCGCTGGAAAAAGATCACGTTCTCGCGCCGCGGCCTCCGGGCAGGGCATGATGGGCGGCAATACACGCCGGTGGTGGTGACGGCAAAAAAGAAAACGCCGTCCATGTGGGTGTCGCGGGTTTCCAGCGCCACCCAGAAATTCGCTTCCCAGTAGGCCTGCTCGTCTTTGGGGGCCATCGCCAAGCTGTTCATTATGGTAGCCATAATCCGAGCTTACGCGGGGGCGGCGGGGGACGCTATCCGTTCCTTGCGGGCAAACCAATATAATCTCTTGGAACGATGTGTACACGGAGAAAACCATTCTCGGTTGTACGACGACTGCCTTGCCCTCAAAGAAGCGACTGCCAAACCGGCGGATGCGGCCCGTGAACTGCACTACGTTGCGAGTGCGCATGAAAGGCGCCTGGACACGGAAAAAGAGAGCGCGAGAGAGAAGCGAGACCAAGCATGACGAGTGCTGCAAAATTGGCTCGTCATTTTCGTAAGTAACTATGAAACAGCGACCTATTGGACATGGTTCGTCAACAAATGACATCCCGCGCCGCGAATCGCTTCCAGACTGATTTCACAGGCGAATGATGAATCGGCTTGGGGATGCTCATCCGCACACGCTGCTATAATTAAGTAGGCTTGCAAGAATACATCCGGATTCGTGGCGCGCGGGTCCACAACCTCAAGAACATTTCGCTCTCGCTCCCGCACAACCAGTTGACTGTAATCACGGGTGTGTCCGGCTCCGGCAAATCCTCGCTCGCCTTCGACACTATCTATGCCGAAGGCCAGCGCCGCTACGTCGAGTCGCTCTCCGCCTACGCTCGCCAGTTCCTGGAGCGCATGGAAAAGCCGGCGGTGGAGGATATAGACGGCATCGCCCCCGCCATCGCCATCCGGCAAAAAAATACCAGCCGCAATCCGCGTTCGACCGTAGCCACCTCCACCGAATGTTACGACTTTCTGCGCCTGCTGTTCGCGCGCGTGGGGCGCACGTTTTGCCCCAACTGCGGCACGCGCGTGGAGCGCGATTCCGTGGATCAGGTGGCGCAGCGGCTCCTCGCGCTGCCTGCCGGTTCGCGCTGGTACGCCTTGTTTCCTGTGACCGCGGAGCAGCACCCCAACACGCAAGCGTTGCGCGATCATCTCTTCGATCTGCGCAAGAAAGGCTTCAACCGGCTCTTTCAAGCCGGCAAAATATACGAATTTTCCACGCCCGAGTCGTTGCTCGATATCGATTTTTCGAAGCCCGTGTTCGTCCTGGTTGATCGCTTGGCCATCCCCGCCGAGCAAGGTCCCGAGTTGCGCCAACGCATCGTCGATACGGTCGAGATCGGCTACCGTGAAGCCGGCGAGGTCGTTCTCGAGGAAGCCGGTAGCACAGGCCTCGCGGCCGGTCTCCCCCTTCGCTTCAGTGAAAAATTCGCCTGCAAACAGTGCGGCCTCACCTTCATCGACGCCGAGCCGCGTCTGTTCAGCTTCAACAACCCCTTCGGCGCCTGCCCGCGCTGCCAGGGCTTCGGCAATACCATCGACTTCGACATGGATCTGGTCATCCCCGACCGGAACAAAACCCTCGAAGGCGGCGCGGTTGATCCGTGGACCAAGCCCAAATACCGTTCCTGGCTGGGCAACTTCCGCAAGACGGCGCGCAGCAAAAGCGTGCGCCTGACGGTTCCCTTCTGCGACCTCACCGAAAAGGAACAGGAAACAGTCTTCGCCGCGGTCCGCAGCTTCTTCGATTTCCTCGAAACCAAGAAGTACAAATTGCACGTGCGCGTCTTCCTCAGCCGCTACCGCGGTTACGCGCAGTGCCCCGAATGCCGCGGCGCGCGCCTGCGCAAAGAAGCGCTGTACATTCGCGTATCCGGCCGCAATATCTACGATGTGGTGCGCATGAACATAGCCGAAGCGCTGGCCTTTTTCGATGCCTTGCAACTTTCGCCTGAAGAAATCGCCATCGCCGACAAAATTCTTGTCGAGATCCGGCAGCGGCTAAAATTCCTGAACGATGTGGGTCTCGACTATCTCACTCTGGAGCGTCTCTCGGCCACGCTCTCCGGCGGCGAAGCGCAGCGCATCCAACTCGCCACCTGTTTAGGCTCGCGGCTGGTCGGCTCCTGCTACGTGCTCGACGAGCCTTCCATCGGCCTGCACGCGCGCGATACGGGCCGGCTGATCCGCATCCTGCATGAGCTGCGCGAAATCGGCAACACCATCCTGGTGGTGGAACACGATCCCGACGTGATGCGCGCGGCGGATCACATTGTAGACCTGGGCCCCGGCGCGGGCGAGCACGGCGGCCAGATCGTCTACGAAGGATCTTTCCCGGACCTGCTGCGCGGCGGCAAATCGCTCACCGGCCGCTATCTACGCGGCGAACTCAATAGGGCGGGACCGCGGCCTGCGGCGGCTTCTCAGATGGCCCGCCTCCCGCGCCTCCGGTTCTTCGGCGCGCGTATGCATAACTTGAAGAACATAGACGTCGAGATTCCGCTGGGCGCGATGGTAGTCGTCACCGGCGTTTCGGGTTCCGGCAAATCCACGCTGGTGCACGATGTCATCTATCGCTCGATGCAGGCGCTGCACAAAGCTCCCTCGATTGCGCCGGAGCCTTTAACGCCGGACGAACAGTCGATCGAGCCGGTGCTGAAACTGGCCTGCCGCAAGATCGAGGGGGCCGAGCCGATCAGCGAGACGATCATGATCGATCAGTCGCCCATCGGCCGGACGCCGCGCTCCAACCCGGTGACTTATATCAAAGTGTTCGACCTGATCCGGCAGCTCTTCGCTTCCGCGCGGGATGCCGAAAAACGCGGCTACACCGCAGGCCACTTCTCGTTCAACATTCCGGGCGGGCGCTGCGAAACGTGCCAGGGCGATGGGACCGTCACCGTGGAGATGCAGTTCCTGGCCGATGTGGAATTGGTTTGCGAAGAGTGCAAGGGTACGCGTTTCAAGAGCGGCATCCTGGACATACGCTTCAACGGGCTGAACGTGCACGAGGTGCTGCAACTGACCGTCGATGAGGCCATCGAATTCTTCGCCGGCCAGAAGCGCATTATCCAGAAGCTCCAGGTGTTGGCCGATGTGGGCCTCGGTTATTTGCGGTTGGGACAATCGGCGACGACGCTTTCCGGCGGCGAAGCGCAACGCGTGAAGTTGGCCGCGCATTTGGGCCAGGCCACTTGCGAGGGAACGCTATATATCTTCGACGAACCCACTACCGGGCTGCACTTCGACGACATCGCCAAGCTATTGGCGGCCTTCGGGCGTCTGATCGAGAACGGCGCCAGCCTGTTGATTATCGAGCACAACATGGATGTGATCCGGGCGGCGGACTGGGTAATCGATCTCGGGCCGGAAGGCGGCGATCGTGGGGGCTACTTGGTGGCCGCCGGCACGCCCGCGCAGATCGCCAAGGCGCCCGGGTCCTATACCGGCCAATTTCTCTCTGGTTTAGTGGGCCAGGGCCATGCCCTGCCCAGGTCCGCGCATGGCGCCGCCCCACGCGTAGAATAGGGGTATGTGGGCGTTGGCTGCAGTCCTGCTCTTCCTGCAAGCTCCGGACTACAGCGCCGAAGGCGCGAAGGCCCTGGATGCCGGGAAATACGACCAGGCGGCCGACCTGTTCGCCAAAGCCATCGCCGCGGATCCCAAGGATTACGCCGCGCACTTCCATCTCGCGCTTTCCTACACCATGCTGAAGCGCGATGCCGACGGTCTCGCGGAATACAAGAAGGTGTTAGAACTGAAGCCCGGCCTGTATGAAGCCGAGTTGAATGCCGGTATCCTACTGATTCGCGATAAGCAGGCCGGCGAAGCGGCCAAGTTTCTGCAACAGGCGGTGGAACAGAAGCCCAAGGAATTCCGGCCGTTGCTGTATTGGGCCCAAGCGCTGCTCGAATCGGGGAACGCCGCCAACGCCGAGCACGAATATCGCGCCGCCCTGGATCTCGATCCTAAATCCGCCGCGGCCGAATTGGGCTTAGCGCACTCCCTGGCGACGCAAGGCCGGCTGGCGGATGCCGTGCCGCATTTCCGGGCGGCCGCGCAATTCGATCCCAACTACCGCGACGGCCTGCTGGAGCTCGCCGGACTGTACGAGAAGAATCACCAGGGCGCCGAGGCCATCGCCATCTATCGGGAGTTCCCGGAGAATGCTGGCGCACAAGAGCGCGTCGGGCAATTGCTGCTGGAAGGCAAGCAGTCGGCTGAAGCCATTGCTCCGCTCGAGGCGGCTATGCAGAAGTATCCTACGCCGGCCAACCGGCTGGCCCTGGCAACCGCATACCTGTTCGAGAAGCAGTTCGACAAAGCGCTGCCGTTGCTCGAACAGAGCGTCGCCGCCGAGCCGGGCAATTATTCGCTGCATATGATGTATGGCCGTGGCCTGCGCGATGCCAAGAAGTTCGATCCCGCCGCGCAGCAGTTCTTTCTAGCCACGAAGCTGCAGCCGGATTCGCGCGAAGCCTGGAACGAACTGGCGGGCATGCTGTACATATCGGAAAAATTTGAACAGTCGTTGACGGCGCTCGACCGCGCCCACCAGTTGGGAGACGATACTCCGGCCAATTACTATTTCCACGCGATTACCTTCGATAAATTGCGGGCCTTGAAGCAGGCGCTCGAATATTACCAGGAGTTCCTGTCCCGCAGCAACGGCAAGTTTCCGGACGAAGAGTGGAAGGCGCGCCAACGCGCGAAACTGCTTACCAGGGAGTTGAGCAAGCAATGACCGCGCGCTTATTGCTCGCTATCCTGCTTGCCAGCGGGGTGTCGCGCGCCAGCCTGCAAGAGGCCAAAGCCGAGCCCAATCTGGGCAAACGTTCGGTGCTGGCGCTGGACAATGCTTTCAACGCCCTCACCCAGGCTCGCGACGCGTACGCCAAGGGCCTGAACGAGCAAGTTGAGAGATTCGCCAAGGAAATCCAGGAATCCGTGGAACTGGCCGATACGTCTCTTCAGCAGACGGGCAAGGATCCGCGTAAGAATCCCAAGTGGTTTAAGCGCGCCGAGAGTTCCACGCGCGATCTGTTGCGGCGGCTGGATGCGTTTCAGCAGTCGATGGACGTGACGGACCGCCCCATGCTCGATGCGGTGAAGACCAAGGTCCAGCAGGTGCATGACGATTTGCTGGTAGGGGTACTGGAGGGCAAAGAGAAATGAAGACCGTGCTGATTTGCGCTCTGTTGGCCGCGCCTCTCGTGGCGCAGCAGCGGGATTATCTGACCGTGGACGAAGGGGACCAGATCCGCGAGGCGCAGGACCCCAACGAGCGCATGGCGCTCTACATTCATTTCGCGCGCCAGCGCCTCAATCAGGTGGATCACTGGCTGGCCAAGGAGAAGCCCGGCCGCTCGGTCCTAATCCACGACGCTTTGGACGACTACTCGAACATTATCGACGCGATCGATACGGTGGCGGATGACGCCTTGCAGCGGCGCCTGAATATCAAAGTAGGACTGACGGCCGTGGTTACCGCCGAGTCTGAAATGCTGGCCAGTTTGCAGAAGATCCAGGACAGCCAGCCAAAGGACATTTCCCGCTACGATTTCGTCCTCAAGCAATCCATCGACGGCACCAATGACAGCCTGGACTTGGCGCGGCAGGATCCCGCCGTTCGCGCCGCAGCGGTGTCGGCCAAGCTAGCCAAGGAGAAAAAGGAGCGCGAGGCCGCCATGTCGCCCACCGAACGCGACGCCAAGCAGGCCGAGGAAGCCAAGGCTGAGAGGGAAAAAGAAAAGAAAAAAGCGCCTACGCTCCTGCGCCCGGGGGAGACACCCAAGGACCAGGATCAGTAGGACAAGCCCCCGGCCTGTCCTTTAGCTGGGCTGTTCAGCCGTTTCCGGAACGCGCTGGCCGCGCGCAGACCTGGCGGCGTCGCTCTTCCCTTTTTCCAGTGCGCCTGCAACGGACGAGCGCACTCCCCGACGTCATCCGATTGGCAGATATTCAATCCTGCCCCGCCACTCATCCTGAGATGTCGCCCGGGCGATCAGTTCAATATCCTCCACCATTTGACCGATCGTGATCCGAAGTTGGTGCGCGTAGATAATGCCGGAGAAGTCTTTATGTTCCCACAACCGCCGCGCGCCTTCGCGGAGGAGATCCGCATCCTGCGAGACAAGCACACGGCCAAGCTCTGTCGCCCGCTGCAATAACTGGTCATCGTCCAATTCTCCCGCACCGTCTTCCTGCGCTGTCAGGACGTCTATCGAGCGCAAGCGCAACGCGGTCGTGACAGCCCGTCGTACGTGCACATCCATGTACAACGCTACGCTCAAAAGGATCGCTTCAGACCGCCCAACTTGCGCCGGAACGCCGCATCGGAAACGCGCGCAGCAAGGTCATCGGATTCTTCCAGTCCGTGCCTGATCTGCTCATCGACTGTATCCTGGTTTTCATAGTAGTAGGTCAGTGCGCCGTGGATTTGGGCCAATGAGAGATTCGGGTGTTGAAAATGGATTTCTTCCGGACTCGAACCATAGGCGATCTTATCCAGAACAACTTCCATAACCTTCACTTTCGTCCCGGCGATCCAGGCTGTGCCCTGATCGTCCACGTCGATCTGAGTAGCGAAAGTGGCGGTCAAGCGTTGCCTCCTCGCTTCAGTATACGCCCATGGTGAGGCGACATGCTCTGTGGGGCGGGACTCCAGGACCCGCTGTGGAGTTCGATTGATTTTCGGGCCTCCTGGGCTTATGCTGGGAGAGCAGTAGCGCCTGGAACCACGGCGGGCGCTCGGCAACGCAAATTTCGCGGAGGTGTCGATTCCGATGTTCTTTACGCCTTGGAACGGAAGGCAGAATCGCAAGGTTCTGGTGCTCGGTTGTTCGTTTGTTTTGCTGTTAACCGGGTATGCCGGCGCCCAGACAATGACGCTGAGCACGCTGTACGTATTCAGAGGCCCCCCGGATGGGGCCCTTCCTTCTTCCGGGTTGGTGCGTGGCCAAGACGGAGTGCTGTATGGTACGACCGTCGCCGGCGGAATCATTAATGACGACGAGATCCTTGGGAAGAATGGTTGCGGGACAGTATATTCGCTGTCACCTCCAACCAGTCCGGACCAGCGATGGACGGAGACCGTATTGTACGCCTTCGCGGGCCTCGCCGACGGGTGCGGCCCGGCTAATGGTGTCGTCGTTGGGAGGGGCGGAGTGCTGTACGGAACGACTTCAAACAGCACATCGGGCGGTACGGCGTTCTCGCTGTGGCCACGGCCGAACTCGAAGGAACATGGACCGAGAGGGTCCTCCACACGTCCGCTGGTTGCCCCAATGACGCAGCCGCCCCCTCCGGCGTTGCCTTCGGCAGCGATGGCGTGCTCTATGGCGACAGCTTTTACGGTGGGGCGTACTCCTGTCTTCCCCCGCAAGGGGGCGGCTTAGGAGCGGTATTTTCCATAACGCCGCCGATATCGCCGGGTGGCGCTTGGAGTGAGGACGTCTTCAGCATTGGCGGCGGAGGTCCACCCCCATCAACCAATGGAGGCGCCCTTGACGGCCCCAGCGGCGGTGTAACCGTCGGCAGCGGAGGGGTACTCTATGCCGCTACTGCATACGGCGGGAAGTATTGTTGTGGAGCGCTGTTCACCTTGGTCCCCCCGGCATTTCCAGGCGGCTCTTGGACCCAGCCCATCATCCATTCCTTTGGCAACCCCAACATCAAGGACGATGGACAGTATCCGGGCGCAAACGTAGTGATCGACAACGCTGGCGTGATTTACGGCATAACGGGCTCGGGCGGCATCCAAAACGCTGGCGAGATATACTCGTTGGCGCCGCCGGCTGAGCCCGGAGGCGATTGGACCTATACGATTCTCTACGATGCCCCAACATACGTCGGGACCGGACCAAGCCAGCTTACATTGGGAGGAGACGGGGTTCTCTACTCTACGATCCCTCATGGCGGACCTTCGCTGTTCGGCACGGTGTTTTCGCTGACGCTGCCGGCATCTCCGGGCGGTTCTTGGAATGAGACGACCCTCTACACTTTCACCGGCGGCAGTGGCGCCGATCCTAGCGGGGGCCTTCTAATCGGATCAAGTGGGGTGCTGTTTGGCACAACGGCAGGCCGAGACCCGACGTTTTCAAAGGTCGGCTCTGTGTTCATGCTGACGCCATAGCTGTAGCTAGCTATGCTAACGCGTGACGCGGCCGTCTGCCACTTCGATGGGGAAGCTCGCAGACCACGCGTCCAACTCGTCGTCGGTTAGCCTGCGGCTGTCGCTGGTCGTGCCAAGCACCTACGCTCTTACAAGCTCCGAACTCATGCGGAAAGTCGGGCTGCAGGGCGTCAGCCTGCATTCCTTGCAGCACTTCACACGCCGGCAGCCTACCGAGCAACAGCGTGCCGAGCCGCTCGGTCCTCATCCACGACGCTTTGGACGACTACGCGAACATCATCGACGCGATCGACACGGTGGCAGACGACGCCTTGTAGCGCCGCGTGAATATCAAAGTGGGCCTCACGGCCGTGGTCACCGCCGAGTCCGAGATGCCGGCCAGTCTGCAGAAGATCCAGGACAGCCAACCGAAGGACATGTCCCGCTACGATTTCGTCCTCAAACAATCCATCGATGGGACCAACGACAGCCTCGACTTGGCCCGGCAGGATCCCGCTGTGCGCGCCGCGGCGGTGGAGGCCAAGCTGGCCAAGGAGAAAAGGGAACGCGAGGCCGCCATGTCGCCCACCGAGCGCGACGCCAAGCACGCCGAGGAAGCCAAAGCCGAGAGGGAAGGCGAAAAGAAGAAAGCGCCTACACTGCTGCGTCCCGGGGAAACGGCTAAGGATCAGGATCAGTAGGACAGGCCTCCGGCCTGTCACGTTATAGAGCCCTGCATACGGGTCCGAATCCGATAAAGTGCGCGCGACGCGAGTCGACCCAACTCACTGAATAAATAAAGATGGAACCGCCAGTTCTGTTTCCCGACCATCTTCACCAGCTCCGGGCGGGCCTTGCGCAAGATGAAGTCCTTAAGGGGGATTTTCTGGAGGTCGGAAGCGTCTCGAACGCGAATTGAAACTGGGCGTCTTGGCGATCCTTCCGATCGTCCCTGATCTTGGCCTCGGAAAAATACCTGCGGGCCGTCTCGGGCCCGGCCACGAAACCGAGATCGCAGAACCTGCCAATGCCGGCGGAAATGCGCGACTTATGCAGGGGCGCATCGTTCTCAAGCTTAGGCTGCGGACTACGGAAGTTCCATGAATTCGCCCACCGCAGGTTCGAAGGCAAGAACTCGGGGACCTGCACCGGCCTCGTGAACTCGTCCTGGATATCCCACATTGAGGAGACGAAGACCGCCACGTCGGTGACCTCGCCCCTGCCGGAGTTTTTGACAAAAACACGGCAGAAGAATACATCGAAACGATCGTCGGCGTCATCGGTTGTCTTTGTCCCTTCGGATAGTGGATGAATGCTCTAATGAGCTGCTCGAAACAATCCGAGAATCACCAGCATGACCGAAATGTAAGTGAGAACTTGGGAAGCGGCGATCGATCTGTGCTTCTCTGACAACGTGGGCTGAAATGAACGATCTGCCCCGCCCAGAGTCGGAATGGGGCCGTAGTATATGGCCAGAAACCGGCCCTTTCCAGCGTGAGGTAATAGGCACCCTGCGGAAGGAGCAACGTGCACAGTTCGAATTGACAGGTGGCCTTTGTCGGTGAGCTTGAGGTGGCCGCATCGTGGCTGCGGATGGTCATTCCCCTGATGGTCATTCCCCTAAGGTCCGCCTGGCCGGGCAGATTGATATATACTATCCCCTGCGAATCGGACGCTGCAGCGAACGCGCCAGATGCCAGGGCAGCCATGATCGTCAAGCTCGCAATTAATCGGCCCAGGTTCCCCATGGTCCCTCCGTTGCCGTCGATTGTATCTCAAACGGCCTGACCGCTAGCGACCAGCAGCAGCCGTAGAGGCAGGATCAAGGCGCGCCGCTCGATTCGATTGCAAGTCCGCCAGGATTGCGGAGGGCGCCGACTCGCCCTCCAGGTGGCTGGCGAAATTGCGGCGCCGATCGCAACACGTCATCGCCACATAGGCCACCGCCATGCCGCCCGCAACCAGCGGATGCAGCACCACCACGGGTAGGACATATTTCTTTTTCAGGAACGCCTCGAACACCCCGCGGACCGCTCCGCTGCGTGGAAGCGTGCCCGGCACCTGGGCAATCACGAAACACGAAAACTGCAGATCCGAATGGCGCTTGCTGTAACTCACCAGCGACTTCGCTATCTGTTTCGGCGTGGTAATGCCCTGGTCGGCGAATAGGCTGCGATGCGTGGCATGCGGGTAATAAGTGTTCATGACGCCGCGCGCGAAGTCCGCGCAGTTGTAAAGAAACAGATTGAAGTGAGTCTGGTTCTTTTCCGAATTCAGCTTTTCGACGAGCCGGTCGTCTTGCGCTTCCGTGGTTTCAATCTCGAAGCTGTAGATCTTCCGGTCGTATGCGGCGCCCACCAGTTGCACCCAATCCCCATCCGGCGTGTTGCCGTCCGCGGAGTCGGGCGCGATCTTCTCTAGATGGTTGCGGCGATAGTTATCCCGCAGACTGGCCACCATTTCCGCATTCACATATAGCGGAGCCTGCTCCGGCTGCTCCACGGCGTAGAGATAGGGGATTAGCGGAATGGCAATCCAATCATACCCCCCTACGCGATGATACCGGCTGATGACCACGCCCATTTCCCCCGGCCCGCAAGCTCGCAAAACGGTAGGCGCCGCGGCGCAAATATTGGACAGGTAGACCGCCGCATGGCCGGTGGGAGTGACGCGTCCAAACGTCCCGAACGGCTCCTCCAGGAAAAGAGCGGCGGCCGCGTTGGCGGTCCCGGCGCCGCCTAACCCGAGCGAGAGCGCAATGACGGCCGTCGCGACCTTGGGGTTACCGTGCAGCATAAGAAGTGGTGTTATGTCCCTTCGCTCCTGAGAGGGCGACGCGCAGCATGCGGAAATCGTTACGGCACGCGAGCGGCCTATGTAAAATTGCGTCCGTTTATGCGAGTGCCATGTTGGCGCGTGCGGCGAGGCTGAGGTCGTCGAACTGTCCGCGCGCCAGCCGGGGGAAGGCGGCTGCGGCGATCATGGCGGCATTGTCGGTGGAAAGTCCGGGCGAAGGAAATAGGGCGGGACAGGAAAGCCGGGCATCCCGTGCGGCCGCGCGCAGACCTGAGTTGCACGCTACACCGCCGGAAACGATCAACGTGCGCGCGCCGATACTTTCAGCAGAGGTAGCGGCGCGGCGCAGCAACTCCTCGATTACAGTGCGCTGGAAGGATGCCAGCAGGTCGCGCGTGGCTTGTGGAGTGACGGCCAGCCACCGATCAAGCGATGGGTTCGGATTCGTACGCAGCAGGTCGCGCCGCGCCGCTGTCTCATCGGCGAGGTCGCGGCTTTCGACCCAGCGCAGCACCGCTGTCTTCAAGCCGCTGAAGCTGAAGTCGAGCGGGTTACCCTTCATGCGCGCCAGCGTAAACCGCACTGCGCGCGGATTGCCATAGGGCGCCAGGCGATCGATCACAGGCCCACCCGGGTAGCCGAAGCCAAGCAGCTTGGCTACCTTGTCGAACGCTTCGCCGGCGGCATCGTCGCGAGTCCGGCCCAGCAAGCGGTAGTGGAAGCCCTCGCGTACTTCGAACAGGTGCGTATGGCCGCCGCTCACCACCAGCGCCAGCGCAGGGTACTCGACCGGATGCCCGTCGCGCGCGGATTCCAGCACCACCGAGTGGATATGGCCTTCGATATGGTTCACTCCGATCAGCGGAATTGCGCGGGCGAAGGACAGCGCCTTGGCGTAGGTGATGCCGACCAGAAGGGATCCGACCAATCCCGGGCCGGCAGTGACCGCGACTGCGGAAAGGTCCGCCAGGGTCGTCCGCGCACGGCTCAGGGCTTCGCGGGTCACAGGCACGATGGCGCGCAAATGCTCGCGCGAGGCTAGTTCCGGCACGACGCCGCCGTAGCGGCCGTGCGTATCCAACTGCGAGGCGACCACCGACGACAAAATCGCGATGCCGTCTTCGACCACTGCGGCGGCGGTCTCATCACAGGAGCTCTCGATTCCCAGGATTCGCATGCTCTGCTCCCACTTTATCGCAGCGGACCGAAGCGCGCGCCTGGACGGTCAGCAGCAACAGGGAGCGGGTAGTCTCCGCGCAGCGTATGGCGGCGTTCGTCAATTCGACAAGGCCGTCGCTGGCAGGGTGCTGGGGGCCGAGCATATCGAGCGAGATATCCGCGTAATTCAGAATGAAAGTAAGTTCGTCGTTGAAGCCCTTGCCGGCTGCCATAGTCAGGCTGCTCAGCCGGTCGAATTCGCCGGTGTAAGATTCAAGACGCCGGGTTGCAGAGGCCGTTTGTTGTTTCACACCCGAGCGTAGCCCGGCCATGAACATGAATGTCTACAGCAAAACCGTACTAGGTTGCAGGGGAACGAGATAGATGTCCCCTCGACGTGTGAATGCGGCATGGCTGGCGGCTGGGAGGCCGCCGCATGTCGGGCTTGCCCCACAAAAATGAATTGATCCATTCCAGCCCTTATGGGCGCTTTAATAGTCGTAAATGTGCTGGACGGGGAGTCCGCCAATGATGACGCCAAGATCCGCAACCGGTAGCCGTAGGGCTACGCGTTTCGACAGCCCATTCGTCAGTATCCCAGTTGAGAACAGTAACTCGCCCGCAGGCAGTTGAAAGGTCCAATCGGCGGGCACAACGGCAGTCACCATGATTTGGCGGTTGCCCGCGATATCCGCAAACCGCGCCTGGGCGCGCAGCAACTGGCAGGCGGCGACTGTAAACTTCTGGTGCCTCGGCAGCCGTACGATGAAGGAATCAATTCCGAGCGATCTCACTTTGCGCGCACCGGCAATAGCGGCAAAGACCGGCTCCGGCGCATTTTCGATGGGACGCGTAAGTGAAGTCGTCCTCGACGCCGTAAGTTGCATGACTTGCCCGTTCAATGAGTCCGCAATAGACTCCCTCGATTCCGTAATCGAGCGATAGCCACACTTTTCGTTCCCATTTGCGCACCGCATGCGGGCCCCACATCCCGGTCTCCGTCCAGAGTCCGCGCAAGGCGGGAAAGAACGGGAATTCGTAGAAGGGGCGGTCCTGGACGAAGGCGCCGTAGCGTTGCGCCACCTGCGCAGCGTATCGATCTTCGAGGGTCGGCACATGCCCGGCAGTCCATTCCGTCAACCGGCCAACCGTATTTTCATGCTTCCGACATCGATCGGCGCGAATCCGATGCAGAGCATCTACACTTTCGCGAAGATCTTTGCCGATCGAATGGCCGCCGGCGCAGAAGGGCAGGGCAGGTAGTATGTCAGGCTGGCTTCGCTGAAAGCCAGGCGGCCGCAGCAAAACAAATCAGGATCAAAATTGAGAAGGCGATTGGGATGATAAACGCATACCTTAAAGATAGGATCGTTACAGCGGCGAAGCAGACGACGAGCGCCCACGCGGTTCCGCGCATGCGCGCCAAGATCCGATCCGGAAGACCAGCGAGTTGCCAGGCCAATACGGCAGTGAATACCAGGAAAACGGAAAAGAAAAACCCGAAGCCAACAAAGAAGTCCCAATAAGTGCGGCTTGTTCCCATGATGTCAAAGTGGATCGACTGCATCAAGCTAATCAGCGAGTCCACTCCCCACTTAGCATCGACCTGGCAAAATCCGAACGTATGTAGGGCGGCAAAGAGCAGAAGAAGGACAGAGGCGATTCGATAAAAGATGGCCGGTTTCAATCCTTACCTCCGGGGACCGACGAGCGCTCACTGCGCGTGGTAGTTCGGATACGCCGGACGCTTGGGATGCGGCACGGGGTTTTTGTCCAACTCTTGCACGACGACTTCGACGGCCTTCTCCAATTGTGGATCGTGTCCGGAGCGTACGGCCTCCGGATCGAGTTCGACCTCGATGTCCGGCTGGATGCCGCGGTTCTCCACCTCCCATTCGCCCGTGTCCGGATTCCACACGCCGGAGCTGGGGGCGGAGACAAAGCCGCCATCCATCAGCTCGGGAGCAAAGGCCCGGCCAACCAAGCCTCCCCAGGTCCGCTTGCCGATCAACTTGCCAACGCCCGCGCGGCGAAAGTACCAGGGCATGGCGTCGCCGCCCGACCCCGCGAATTCGTTGACGATCATCACCTTCGGACCGAAGATCGCGCCTTGCGGCTGCATCTCGTCGGCGCCGTCCCGAGTGCTCACCACGCTCATCAGCCGGCGCTTGAGGTATTCGACAATGTCGGTGGCTAGTGCGCCACCGCCATTGAAGCGTTCGTCGATGATGACGGCCTGCTTGCCGACCTGCGCGAAAAAGTAACGGTTGAAATTCGTCAGCCCCGCCATGGATGTGTTCGGCATATAAACATAGGCGACCCTGCCGCCCCCCAATTGGTCGACCTTGCGCCGGTTGTCTTCGATCCACGCCAAGTTGCGCAAGCCGCCTTCATCGGCCACCGGGACCACGATCACTTCACGGGAGTTTGCGCCGGAGGCGTCCGGTCCCACCTTGAGCACCACAGATTTGGCAGCCGTGCCCTCGAAGAAGCTGTACACATTATCCGCGCCGCGCACTTCGCGGCCTCCCACGGCCAGCAAGTAATCGCCAGCGGCCACGTTGACGCCAGGCTGAGTGAGGGGCGCTTTCATTTCCGGATTCCAATTCTCGCCGTTGTAGACGCGCGCGAACCGATAGCGGCCATTCTCGATTTTGTAGTCGGCGCCCAGCAATCCTGTTTCGACGCGCTTCACGTCGGGAAAATCGCCGCCCGCCACAAACAGATGCCCGATGGTCAGTTCGCCCAACATCTCGGAAAACAGATAATTCAAGTCCGCTCTCGATTGCACATTCTCAAGATACGGCGCGTAGAGTTTATCCGCGGCCGCCAGGTCGAGGCCGTGGAATTTGGGATCGTAGAAGAAATCGCGCTCGATGCGCCATGCCTCGCGGTACATCTGTTTCCACTCCTGGCGAGGGTTTACGCGGACGTCGATGCCGTCGGTCTTCAGCGTTTTGTCGCTATCGCCCGTGGGCGGCGGAGGCGGCGGGCCGGAACCTGCGGCCATCGGCTTGGGCGCCGTAATCGCCCATTTGTCGCCCTGTTGGTACAGCATCTTTTCGCCGTCTTGCGAGATCTCGAAAGAGCGCACGCCGGCAATGGCTACATCCGATTTGCGCGTCTTCAGATCGAAGCGGTGTACGGTGAGCGCGGCATTCTCGCCCGCTCCGAGAGGCGGCCCTTCCAGCGCAAACAGCACACCGGGCTTGCCTGCCTGCAAATCGATGTACCGCCGGGCCGGGAGAGGAAGCGCCAAAATACGCTGGCCGATGTTATCAAAATCGATTTTCACGGTAACTTTGGGCTTGGCGTCGTCTTTCTTGGCCTGGTCCTTTCCGGCGGCTTTCTCGTCTGGTTTCTTCTCGTCCGCGGCCTTCTCGTCATCGCTTTCCGGCGCCAGCGGCGAAGGCGCGTCCTTGGTGAGCACCGCCAGATACACGCTGCGCGACACCGGGCGGATGGCGCTGTGTATATCGGGTTCCAAGGACGCTCCGGAATCCGTGCTGGCCGTGAAGTACAGGAATTTGCCATCCTTGTCCCACACCGGATCGCGCGCATCGCTCATGCCATCCGTAAGCTGCGTGCTTTGGCCTGCATCGATAGAATAGAGATAGACCGCACTCAAGTGACTTTCGAGCCGCTTGGAATATGCAAGCCACTTGCTATCCGGCGACCACGACGGGATGAGCGCCGCGATTCCCCAAAAACGGTCCTTGTCCACCTTTACCGGTTTTTGCACCGGTTTTTGAGCGCCGATGTCCACGTACCAGAGCGCCAGGTGGCTGTCCAGGTAAGCGATCTTGGCGCTATCGGGCGACCAGCGCGGCGCAAAATAGAAACCCGGCCCCAGGTCGATTTTCCTAACTTCGCCCAGACCGTTCTGCGGGCGCAGATGCAGGGCATACTCGCCCGACTCATCGGAGAAATAAGCGATCGTATTGCCATCTGGCGACCAAGCCGGGTCGCGCTCCATCACGGCCGTCGTATTGGTCAGGTTCCGCGCGTCGCCCTTTTCGGCTGGAACTGTTAGGATCTCGCCGCGCGCTTCAAAGACCGCGCGCGCTCCGGTGGGCGAGATATGGGCGTTGTGGAGTTTCTTGCCTACGTTGACGAAATGTTCCCGCACCTCCGGCATATCGCCGCTAATTTGCACGTTGACGGTCTGGGTCTGGCCGGATTTCAGATCGTACAAATGCAACGAGGCGAACTGTTCGTAAACGATGGCGCCGGGTCCCGCGGAGGCGGATTTCAAATCGAACGAATGGTTGTCCAGTAAGCGCTTGACCTGCTTCGAACGGGTGTCATAGCTGTAAAGTGTCACCGGGCCGTCGCGGTCGGAAAGGAAGTAGACGCTGCTGCCCGCCCACATCGGGTTGAAATCGTTGGAGCCGTCGCGCGGAACTTTTTCAATATGGCCGGAGGCCAGCGTGGCGATCCAGATGGGCGTGGCCTGCCCTCCGCGATACCGTTTCCAGGCGGTGAACGCCCGGGAGATCGGGACATAAGCCAGTTGCTTGCCGTCCGGCGAGTAGGCGCCCTCGAAGCCCATCGGCAGAACGAGCTTCTCCGCCATGCCACCGTCCAGCCCCACGGTGAACAGTTCACGGAAGCGGGAATAGCTCGTGCGGGTGGAGCTGAACAGGATGCGCTTGCCGTCCGGCGTCCAGCCCAGCGTGATGTCCGGGGCGGGATGCCAGGTCAGACGCTTGGGCACGCCGCCTTCAGCGGGGATGACGAACACATCCACGTTACCGTCGTATTCGCCGGTGAAGGCGATCTGGGATCCATCGGGCGAGAATGCCGGGTTCGTTTTGACGCCCGCGCCCACGGTCAGACGTTTGGCATCGCCACCGTCGCGCGGCACCGTCCACAGGTCGCCGGCGTAGACAAATACGATCTGCGTGCGGCTGAGCGCCGGCTTCTGCAAGAGCAAGGGTGAGTTGCTCTGAGCCAGACACAGGGCGGAAGCAAATAAAGGCATCGCGCGAACGAGGCGTTTCATAGGGTAGATTATATCGCCGGACGCATACGGATTTATCCCGAAACATCTCGACTGGCCCTCTCACCGCCCCGCAGCCAGCCGCTCGGCGAGCAGCGGCGGAAGGCCTGCCCGCCGGATCTTCTCCTGCGCCTTCCGCACATCGTAACTCAGCCGGTAGTAAATCAGAAAACTCTCCTCCGGGTTGTACACGACGTAGGCCGCGCGCGGATCGCCGTCTCTGGGCTGACCCACCGAACCGGGATTAATCATGTAAGCGCATTCCGGATCCAATTCCAGCGTGAGGCGCTCTTCCGTAGCGTGCGTTTTCTCGATGGTCTCGACGCGCGCATGATTCCAGATGAAACCGCCCTGCAGGTGCGTATGCCCGAAAAATATCAGCGGCGTCTCCAGATAGCCGAAGACCAGCGCCGCGTCGGACGCTCCCAGAATGTATTCGTCTTCATCTAGCGGCGAGCCGTGCACCATCTGGAAACCGTCGCATGTCAGGGGTCCCCTGGGCAGATCGCGGATATAGCCGGCATTCTCCGGCGTTAGCTCGCGCTGGGTCCAAACAGCCGCCGCGCGCGCCACCGGATTGAACCACTCCAGGTCGTCGAGCCCGACGGAAGCTTTGTCGTGATTGCCGCGAACGACTCCCGCCGCGTGCGTGCGCACCCATTCGGTCACGGCATTGGGATCCGCGCCGTAGCCTATCAGGTCGCCGCAGCAAAGCACTTGGTCGTACTTGCCGGCGGCATGCTCCAGGGCCGCCTCCAAGCCCTCCAAGTTGGCGTGTATATCGCTCAGGATCAGGTATCGCACGCCGCGGTTTATGCCTTTCTCAAGCGCAGCAGCGCTATCTCGGGAGGCGCGCCGAAACGCACAGGAATCCCAATCGTGCCGATGCCGCGCGTGACATACTCGGCAGCCGCGCCCTGGCGATACAGTCCATACACGTACGGCGTGAAAAACCGCGCGGCATTGATGGGCTGGCGTAGGATTTCCACCGTCACTTGACCGCCGTGTGTGTGGCCGGCCAGCGTCAAATCGTAGCCTTTCTCAACCGCCACTGGAAAAACATCGGGATTGTGCGACAACAGCAGGTTGTACGCGCCGGGGAGCACCAGGCGCTCGGCGCCGCGCAGATAATCCTTGCCGGACCGCTGGTAGTCGACGCCGGCCACGTTCAGTACGGCGCCGCCAAAGCGCAGGGGTTGCGCGCGCCCGCGTAAAAACGGAATTCCCAGCCGTGCGCCTTCCCTTTCCGTGAGATCTTCGACCATGGCGTAGTCCTCATGATTCCCCATGCATCCCAGAATGCCGGCGTCCGAGCGCAAGCGGGCAATTTGGCGCAGGCAAGCGTCCAAAGGATCGCCGGCCGCGGTGATCAGGTCGCCTGTGACCAGTGCCAGATGCGGGCGCAGTTCGTTGGCGTTATCGATCACGCGCGCCAGATCCTTCTCACTCAGGAAAGCGCTCAGATGGATGTCGCTCAAGTGCAGAAGGCGCAGTCCATCCAAGCCGTCAGGCAGATTAGGGACCGGGATATCCACTTCCCGGACATGGAAATCCAGGCGCTCGATGAACGCGCCATAACCCGCCACCGCGAATGGCGCGGCTAGCAGCGCGCTTCCGGCGGCATTTATCAGGCGGCGGCGCGCAGGATCGAAGGTGGGACCCCAGAAACGCTCCGCAAGAAATCGCACGGCGCTGTAAGCCAGGTATCCGGCGGTAGTGCCAAAGAGCCAGATCTGCGCCACGGCGCCGGCAATTTGCGCGGGAGTGGCCGGAACGTGGAAGCGCCGCACCAACCGGCTCACCAGAAATGAGAAGCCCAGCGCGAACGCCACGGCCATGAGAGTGTAGAAGATCGACACGGCCCACCGCACGATAGCCGCTGCGCGCGCCGATAGCCTCCGTCCGGCAGCCGCCAGAAAATGCCGCCGGATTTGCCAATGCGTGATGAGGATGATGAAAATAGCTAGCAGATCGAACGGAGTGTGCAAGAAAGCTTCCTATGCTTCATTCTAACTGAGATGCCCACCACGCATGGGTAAGGATGGCGGCGGCGGCGATGGCGGCGGTTTCGGCCCGCAGAATCAGGGCTCCGAGTGAGACCGGCGCCCATCCGGCGGCGATGGCGGCAGCCCTTTCTTTATCCGTCCAGCCGCCTTCGGGACCGGTCAGCAACAACACGCGATCCGCACTGCGGCGATCCGCGGGAGGCGGGATGGTGGCCAGAAGCGGCGGTGCGCCTGCCTTCTCGTCGAGGAAATAGCGAAGGCCCACGCTCACCTCGAGGGTCACGCTCAGCGAGAGAGGTGCACAAATCTGGGGGGGACCCAGGCGGCGCGCTTGCTGGCTGCTCTCGTGCGCGATGCGCCGCCAGCGCGCGGCACGCTTCCGGGCCGCTTCGGAAAGTCCCGTCTCCGAGCGTGCGGCATCCACGGGAACGATCCCCGCAACCCCCAGTTCAGTGGCCTTTTCGACCAGCCACTCGAAACGATCGAACTTGATGAGTGCCGGACACAGAGTCAGGCACACCGGCGCCTGCGGCGTGTCCAGCGCCTTCACAACGCGGAAGACCACACGATCCTTTTCCGCGGCGGCAATCTCGGCGAGGTAGACACCGGCGCCGTCGGAGATTTCGTATTGTTGTCCGGGTTCGGCGCGCAGCACGCGGGAGAGATGGCGGGCATCTTCGCCTCGCAGTTCGGCGGCGTCATCGCGTACGCGTTCGACCAGAAACCGGCGGCGGGCCATGTGACGATCTTCGCACGGCGAGGCACGTCGACGGTACGATAAATCCTGTGACTCCGGAAGCCGGTCCGTCTGCGGCGGAATACACCCGGCAGCCGCCGGTAAGAATTTCACGCGCGCACCATCAGATCCAGGTTGTCTTCGACGGCCGTCAAGGCCACGTTGACGTCCTGCAAGGAATTGTACACGTGGAACGCAAAGCGCACCCCATCGCGGCGCGTTGAAACGGCGATTCCGCGCGCGGCGAGCTTAGCGAGCACCAAGGCGGCATCCTTCGCCCGCAGCACCACCAGCGGTCCCACACTCGACGGCGGGGTTTTGGAATCGATGCGCAGATCGCGCGCGCCTTTCAAGAATGCCCGCGTCAGGCGCTCAACCTGCGCGGCGACATTGTCCATCCCGATGCCTGCTAGCAGATCAATCGCCGGCCGCGCCAGATAAATGTTGGGGATGGGAGGCGAGCCGCCTTCGAAGCGCCGGGCATCCGGCGACGGATCCAGGCACCTTGTATTGAACGCGAATACGTCGCGTTGGGCCATCCAACTGGTTATGGTTGGGGTCAGCGTCTCGATGAGCTCGCGCCGAACGTAGAGGAAACCCAGCCCCGGCGGCCCCAGCAGATACTTCAGCGTGCCGGTGACGAAGAAGTCTACGTCCAGCGCTTTCACGTCGACCGGGCGAGTCCCGCAATCCTGATAGCCGTCGAGAAACAGAAGAGCGCCTTGGGCGTGCGCGATCTTGGCGATGGCCGCCACATCCGGCCGGAACCCGTTGACGAAGGAGACTTGCGTCAGCGGCACGATGCGCGTCCTGGCATCGACGGCGCGTTCATAGCATTCGGTGGGAATGGCGTTGTCGACGCCGTCCAGGAACTCGACCTCGGCCCCACGCGGGCGCTGGGCCAGCCAGATGTGCGCCATGGTCGGAAATTCATATTCGCTCATCACGACTTTGTTGCGGCCGTCAAATTGAAGCGCATTCGCGATCGGATTGATTCCCGCGGATGCGCTGGTGACGATCGCTACCTCATCCGGTTGGGCGTTGATGAAACGCGCAAATGCGCCGCGCAGCGCTTCATAGGCTTCCATCCATTCATCCCAGGGCGCCGTCGAGGTCCGCCAACTCGCCGCGTATTTCCGCATGCCGGCTTCAACGGAGGCGCAAAGCGCGCCTTGGGAGCAGTTATAGAGGTAGGTTTTTTCCTGCAGGATCGGGAAGTGCGATCTCAATTCCGAGATTTGCTCATCGGTCAGCATCCGGGCTTGGCCCCTCGCCGGACCTTCTCGGCAGTCTCCGCGCCCCGGACCGGAAGAGACTCGTCGGTGAGCAGGCCGAGCTGCTTCAGCACCGAGGCTTGGTCCCAGTAGATATGCTCGTGGGCAAGCTTGCCGTCGCGGAACCGCACGATTGCGACCAGGGGCACTTCCACGCGCTTGCCGGTCGGCGCGACTCCGGGCAGCATCCACGGCATCTCGATGGAATGCGTGAAGGCGAAGATCATCTCGTCGACCAACTGGTTCTCGCCGACGGTGCGCGAGATCGGCGTGAGGGTGGTGTCGGGCGGCATTTTCGGAATGAAGTCCCGCCCATAGAAGGCGCGCAGGGCGGCCTTCCCGTGTGCGCCGGTGAGGACGGGAACATGGTTGACGTAAGCGTCGTCGACCATGGTGTTGAGCGTGGCCTCGGTATCGCGCGTGGAGAACTCGTGCGCTGTATGCGCTTCCCATAATGCGATGAGGTCGGACATGCAACCATCATAAGCAGGAACGGCTGCCGACGCGCAAGCCAAACAAAAAAGCCTCCGATTTCTCGGAGGCTTCTTGTTTTAGACCGGGCAACTTCCTACTCTCCCACACACTCGCGCGTGCAGTACAATCGGGGCTGAGAGGCTTAACTGCCGTGTTCGGGAGGGAACGGGTGGGTCCCTCTCGCTATAATCACCCAGAAGCTTGCGACTACGCGCACGAAACTTGGTCTTGAATATTTGACGGGCTTGCGCTTCGTGGCAGGGTACGACCCTGCCCCACTAAGAACACTTTGCATGTACAGCAAATTTTATGATCAAGCCGAACGAGCAATTAGTAACGGTCAGCTCAACGCATTACTGCGCTTACACACCCGTCCTATCAAACTGGTAGTCTACCAGTGCTCTTATTACCTTTTACGGTTGGGAGATCTCATCTTGAGGAAGGTTTCACGCTTATATGCATTCAGCGTTTATCCTAACCG